>JBIKRQ010000091.1:0-18893 GCA_044349155.1 Myxococcota bacterium
CCGACCACCGCCAGCGGCGATCTGCCCTTGTCCTGGTCTGAACAGGTGGCCGCTCCGTCGTCATCCTTCGTTCTTTGCTCTTTATGCTCGTTCGTCGCTTCACGTCGTCGCTTCACATCGTCGCTTCACGTCGTCGCTTCACGTCGTCGCTTCACGTCGTCGCTTCACGTCGTCGCTTCACGTCGTCGCTTCACGTCGCCGCGTCACGCGATGGCCGTCGATCAGTGCGTCCTCGCTTTGGACTACGCCTTCGGCGCGACTCGGGGGCCGCATTGCGCGGCGGCCCCCGAGACCCCCTCGCGCTTTTGCTTGATATTTCGGGTGGTTGCGCCGCGTTCTACGGAGCGACGCCCGCCCCTTGGCCGCTCGCCGGCGCCGGCGCTGCCCCTGCGGTCGCGCTCCTGCGAGGCGTCGGACCCGGCGCCCGCCGCTTCGTGCGTGCCCGCCCACGCTCGAAAGTGGTTGCGTGTGCGTTGCGCGAGACGGGCTCGCTCCTGCGAGGCGTCGGACCCGGCGCCCGCCGGTTCGTGCGTGCCCGCCCACGCTCGAGAGCGGTTGCGTGTGCGTGTGCGCCGCGCGCCCGCAGGCTCCTGTCCAGCAGCGCGGCAGGACGGTCCGGTTTTGGCGACATGCCAATCGCCAAGGGCGGTCGCATCGCTGAGCAGTCAAGCGGACCCGCGGTCAGGTTTCGGCTGCTGCTTGCTCGTTCAACCACGCGCGGGCCTCGGCCTCGGTGCTGAAGAACTTGCTGACGTTCTGGGTGCCGTTTTTGATGCTGATGACGTTCATGACCAGCGCGCCGAGGGTTCGCATCGCGAAGGTGGTGCCGAACAGGGCGGTCCCGCGCGAGGGCACGAAGCTCTTCGATGCGTCGGCGATGGCCTTGCGCGTCTCGACCGACGGCGAATGCAGCTGCTTGGTCAAGTCGACGAGCGTGACGTTGAAGCGCCAGGCCTTCGTCTTTTCGTCGATCTCGCTGAGGACGCGTCGCATTTCGGCGGCGCCGGGGGTGCCGATCATGCGCATCACGATCAAGGGCTCTTCGAATTCGACCTCGCAGGTGCCGTTGTCAGGATCAGTGGTCATCGGAGTCTCCAGAGAACAAGGTCAGTTGTCGACGTGAGCAGGTGGGTCAGCCGCCAGCGACCGCAGCGGCGCGCTTCGCTCGTGCGACGCGCAGCTCAATGCAGGCGCGCAGGCCGTCTTTGAGCGTGCGCAGCGTGCGCACCTCGCCGAGGTCGACGCCGATGCCCACCAGCGTGCGCGCGATGTTGGGACCGATGCCCGTGATCGTGCACCGACAGCCAAGCAACGCTGCCGCGCGCGTGAGCTTGCCGATGTGATCCGCCGTCATCGTGTCGACGACCTCGACGCCCGTGAGGTCGAGGATCACGTCTTCAGCACCCGTAGCGACAATCCGATCGAGCAGCTGCTCGGTCATCTCGACGGTGCGCTGCGTGTCGACGGTGCCCACGAGCGGGAGCGTGAGCACGCCGTCCCACAGATCGATGATCGGCGTCGACAACGCGCGGATCGTGTGCCGCTGATGCTCGATCACGAGCAGGCGACGCGTGACCTCTTCGCGCGCCGTCTCGCTGTCGGCCAACGCCTTGCGCTCCGCGACTTTCGCGGCGGCGAGCTCGGCGATGAACATGGCAAAAGCACTCTCGAGGTAGCCGAAGTCGTCTTCGCCGCGGACCTCAACCTGCGCCTCCTTCGCGTCGAACATCCCGAGCGACACGAACGACACCGCCGCCAACAACGACTGGATGCGCGCGGCATCGACCGTCACCGTCTCATCACTCATGGTCTTCTCCACTTGAAATCACACGCTCTGCAGAAGGTGGGCTACTCGTGGTCGACGTGGCCGAGGGCCTCGAGCAGCTCGTCGTCGGTCAACGATCCGGTGCTCTTGATGGCCCGGCGCTCGATGCCCAGGCGCTCGAAGGCCTTCTCGACGCTGCTGACGGGCGTGAGGTGTCGAAACGACACGCCCATGGTCTCGAGGGTCATCGCGATCTGTGGGCTGATCCCCGCGATGAACGCCGGTGTTCCCATCAGCATTGCCGCCGCCGCGAGGTGGGCGATGGTCGAGCACAGGTGGCTATCGAGAAACGCGACGCCTGAGAGGTCGACGACGAGCCCTCGCGGCCCCGTCATCTCGATGTGCCGCAGCACCTGCTCACACAGCAGGTCGCCCTGCGCGTCGGTGATCTCGCCCTGCAGCGGCAGCAACACCACGTCCCACAAGCGAACGAGCGACACGGTTCCATCTTTCATGCACACGCCTCAGCAATCAAAACGGTGGCGTCGTCGTTGCTGCGAGCAAAGCGCGACAACAGCGCCGCCGCCGCCACGTCGAGGTCGCCGCTGCCAACATCGTCGACGTCAAACTTCGGTGAGATGCCATCGGAGTACAGCACGACGCGCGTGCCGGCCGGCATCGTTCCCACCGCCGCGACGAGCTTGCGCGCGAGCAGACCGCCGAGCACGCCGGGGATCACATGCGCGGAAATCCTTGCGCCGAGGCGACGCAGCTCGACGTTGCCGACGCCACAACACGTCAACGTCTCGCCCTGCACACAACACAACAACGCTGCGGCACCGCGGGTTCCGCGCAGCGTCGTGTGCAACCCCTGAACGGCCGCAACGACGCCGACGGCATCGGTGCGCGTGAGATCGGCGCGGTTGAGGTGCATGAGCGCCAACGACGACGCCAGCGCTGCGGTTGGCCCGTGTCCGAGGGCGTCGATCACACCAAACCAGGTGGCGTCACCGACAACACGAACGAAAGTCGCGTCGCCGTTTTCGGTCTCGCCGGGCAGGGGACGCGACGCACGACCGATGACCACGCTCACACGCTCACCTCGGCGCGCACGTGGGTGCCTGCAGGTGTCGAGGTGATCTCGAAGGCGTTCGACAACCGCTTCACGCCGAGCAGGCCCTTGCCGAGGCCGGTGCGGCTTTTGTAGTTGCCGCTGAGCACCAGCTCGAGGTCGGCGATGCCAGGCCCGCGGTCGGCGGCGACGATCTCGATCTTGCCGACGTGCGGGATGACCTCGACGTAGCCGCCCTTGCTGTAGCTGACGATGTTGCGCGCGAGCTCGCTCACCATCGTCACCACCCGCTGACCCGCGAAGCCCGAGGCCCGCGCGTGCACGCATTCAATCTGCGCCTGCCGCCGCGCGAGCGAGATGTCGGCCTCGCTGACGAGATCGATGCGCACCGCCGGCCGCGTCGACGATGGACCACCAAGGGCAGCAATCGCCTCGAGCAACACAGCCGCTTCGTCGCCGAGAAAGAGCCGGCACCCCGACGTCAGCGACGTGACCAACGCCGGCAGGTGCTCGGTGCTGAAGCCTTCGCGGGGCAGCCCCGCGCGGTCGACGGCCTTCTGCAGGATCGAGCGCGCATTGAGCGCGGAGATGCGCGTCAGCAGGACAGCGAGCACTTGTTGTTCAAGACCGCGGGCGCTCATGAAGGGTCTTTCCAGGCACGAACGACGACGCCACCGCCGTCGCGATCCTCGAATTCGATGCCCGACATCAAGCGCGTCACGGCAGCGACGCCGTGCCCAAGGCCGCCGCGCGCGGGGTTGTTTGGGGCTGGTGCGCGCAGCTGCTCGCGCAAGGCCGCAGCGGAGCCGGTGCCTCGGTCGACGACGACGAGGACGATGCTGGCCGCTTGTCGCGTGACGGTGAGTACGCCAGCACCGGCATGCCGAACGGCGTTGCTGGCGAGTTCGGCAGCGGCGGTGGCGATTTCGGCGGCGACGCGGGCGGCGAAGCCACTCACGATGGCGGCGGTGCGCACGAGGGCAGCAGCCACAGCGACGTCGGCCATCGCGTCGAGCTCGATCGTGATCGCCTCTTCGGCGTCGAGACGCGCGGCGATCTGCGCGTTGAACGCGTCACGAGGAACTGGAGAACTCACGCACTGCACGAGCGTGAGGTAACGGGTCGAACCTGATGCGACGATTGGCAGATCGACGTGTCTCGTCGTCGGGGGACGTCTGTCCGTCGCTTCAGCACGCGCCTGATGGCCTCGTGCGTGTCCGTCGCCCGGACGCACGATCACGCGTTTGGTGCGTCAGCTCACAACGCCGCCGCTGTGGCGCGTGCCAGCCAGGCTTCGACAGCGGCGTTGTCGAGCTCGTCGACAATCTCGATGCGCGGGCGCAGTGCTGAGAACACCTGACCAAGGCCCCAGCTGCGCGCGTACGACGGCGGGCCCACCACGACGACGCGTTCGTCGCCACACAGCGGCACGTCGCGCGGCTCGCCCTCGCCCCAGATCCACAACGACGACGGCACCTTCTCGCCTGCCGCGAGCAATGGCGCGCCGCGCCACTCGTACAGGTCCCAGGTGCCGCGCACGCTGTCGGTTTCGACGTCGACGTCACGGCCCGAGAGGTGATCGGTCACCGCCGTTGGATTGCCTTCGCCAGCAAGCCCGCGCGGCAACAGCGCTGCCGCGAGCAACGCGTGCAGGTCGAAGTTGCTCACCACTTCGTCGACGAGCACGCGAAACGCACGGCGCTCAACGGGGCTCACCACGAGCCAGCGCGTGTTGAGCTGCACGCCGAGCAGCTTGTGTATCCAAAACGCCGCCGACTGGTGCATCGCCGCTGCAGCTGCGTTGAGCGCGTCGTCGTCGATGGCGGCGCGCAATGTTTCGCGACTGTGCGTCCACGCCGCCACCGCTGGCAATGTCCACTCATGCAGCGCGTACAACGCCGCAGCGCCGGGGCGGTCGTCGTCGAGCCCGGCGGCAAACACCGCGATCGGGATGCCACGTCCGTCGACCTCGACGAGGATGTCGTCTTCGTCGATCGCTGCTTCTTCTTCGTCGTTGTCGCCGGCCGGTGGTGGCATCGAGGGGTGCGCGAAACACCGGTCGGCGTAGCGGCGTGCGGCCACCAACACGTCGGGCAAACGCGCGAGCAACACCGCCGCGAGCGCGTCGGCCGGCAAGCCACTCTCGACGACAGCACCGGCTGCGAGGGCCACGTGGGCCGCACCATCGGCGTCAGCGACGCTGCCGCTCTGCAGGCGCGCCAACAGCACGGCGAGGGCGGCTTCGCGATCCTTCAGCGAGGCGTCGTCGATGGCTGCTGAAAACCGGCGGGCCACGTCGAGGACGGCGTCTTCGTCGAAATTCACGCCAAGCGTGACGTCGGTGAGCGTGGTGGCGAGGGCGGCGAGCGACGTGGTCATCGGCACCGTCTACGCGAGCCGGGCTCGTCGCGCGACAACCCGAGTTCACCGTCGACCGGTCGCGCGCCGTCTGTTGGCTCGACGACAGTCGACAGCCCAAAGCGGTTGAAACACGCGCAACCATGAACGTTTTCCGCTGTGCCCTCGCCATCACGTTTCTCGCCGCTGTGCCGGCGGCTGCCCAAAACCCCGGCGACCCATGCGCCGGCGCTTCGCCGTACGTTTGCTTGGACACGCCCGAGGCCCTTTTTTGCCTCAACGGGATCTACGTTTTGTCCACGTGCGACGACATCGTGGCGGGCGCCGCAACCTGCGGGACGCAGGAGTGCGTTGGCAGCGCTTGCCCCGAACCTGTTGAGTCGTGCTTTGGCACTCGCGGCGGTGAGTGCTGGGGCATCGCGAGGCTGTTTGATGACGACACCAGCAACGACGAGTACGCGCATTCCGTGCCCTGTGTGGGCGACAACGCCTGCGTTGCCACCAGCGAGGGCGAGAGCTGCCAGGTCCTTCCGCCTGGTGTGAGCCTGTGCGCCCCTGGCGGCGCCAACTCCTGCGTCGGCGACGCCCTCGTCGTGTGCAGAACGTTCGGCTCGGCCCAGGCCGTGCAGCCAAGCCCAAGCGTGATCGACTGCACCTCTCTCGGTCGGACGTGCAGCGAAGAATCGGGCCACGCGATTTGCAACGATCCAACGTGCGGTCCCACTGGGCAGGGGACGTGCGGTGGCGGCGGCAACTTGGCCTTGCTCTGCTCCGACGGCGCGCCCACGACCGAGATAGATTGCACGGCGTTCGAGCAGGTCTGCGTCGACGGGCGCTGCATCGACCAGGACGTCGAGTGCGCCCCGTTTGGCCTCGGCAGCTGCGAGGGCGACACGGCAAACATCTGTGTCGAGGGACAATTCATGGAGTTGGCGTGCCGCCAACCCCATGAATATCAACATGAATTCGACCGCAAGCGGTCGAATTCCAAAACGCCATCGACTGCTCGGCGTTGGGTGGTTGCGGCGAAGTCGACGACAACGGCCGGATTGGCTGCCTCGAGGGCGAAGGCGAGGGTGAAGGTGAAGGCGAAGGCGAGGGTGAAGGTGAAGGCGAAGGCGAAGGCGAGGGTGAGGGCGAAGGTGGGACCAGCGACGAAGAAGAACCTGCCGCGGGCTGCAACGGCGCGGGCGTGATGTTCCCGATGGCGGCTGTGATGGCCGTGCTGCTGCGTCGTCGTCGTCGCGCCTGAGCTGAAGGCGCCTCAGGCAAAAAAACCCGGCCTTGTGCCGGGTTGTTCTGTTTGGTGTGCAGCACCAATGAACTCAGTTGTCGCAGCCACCCACGGTGATGCTGTTGGCGCGGCCCGGCGATGGACCTGCGTCGGTGCGCGAGAAGCAGAAGTTGCTCTCGACGTCGGCGGCGTCGGGGCCGAGGCGCTCGACGGAACGGCCGTCGTTGTCGGGGATCAAACTCGCGTAGCCGCCCACGCTGCTGATCGGACGACCCGCGGCATCGGCCAACACCACCGGCTGCGCCCGCGAATTCACCAGGCTGCACATGCCGTTGCCGCTGCCCTCGCTGAGCTTCACGACGACGACGTCGGCCTCCAACGCGTACGGAATCGCGTCGAAGTCTTTGCCGGCCACCACGAGGAACGCGCCTGCAGCAACCGTGGTGGCTGCGGGCAACGTCGCCGTGCAACCACCCGCTGCGTCGCCGCCGTCGATGTTGAGGACCCAGCCCGACACATCCAACGCGTCGGTCCCGAAGTTTGCGAGCTCGACGTATTCGCCCTTCGCTTCCGACGTGAACACCGCTGCGGGGTTCGCCATCACTTCGTTCACCGACACCTTCGGCAAAGGTGCTGTGACAAACGTGCCCGAGCCCGAAGCCACCGTGCCCACGTCGTCTTCGGCCGACACAACGAAGCGGTAGGTGCGATCCACCTCGAGCCCGCTGACCTGCAACGCGTGCACAAACGCCGGCGGCGACGAGTCAGCACTCGCCGTGCGCACCGAGGCACCCGCCACCGGACACGCCGCACCCAGGCAGTCGAGCTCGCCGCCGTCGAGGCCGAAGCGCACCAACGTCGTCGAGGGCTTGTTGGTGGTGAAGCGGATGGTGGCCGACGTTTCGCCCGCGATCGCTTCGGGCGCGCCCACGACGACGTGGCGAACGGTGTCGCACGAGGCGCCCGTCGAGAACGTGGCGGTGTACGGCACGAGGGCCTGGCCGGTGTCGGCAAGCACGCCGGCGCCAATGCTCAGCGTGTACTCCGTGTTGGGCACAAAGCGCTCGCAGCCCGACGACGGTGGCGCGACAAACACAGTGGCCACGGTGCGCGTCTCGTCGAGCAACACGGCTTCGATCTCGACGGCCGGCGACAACGACAGCGTCGACGTGCCCACGTTGCGCACCGGTTGGTTGAACGTGACGTCGAAGCGGCGGCGGTTCGGCGCCACGGTGCCCGCGCCAAGGTCCGTGCTTTCGACTTCGGGTGAACCCGCGTCGGTCTGAAAGTCGTAGCGGAACACAGCGGCGAGCCCGAGCCCGTCGACGAGGGGATTCGCAGCCGCGTCGCGCAGTTCGCTGCCCAGCAGCACCACATACGCGGTGTTGGGCAGCAGCGGCTGCTCGGGCGTGATGGTGAGCGTGTTGCTCCGCAGCTCGGCGTCGATGGCGACGACGTCGTCCTGGCGGCTCTCGATGATGCCCGGGTTGTCGAAGTCGTTGAGGAACGCTTCGTTCACCACCGCGCGCGTGGCGAGCAGCACGCTCACGGTGTCGGAGGTCGGATCGTCGTCGACGGTCGAGGGGTCGAGCTTCTCGGAGAAGGTGACCTCGAGCTCAGCGGTCACTGGCAACACCGGCTCGCCGGGGCTCACGCCCACCACACGGGGAGCCGTGCGATCGCGGGTGTCTTCTTCTGGCTGACACGATGTGACCGTGAGGCCCACGGCCAGAAGGGGAAGCACAGATCGCCCGACAGATCGCTGCATGCTCAACTTCATGGAGCGAACCGTAGACGAACACATCGCCCTTCGCCTCGGCACTTTTGCGGTCGCCTTCTTCTTTCTCAGTTGTCGCGTTGTTGTGGCTTGCTTCTCGCTCTTGGCTTCTCGCTTCTCGCTTCTCGCTTCTCGCTTCTCGTCGTCATGTCCGTGTCCGCCTCGCGCCTCACGTGGTCGTGTCACGAGATGGTCGTCGATCAGTGCGTCCCATCTTTGGACTACGCCTTCGGCGCGACCTGGGGGCCGCGGTGCGCGGCGGCCCCCAGGACCCCCGCGCGCTTTTGCTTGATATTTCAGGTGGTTGCGCCGCGTTCTACGGAGCGACGCCCCGCCTTTTCACTGTATTGTGTATGGGCGTTTCCCATCGGGTCGCGCTCCTGCGAGGCGTCGGAGCCGGCGCCCGCCGGCACGGGCGTGCTCGCCCACGCTCGAAGGCGGTTGCATGTGCGCTGTATGCGAGCCGCAGGGTTGCTGCGTGCTGCTGCTCGCGCCAGGGAGCTTCAACGAGCGGCCGGGCGGGGTGATGAACGGCGGGCGCGTGTGACGCGGCCGGACGCGGGGGAGCGCACGCAAGGAGCCGGAGGGGCACCTGGCCGATGCACTTTGAACCAGGAGGCGCCAGCCCATTCGACGACCGAGAGGTCTCCGGCGCCGACGCTCAAAGTGCACGGGGAGCGCTGCACAGACCACCAAAGGGCCCGGAGGGTGTCGGGAACCTTGGCCTGAAGGTTCCTGACTCCCGCCGAAGGCGTAGCTCAAAGCTCGAGTGCACTGATCGACGACATGCCCTGTCCGCGACGACGTGAAGCATCGACGACGACGAGACGACCGTCGACGTGAAGCGGACAGCACAACGAAGAAGACCACGTCACCAGCGGACGATCACCTCGGCGCGCCCACCAGCAAACGCAGGAAACTCCCGACACACACCAGCAACACACTTGATGCCCCCGCGCTGCGTGCCAAGCGTGGCCCGCACCAACACAGCCTCACCAAGCTCGGCAGCGGCGATGACGGCGTGAAACAAGGTGCGCACGTCGGGGCTCTTGTTCTGCGTGTCGTAGCCGAACTCGTACGTGACGCTGCCAAGGCCCGCGCGCTCAACGCCCACCAGCGTGCTGCCACGCACGAAGTTGTCGCCGAGGAAGGTCCATACCTGCGTGTTGCTGGTGGCGTGCAACGCGTAGCCGTCGGTGATCGACTGCAGCCAATCAAGGTCGGCGTGCACCATGCTGCGCAGCGGAACCCGCTCGGGCAAAAACGCTCGCGTCTCGTCGCGCGCCCCGACGGTGCCGGCCACGCGCGATGCACCACCCGGCATGCGCCACTCAAAGCCCGCGTAGCCGTGCACCTGATGCAACGTCGACGCCTCGTCGGGCTCGTTCCAGCGGTACACGCCGTTGGCGAACACGAGCAGGTCGAGGTCGAAGAAGAAGTACTCCGGGCGCAATCGCAGACCCATGAGGTCGCGGTTGTTCGCGACTTCCTGGTCGATGCGCTCCAGCGTGGGCGGCTGGTTGTAGTCGAAGCGGTTGCCGAGCACGGCGTTTTGGCTGCCCTTCTGCTCGAAGTTCGACAGCAACAACCCCTCGCCGACGAGGGCGAAGTCGCCCAGGCGCAGCTCCGACGTGGCTGAAATCGCCGAGCCCGTGCGCGTCGCCCCCGCCAACGATCGCGACTGCACCGCCGACTCAAGCTGCAACGACAACACGTCGAAGATCGACGGCATCGACAAGCCCACCGACGCGCTCGTGGCGTTGTCGATGGTGTCGGGCAGCAGTGTTTCGCGCGGCTGCGTGTACACCGCGTTCGCCGACACCTTCAGGCCGGGCGTGACCTGCACATCCCACGACGCACCCGCGACGACGTCGGCAGGGTCGGGCAGGTAGCGCTGGTTGATGGGGTCGAGGTTGACGGTGTTGGTGATGCCGCCAAAGGCCAACACGCTGTGGCGATCGGATTGAAAGCCCGCGCGACCACCGCGCAGCGCCACGTCGACGCCAGCCTCGTTCAACTTGCGCAACGACAACAGCAGACCACGGCCCACCTGCTGGTAGAAGTCGCCCGCCGTGAGCGTGAACGGTCCCGGCGACCACGTCACCGACAACCGCTCGACCTGGTTGAGGTTCTGGAACCGCTCGTCGGGCGGGTACGCGAACACGGCAGCGTCGATGCGCGCCTCGCTGCTGAACTCGCCGCGGCTCACGCCAAGGTTGAAGCGCTCGAGCACCACGCCGTAGTTGTCGTCGGCGATCCCGTTTTTGTTGTCGACGCGCCACTCGGTGATCGTCGTGCTCACCCCCGTTGCCGAGACCTCGGGCTCGCTCGCGGCAGGCGCTTCAGGCGCGGGCACGTCGACAATCGCCGCGCTGTCGATGACAGCAGCAACGTCGGCATCCGTGGGCGTGTTGGTGTCGACGACAGCGGCTTCCTGGGCGCGCACAGCGACAGAGGCGAGCAGGCTCGCCGCCAGCACCACGCACCGAGCACCACGCCGTTGTTCAGCGCTCGGCGAGCAGGGCGTCAATCAAGGCCTCGTACTTGCGTTCGTCGCCGGGGGAGTAGCCCTCGTGGCGGTGGGCAACGCGCCCCTGACGATCGATGAACAACGTGTACGGGTTTGCGGCCCGCGGGTTCAGCGCCGAAATCACCGTGCCGCTTTGATCGTGAGCGACCGTGACCGTCAAACGTCGACGACGAACCACGGTGGGAATGGTCGCAGCGGTTTCGGGGCCGTCGGTGGCGATGGCCACAACAACGAGGCCGTCTTTGCCGCGCTTCTGCTGAAACGCGTCGAGGTAGGGCAGCTCCTGCAAACACGGCGCACACCACGTGGCCCAGAAGGTCACCACCACCACCTTGCCCCGCAACGACGCCAACGACACGGGCTTGCCCGACAGGTCCTTCAACGCAAACGGCGGTGCCGGCGAGCGCGTCGTCGTCGTCGTTGCAGGCGTTGCGACAGGTGCCGGCGTTGCGGCAGGTGCAGGTGTTGCGGCTGGTGCCGGCGTTGCTGCAGGCGCAGGCGTTGCGGCAGGTGCAGGCGTTGCGGCGGGTGCAGGCGTTGCCGGTGCATCAGCCGCGAGTGCCGACACCGAGAGCGCGAGGGTCAGAACCGTGACGACGTGCTTCACAGGCGCGCCTCGATGATCGCCGTGATCGCCGAAGGGTCCCAGCCCGTCGAGATGCGCAACATGGTCATGGTGTTCACGTCGACGATCATGTTCATCGGCGTGAGCGCTTCGTCGTAGTACTCGGCGAGGACGAAGTCGGGGTCGATCACCACCGGGAACGTCAGCGAATGCTCCTGCGTCCACTGCTCGGCGAGGGCTGGTGTTGCGGGCTGGTAGTCGCGGTCTTCAAACAGCGCGACCATCACCTCCAGGCCGTCTTCGCCGTGGGTTTGCGCGAGCTCTTCAAGCGCCCCCTGCTCCTCGATGCAGGCCGTGCACCAGCCCGCAGCCGTGCTCAGCAACAAGAGCTTGGTGTCGGTGTCGGCGAAGACGTCGCCGAGGCCAAAGGGTTCGCCCGCCGATGTTTGAAACGACAGCGCCTCGATCACGTCGCCCTGTGCCGTGCCGTAGGGGCCAGCGGGGTAGCTCGACCGATCTGTGGTGCCTTCGTTGCCGCCGGCACCAGCACAGCCCGCAGACACGAACGCGACGGCAGCAACGACACACGACGCACGAGCAAAGCGCTGATGGTTCATGCGCGTCGGCATAGCAGGGCCGTTGTGAGTCCACTACCCGCCGAGGATCTTGCGCTGCTTCACCCACATGTCGGTGGCCATGTGCTCGGCGAGAGGCGAGCAACCGTCCGGGCCAATGCGGATCGATTGTCGTGATCGCGCCGATCCGTTACCACGGCCCTTCACCCGTCACGCCGGAGCCCGCATGCACGCTACTGCCCTTTCACGAGGCCTGCTCGTCTCAGCCCTCGTCGCAACTTCGTCGTGCTCGCCCGCCGTCGACGACAAGAAGCCCGAGGACAAAGAAGAGCCCGTGGTGCCCGAGGTGTGCACCTATCCGACGCCAACAGCGCTCGAAGGTCGTGGCTCCATCCTTGCGCCCATCGGTTGGAACGTCGCGGTCAACAACGTTGGCGAGTTCACCAGCCTCAACGTCGAAGACGTCTACTGCCGCGAAGCCCCTTACGAGAACATCGAAACCATCTTCTTCGTCATCGTCACCGAGTGGTGCCCCAACTGCCCCGACTACGCGACGATGGTGGGCGAGCTCACGCCCGAGCTTGAAGCCCTCAACGCGATGGTGGTCTTCGTCGATCTGCAGCGCCCCGACGGCGTCACCCTGCCGACGACCGAACAGGCCCATGTCTACGTGAACCGCTACACCGACAACGCCTGGCGCGTGGGCGAAGCCGATGGCGTTGTGCCTGGCTCGATTCACAACACCGACATCTGGCACGCCGTGCCCGGCGCCTTCGTCGTGCGCACGCGCGACATGCAGGTCATCGCGAACCAGGAAGACACCGAGCTCTACCTGCCGTTCCTCGACATCGCCGCCGACCCCGAGGGCGACTGGTCCTTCCCGGATCTGCCCTTCGCCTCCAACTGCCTCGAAGGCGAAGAAGAAGCGGGCGAACCGAACGACGCAGTCGCTCAGGCAACACCGTTGCTGGCTGGGCCCGCGGTCACCGGCGGTATCTGCACCGAGGCCCCCGACTTCTACACCATCGACGTCGCGGGCGACTGGAGCCTTGAGCTCTCCTTCAGCAACGCCGAAGGCGACCTCGATGTGTTCGTGATCGACCCCGCCACGGGCGAGCTGCTCATGAACGGCGACGTTCCCTTCGGCAGCTTCGGCACCACCGACATCGAATCGTTCACCTTCAGCGGCCCATCCACCATTGCCGTCGTTGGCTATGAAGGCTCGAGCGCCAACTACACGATGACGCTGACCGACCTCGGCACGCCAGGCGAGGGCGAAGGCGAGGGTGAAGGCGAGGGCGAAGGCGAAGGCGAAGGCGAAGGCGAAGGCGAAGGTGAAGGTGAAGGCGAAGGCGAAGGCGAAACCCCATGAGTGCAACGCAGCGTCGGCTTCTGGCCATTTCCCTGGCGATTGGTGCCGGCGCTGCGTGTGCGCCTCCTGACAGCGTGAGCGATGCTGGCGTCGACGATGTCGACGCCGGTGTCGAGGTCCCTGATGGCGGTGTTGAGGAAGACCTCACGCGAGACCCATCGTGTCCTGCCACTGTCGCGTGGGTGACAAAGATCGCCGGTCGCGTCGTCGACGAAGCGGCTGCAGGTTTCCCCCAGGTGATCGTGCAGTTGTGCGCGCGCACCAACCTTGGACAGCTGCTGTGTTTGCGTCCGAGCACCTCGGCAAACGATGGCGCCTTCGCTGTCGACGTCGCGGCGAATGCGCGGTGCATGGAGCGCGCAACGATGCGCGTGGTGAAGCCGCTCACCGACACGACGACCTCGTACTGCAACGTCCCGTTGTCGGCCGATGTTTCAACGATTGCGCTGCCAACCCCGTACGCGGTGCTGTCGACGACACGGGCGACCACGCTGCCAGCAGCGGGCAACGTCGACGCGGCGCGCGCGGTGGCATTCGCCGGCGGGCTGTCGCTCACGGTGGTGCCTTCTACGTTGCCGACCGACACCTACGAGCGCCTCGCCGCGCGCGTGCTCGACGACGTGAACGACGCCCCGGCGTGTTTGCGCGAAGACGCCCCACCGATGTCGACGATGGTGGGCTTTTCGCCCGAGCTCGAGGTCTCGGGCGCGGGCCTCACCGCAAGCCTTCCCAACACGGGCAACATCGCAGCAGGCACAGCGGTGCCGGTCTACGCGCTCGGCAGCATCGATTGTCGGCGCGCCGACGGCACGTTGCTCGAAGAGGGCCACTGGGACCACTTCGCCGACGGCGTGGTGTCGGCCGACGGCACCAGCATCGAAGTCGCAGGCGTGCCATGCCTGACCTGGTTGGGCGTCGGCACCCCCTGACGCAGCGGCCGGAGAAAACGCCGCAAAAACAAGCACCTCCGGCGCGGCCGGACGCGCGGCGTTGAAGCAGCGAGAGCGCTCACAGCGGGCCGGAGGGCACCTGGCCGATGCACTTTGAACCAGGAGGCGCCAGCACCTGCGCCAACGGAGAAGCCTCCGGCGCCGACGCTCAAAGTGCACGGGGAGCGACGCACAGACCAGACAAAGGCCCGGAAGGTCCAGGAAACCATGGCCTGATGGTTTCCTGGTCGCGCCGAAGGCGTAGCTCAAAGATGGGACGCACTGATCGACGACAGAGCAGTCCCAGCGACGACGTGAAGCGCGCTTCCAAGCACTGAACGTGAAACGGCGCCAACACCGCTGATCGACGACGCACCAGGAAGAATCAGGTCGTGCCGCTGCGATCGTGGACAGGCGCTTCCACCTCGTCAGCAGGCGCCGGCGGCGCAGCCCCCACGAGCATGTCGCACTCAGGCAACAGCACCGTTGAAGCACCCGCCACCATGTCGACGACAGGCAACGTCGAGGTGAAGACGACCTCGCTGCTGACCGTGACAGCCACAGCACCCTTGAGCCCCAACGACGGCGCGTTCAAACCCACAATGCGCTTGGGCGCAGGCGCAGCCTTGGGCAACAACTGCACAGCGTCGGCGAGCAGCACCCCAGGCTTCACGACGAACGGCGGCGTGGGCAACGCGCGCGCTTCGGGGAGCAACGACGTGCGCGGCATCGGCGGCGGGATCGCCACCTTGTCGCCCTTGGCCAACTTCGCGGTCGGGGTGAGCCCCGTACGCGCTGCCAGCTCATGCACCGGCACGCCGTGCTTTTTGGCGATGTCTTTCAGGGTCTGCTTGCCGTTGGCCGTGTGCACGAGTTTGGCGGTGCGTGAGGCCTTGAATTTCTCGTCGTCGGGCAGGCCCAGCAGGTGGTTCAAGATGATCTCACTTTGGCCTTTGGGCACGCGCACCGACATGCCGTGGGGCAGGGGCAGAGCACCGCGCGCCGCCTCGTCGGTGAGGCCGGGGTTCAACCACTCAAACGTGGCTTGATCGCACACACCGCTGGCGAGCAGCTGCGACGAAAACAGCGGATACGGCAGGCGCACCACGTCGTAGGCCCACGGCTGCTGCTTTTGCACACCGGCGAAACGCGTCTCTTTCTCGTCGAGGATCTCAAGGACGGCGAGGAAGGAGGCGTAGTAGTTGCGGCCTGCGAAGCCGAAGCGCTTGCCGCGCGTGACGTCGAGGATGGTGTTGAAGTCGGAGGTGCCTGCGGACTTGACGAGCTGCTTCATGCCGCCGCGGCCGTAGTTGTACGACGTGACCGCCAACGGCCAGGTGCCAAGCTCCTTCTTCGCGGCCTTGAGGTATTTCGCGGCGGCTTCGGTGGCGAGAATCGGATCCCAGCGCTCGTCGACGACGGGGTTGAGCTGCATGTACTCGCGGCCCGTGTAGCTCATGAACTGCCACACGCCGGCAGCGCCCACTTTGCTTTTGGCACCGGTGTAAAAAAGGCTCTCGACGAAGGCGATGCCGATCAACTCGCGCGGCAACTGCTGACGCTCCAGCTCGTCGCCGATGAACTGGTCGTACAAGCCCGAGTTCGAGTAGCCCTGCACGAAGCGCTCGTACAAACCGTTCTGCGGACGAATGGTGCTCAAGCGCGTGTACTTGTCGGCCCGTGTCGACGACGACAACGACAGAAACACGTCCTTCTCGAGGCCGCTGAGTTCGTCGGCCTTCTTCGGCTGCTTCTGCTGCAACGCCTTGAGGGCGGTCTCGAGTTCAGCACGCGCAGCGGCGACGACTTCGCCACGCGTGCGGCCTGCTTCGTCCTTGCCTCCGCGTTTGGGCACGCGCACGACGCGGTAGACGAGGCCGAGGTCGTGCTCGTCGTGAAAGGCGATGTCGTCGACGCGCCACTCGCCGTACACGCGTTTCCAGAACGCAACGTTGCTTTCGATGTTGGTGGGCTTGTCGAATTCAGCGGGCACGGCCGCAGCGGGTGCAGCCGCGAGCACGCCGAGGATCAACGCCAGCACAGAGATGCGCAGCACAACAGACATGGCGGTTCTCGTCGTCAGAGAAGCAACACAAACACGAAGAACAACGCCGGCGGTCAGCCGCCAGCGATCTCGAGCACGGGCGCGTTCGGGTCGGTGGTGGGCGTTGTCGTCGACGACACCGCTTCGCCTTCGTCGACCTCGTCTTTGGCGTTGGGGTCGTACAGGCCGTCAGAGGCGAGGGCCGTGCCCACGGCGTTTTGCACTTTCCACATCGGCCCCGCACCGGTCTTGAAGCCCTGGGTGAGCACCGAGAACACCACGATCTCGCCACTGGGGCGAACCACCGTGCCCGACAACGCGCTCACGCCGCGCAGAGTGCCCGTCTTGGCGCGCAGATGACGCTTCGCCGGCGTGTCCTTCATGCGGTGGCTGATCGTGCCCTGCGAGCCCGCCACAGCGAGCGAGGTGAACCACTCGGTGGCGATCTCGTAGTCGCTGCTCACGGTGCGCACGAGCTGCGCCAACTGCCGAGCCGAGAAGCGGTTGACGTCGTTCAGGCCGCTGCCGTTGCCAAAGATGTAGCTGCCCGGGGCCAGGCCCACGCGCGTTTCCAGCCACGTGCGCGCCACCGCCAGGCCGTTGTCGAACGTGCCCGGTGCGCCGGCGCTCTCAGCGCCCATCGTTTTGATCAGCGTCTCGGCGATGATGTTGTTGCTGTAGTGGTTGAGGTCGTCGACGATCTCTTTGAGCGGCGGGCTCTTGTCGACCATGATCAGCTTGCTGCCCGGGGGCATCGGCCCCTTCACGACGTTGTGGCGCATCTTCACACCACGACGCTGCAGGTAGCCTGTGAGCACCGAGCCGAAGTGGCGCGCGGGGTCGTACACGCGACGGTAGATGCGAGCCGGCGCATCACGCAGACCAACACTGCCTTCGATGGTGAGCAGCGTGCCGTTGTGGGGCTGGCCATTGGGCACGCCGTCGTCGTCCTTTCGGCTCACGAGGGTGACGCCACGGCCCACCGCTTCGGTGCTGACGTTGCCCTTGAGCACCACGCGCTCGCTGGGCGGATCGACGACGACCACCGCGGGTTCGCCGGCCGTACTCGCGGGGCGGATGTAGACCGCGACGCTGTTGTAGTTGACCTGCGTGGCACTGACGGGAGCGGCGTAGGCGCGGTCGGGCGCGTCTTCCATCTCCCAGCCGCGGGCTTCTTCCACGCCGTCGAAGTACGTGTCGTCGACGATGACGGCACCGGTGATCTTTTCGACGCCAAACAAGTACAGCTCGTTGGCGATCTTCATCAGGCGTTCGTTGACGATCGAGGGGTCGCCGTAGCCTTTGACGACGAGGTTGCCCGTGAGCACGCCGTCTTTGAGCTGACCCTGCACGGCGTATTCGGTCTTGAAGCGGAACTCGGGCTTCAACGTGGCCAGCGCTGCGGCAGAGGTGATCATCTTCGCGTTGCTGGCGGGGTTGATCAGCGTGTCGGCACCGGACTCGGCGAGAATCTTACCAGTGGAAAGATCCATGGCGACAAAGCCAACGTCGACGTTGTCGAGCTGCTCGGCCTGCATCGCTTCGTTGAGTGCGGTGGCGAGCTGCGGCGGCAACGTGGGGTCGACGACGACGGGGCGCGGCGGTGGCCGAACCTTCTCCTTCGCGGCGGCCTTCTTCGCCTGCACGGCGGCGGCCGACGTGGTCTTTGGCGCAGCGACGGCGGCAGTGGCAGCGATCGTGACGACTGCCAGCAGCAGGAGCGCTGTGTGCAGGGACCGGGTTGTCGTCGTCGTCGTGTTCATCGCCGCACCGCCTTTGCCTGTTGGCCGTGCACCCTGTGGTGACCATTGGCGCCAACAGGTCCATTGTAGCGACGTTCGGGGCCTCGGCGTCCATTTCCCGACCACCTGATTCGTACCTCTGGCCCATGGAATGCCCGTGTCCTGGCTCCATCGTGCCGTTCACGTCGTCGCTTTACGTCGTCGCTTCACGTCGTCGCTTCACGTCGTCGCTTCACGTCGTCGCTTCACGTCGTCGCTTCACGTCGTCGCTTCACGTCGTCGCTTCACGTCGTCGCTTCACGTCGTCGCTTCACGTCGTCGCTTCACGTCGCCGCTTCACGTCGCCGCGTCACGTCGCCGCTTCACGTCGCCGCTTCACGTCGCCGCGTCACTCGATGGTCGTCGATCAGTGCGTCCTCGCTTTGGACTACGCCTTCGGCGCGACTCGGGGGCCGCTGTGCGCGGCGGCCCCCGAGGCCCCTGTATGTGTTTTCGCGGGTGGGAGATCTTCCACCCCGGCTGGCCAGCGGGGGCTCCACCGAGACCCTGTGCCCTGAGCACCTGCGTGGGACATGGGCCCCCGCTGGCTTTCGTCGTCTTCAGGTCCTGAAGGGAGTCGTCCCTCGTTCGTATCTTTTGGAAGAGGTCGAAAACGAGAGGACCAATACAGGGGTGACCAGAAGACTTCGTCAGCCAACGGAGGCACGGATGACTGTGTTTGTTGGTCTTGATCTTGGCAACACGAACCACGCGGTGTGCGTCACGAACGGCGCTGGCCAGGTGCTCGTCGAGAAGTTGGTGGCGAATGACATCGTGACGGTGACGACGGTGTGCGCTGCGACGGCAGGCATCGCCCACGACGACGTTCATGTGGGCGTCGAGTCGCGGCACGCGGCCGTGGTGGACGCGTTGTTGGGGCTCGGTTTTCGG
>JBIKRQ010000445.1:0-5056 GCA_044349155.1 Myxococcota bacterium
CTTGGGCTGTTGCGGCAAAAAGAAAACCCCGCCGAAGCGGGGTTGTTCTGGTGGGACCGGAAGGAGTCGAACCTTCGACCGCCGGATTAAGAGTCCATTGCTCTACCAACTGAGCTACGATCCCGACGTCTATACCCTACAAAAATAAGAACCCCGCCGAAGCGGGGTTCTTGGTGGGACCGGAAGGAGTCGAACCTTCGACCGCCGGATTAAGAGTCCATTGCTCTACCAACTGAGCTACGATCCCACATGCGGTGTGCGCGTGTTGTACATGTGATCACCACCACCCGTCAAGCACGTTTCTGTGGTGATCGGTACAACCCGCGCCGCACGGCTAGCGGCTGCGGCTCACGGCCTTCGGGTCGAGGCCTTCGCGCACCAACAGCGCCTTGCCACGTTGCTCGATGAACCCACGGCGCTGGAACTCCGACAGCGCGCGGCTGACGGTCTCGCGCGACGTGCCAATGCGCGACGCGATGTGCTGCTGCGTGGGGATCTTGCGCAGCAGATGACCCTCGTGCGCTGGGTCGCCCTCTTCTTCGCAACGCTCGAGCAGGTAGCGAGCGACGCGGCCATACACGTCGAGCAGCGCCAGGTTGCCGATGCTCTCGTCGGCGCGACGCAGACGCACACACACTTCGGTCATCACGTTGATGGCGATCGTGGGGTACGCGCGCAGCGCCTGCAGGAACTCTTTACGACCCAGCCGCAGCAGCAGCGCATCGGTCAAGCAGGCCACGTTGGCGGAACGGGGCTCACCGTCGACGAGAGACATCTCGCCAAAAAACGAGCCCGGCCCAAGTGTGGACAAAATGATCTCGCGGCCGTTGTCGGACCACAGCGACACCTTCACCTCGCCCTCGGCGACGATGTAGAGCGCATCACCGGGGTCGGTGGCCGAGACAATCACGGTTTCCCGCGGGATGTGCTTCTCGGTGAGCAGGAGTGACAGCCGCGACAAGTCGTCGTCAGACAGGCCAGCGAACAGCGGCACATCCTTCAGCAGCTCGGCCACAGCGCGGGTTCGCGGATTCGGCGTCGTCGTCGACGTCATGGTGTTCTCCCTCAATCTTTCCAAGGGCAGGACGCTACCCGCGACGCCGTCTGCGGGTCAACAGCGGGGCGTTCTACCGGGGTTGACGACGTCACACCTGTGCCACTTGCCGCACTGCGGCATGGGCGGTGACCGTTCTTTTGCGTCGGCCCGCCCCCTTGGCGATGCTGTGCGGGCGGAGGCCACAACGTGCAGAAATCATTGGCGATGGTGTTGGCAGGTGGCGAAGGCAAGCGGTTGTTCCCCCTCACGCGGGAACGCAGCAAGCCGGCGGTCTACTTCGGCGGGCGCTATCGCTTGATCGATTTTGCGCTGTCGAACCTCGTCAACTCGGGCTTCCACCAGATCAAAGTGATCACGCAGTACCGCGGCACCTCGCTGGTACGGCACCTGACGCGCGCGTGGCCGTTGGCCTCGGGGCTGCTCGACCAGTACATCGAGTGCGCGCCGGCGGCGATGAACCGTGGACCGACGTGGTTTCGCGGCACCGCCGACGCCATCTACCAAAACATCGATCTGCTGCGCGACGTGCGCCCCGACGACGTGCTCATCTGGGGTGCCGACCACATCTACAAGATGGATGTGAGCGTGATGATGGATTTCCACCACGACGTGAACGCCGACGTCACCATCGCCACCCTGCCCGTGCCGCGCGAAGAGGCCTCGGCGTTTGGCTGCGTGCAGGTCGACGAGCGCGGCCGCATCATTGGCTTTGTCGAGAAGCCCAAAGACCCACCAGGCATCCCCGGACGCGAGCACCTCACGCTCGTGAGCATGGGCAACTACATCTTCAAGTCGAAGGTCCTCGTCGAGGAGCTCAAGCACGACGCCGAAGCCGACAGCAGCCACGACTTCGGCAAAGACATCTTGTCGACGGCGCACAAGCGCTTGAACGTCTACGCCTACGACTTCGCGAGCCACACCTGCCGCGGCGAAGACCCGGCCTCCGCGGGCTACTGGCGCGACGTCGGCACCATCGACAGCTACTTCGCGGCGTCGATGGACCTCGTGAGCGTCTCGCCGATGCTCAACCTCTACAACGAAGAGTGGCCCATCCGCGGCGCGTCGGGGCCGATGGGCCCAGCGAAGTTCGTGTTCTCCGACTTCGGCGGTGGGCGCGTGGGCATGGCCCTCGACTCGATCGTCGGCGGTGGTTCGATCATCTCGGGCGGGCGCGTGGAGCGCAGCATTCTGAGCCCGAACACGCGCGTGAACTCGTACTCGTTCATCACCGACAGCGTGATCTTCCCCGACGTCGACGTTGGCCGCGGCGCGCGCCTGCACCGCTGCATCGTCGACAAGGGCGTGAAGATTCCACCAGGCGAGCGCATCGGCGAAGACCTCGAGCGCGATCGCCAACGCTTCGTCGTCAGCGACAGCGGCGTCGTCGTGGTGTCGCGCGAAGCGTTTGGCCAGCGCGACGAATACGACGTCTGAGTTCGTCGAGCGCGGTGCTCAGAAGGCCATGCGGAGCGCGAGGCCGACGTCGAGGGCTTCGTTCGCAACCTTCAATCCCTTGGGCAGCACCGGCTCGCCGTCCGGGCCAGGCTCCTCGATGGGGTCGACGTCGAGACCAAGCTTGAACTCGCCACGGTTACCGAAGTGACCAGCGACGAAGGCATTGACGGTCAGGTATTGGAGCAGCGTGTACTGGACGTCGAGGCGGCTGAGCACACTCAGGTCGCTCAAGTTGCTCAGTGCGCTCACGGTGACGCCAAGATCGTTGATGTCGAACGGTTGCTGCGCGTTGGCGTAGACGGCCGCGTAGTGCGTCCCTGTGTACAGCGGCACATAGCCGCCCTTGAGGAACAACCATGGATAGATGTCGGCGGAGTCGTAGCCGGCCTGGTTGTAGAAGTACTCGGCACCGACGTTCACTGTCGCGGTGTCGGTGTATTTGATCTGCGCCTCGATGCCGACGACGCCTTCGAAGTACCAGGTGTCGGTGGTGTCGACGACCTCGGGACAAATGGCTCCCTCAAGTCCAAGCTCGCAGCCATAGAAGTCGCCGTTGAATCCGCCCTCGTAGTAGGTCTTGTTCAGGCCGCGGCTCATGACGCCCTCGGCTTTCACATCGAACAACCACACACCGGCCGAGATATCAGCACCGAACTTCAGGGGCGCGTTGTTCTTTACAAACGACGACAACGCGAGTTCCGCGGGCCCGAAGACGAACTCGGCCCGCGCCGCAAGCCCGGTATCGCTGAGCACATCGAGACCGTTGAAGACGCTGATCAGATACAGGTTCCAGCCGAGCTGCTCGAGGGGGAAGTGCACCTTGACGAGGTCAACACCAACGCGTTGGTCGAAGAAGTCCACCGAGTTGCGGATCTCCTGGTTCACGAAGTCGGTTGGATTCCAAAAGCGCCCCGTCCCCCAGCGAATGCGCTGACGGCCCGCCGTGATGTACGCGACCTGTCCAACATCGAACTTCGTCCACGCCTGCGCGAGCTGCAGCGAAAAGGGCTCCTGCGGTACACCAAGCGCGTTCGTCTCCCCCGCGCTCGCTGTGTAGTCGAAGTTGAAGCGGAGCTGGGCATACGCACGCAGCCGATCGTTGGGGCGCACGTCGGCAAACGCGTCGAGCAGCGATGGCCCGGTGAACACCGCGTCCGCGACATCTTCGCCCTCGCGAAACGAGCCGTTGAGGCGCAAGAACAGCTGCCCGCCGACGGCCAGCGCTTTGTCGGCGGTGTCGATAATCCCCGACGGCACCGCCCCCAGGACGCCTGGGCTCAGCGTGTCGTTCGACGAGCCACCAAACAGCGCATCGTCGCGGCTGCTGCTCGCATCAGCACTCGGTGCATCTGCTGCGGGCGCCGCATCGGCGGCAGGTGCCACGACTTCGACGGTCCCGAACATGTCGGCTTCGCGATCGGTGGTCTCGGCCTGAGCGACCAAAGCGGCGGCGAACGCCAGTGACAGGGCGGTGAGCATCGAGCACTCCACGGCGCCAACAACGCGCCGTAACCAGTTGAAAACACGACGGAACTCGACCGCTTGCGGTCGGATGTGTACTGATGTTCATGGAGTTGGCGGCACGCCAACTCCATGAATCACCGCAGAGCTCAGGCCTGCGGCGGCGAACACCTCAGCGCGACTTCGACTCGAGCCACGCCTTCGTGAACAGGTTCGCATCGAGCGGGCGCAGATCGGTTTCGCGAATCACGATCATGCTGCTGTTGCCCTTTTCGACCTCGTCGAAGATGCGGATCTCGGCGGGGAAGTAGACGTCGGCCTTCTTGCTCTCGCTGTAGAGCTTCGACCACTTCGGGTAGTAGGTCGTGCGCAGCAGCTTGCCCGAGAGGGCTTTGTCTTC
Organism: Myxococcota bacterium; assembly: GCA_044349155.1. Taxonomy (GTDB): domain Bacteria; phylum Myxococcota; class UBA727; order UBA727; family VGSZ01; genus VGSZ01. The sequence goes on from JBIKRQ010000445.1 coordinate 4,374, forward strand.
GCGCTTCAAGATGTTGCCGCTCGTCGTGTCGACAAAGAGGTCGACCTTCGGAAACGCCACGTCGACGCCGTCTTTCGCGCTCAGCACGATGTGGTGCACGGCGAACTTGCCGATCTTCGTCTCTTCCATCCACGCTGCTGTGTACTCGGCAGCCAGGCGGCTCTCGTCGAAGTCCTGGCGATTTGAACTCGTGCCGCCGATGCGCTCGCGGTCGGTACGGCGCTCCCACTTGCCCACGGTGGGGTCGTAGAAGAACAGGTTCTTGTCGAGGCGCAGGTAGCCTTTGCCCGACTCGGTCTTCGGCTTCATGAACAGGATCATGAGCTTGTCGTCGGCGTCACGACGGTAGAAGGCGACCTCGAAGGCGGTGTCGGCTTTGCCGCGTTCCTTCTGCTCCAGGTAGGCGATCGAGCGGTAGTCGCCGCCGTTGGTCTGGCGATCGTCGATGGTGGCGATCATCTTGTCGACTTCGGCCTGTGTGGGCGCAGCGACAGCCGTCGTCGACGACAGCACTGCAACCACAACAGCAAGCATTCGGGCACGGATGGACGTGTTCACAACGAACCTCCTGACACAGGTTTCAATCACACAAACAGGCACTGCGACGACGACGAGCGTCGTCGCAGTCAAAGATCACTCTGCGGCGTGCATCGCGGTCACGGGCGTGATGCGTGCCGCGCGCA
>JBIKRQ010000446.1:0-5053 GCA_044349155.1 Myxococcota bacterium
AGACAACAGCGAACGAGCCGAGAGGCACGAAATCGAGCGCCGAAACGGCAATGACGTCGTCGAACACAAGTTTGACGACGTCATCGTCGCGCCCAAAGCGCCATTTTTCAGCAACCTGCTAGCAGGCTTGGTCCGGCCTCGTCGAAGACGAGGCCAATATCGATCGAGCAGGTTGCTGAAAGGCCCGAAGCGGCCTTTTTCAGCGACCTGCTTGGCGCTCAGAACGTCGTGGGCAGCGTGCCATCGGGCGCAGGCGTCACGGCGAGCACGCGCACCACCACCTCGATGCTTGCTGCCACCAGCACGTCGCGCGCGGCGGTGAGTGTGGCGCCGGTGGTGTGCACATCGTCGACGAGCAGGGCTCGCTTCTTCGCCCACCCTGCGGCCTGCTTCGTCGTCACAAAGCGCCCTGCCACCAACGCCTGTCGCTCTTGCGCCGTCGTCGCTGTGGCAAGGCGTTGATCGTGTCGCGCCGCGCGCAGCAGTGGCACCCATGGACGCTGCAACCGCTCCGCTGCACCATCCGCCAACAACGCGGGCAAGTCGAAACCACGTCGCAGCGCACGCCACGGGTGGGCGGGCACGAACGTCACCACGTCAACGTCCACGTCGTCGAGCGCTGATGCAAACACCCGCGCCAGGCCGCGTGCGGTGGCCAGATCGGGTCCGTACTTCGCTCGCGTGATCACGTCGGCGACAGGGCCGGCGTAGGCCCACGCCCCCAGCGGTGCTGCGGACGTGAATTGCTCAGCACAGATCGGACACACGTCCGCGTTGTCGACGTCATCGCTCGCACAAGCGAGGCAACGCGGTGGCAACACGGCGTCGAGCAGATGGCGCAGTACGTCCATGTGTTCGACGCTGATCCGCCGTCGTCCGGGTTGCAATCACGCCGACGTGTGCGACACCGATCACGTCCCCACTCCGGGACCACCTGTAGAGGTTCACCATATGTTGCGCCCGACGTCGTCCCCCACCGCACTTCGTGCCCTGGCACTCGGTCTGTCTGCTTCGCTGTCGTTCGTTGTTGCCTGCCCCACGCCAACCGATGGCGAGGGCGAAGGTGAAGGCGAAGGCGAAGGTGAAGGCGAAGGCGAAGGCGAAGGCCCCGTCGGCGACGGCGACTGCAAGGTCGTTACGGGCGGTAACTCGGTGTGCGACGTGCAAGACGGCGCGAGCGCCAACGCGGTCGGCACGGGCAGCAACGTCGTGCTCCCCGGTGTGGTCGCCACCACGCCGCCGATCGGCTCCTCGTTCGAGCAAGACGCGCAGGGCAATTCATTTCCAACCCGCTACACCCTCTACGTCTCCGACACACCGAACGCGAAGCGTGCCGGCATTGCCGTCACCTGGAAGCCAGCCGATGTCACGCTGCCGATCGACATTGTCGTCGGTGACGTCCTCAACATCGAGGGCGTTGTCAGCGAGTTCACCCTGGCCACCACGGGCGGCACCGAGACCCGCGTCGAGCCCACCGTGCTCACCAAGGCCGGCGGCAACACCCCGGTCGAGCCAATGCCGATCGCGGTGACCGACCTCACTGGCAACACGGGCGAAGACTACGAAGGCGTGTACGTGTCGCTGGGCGGCGGCACCGTCACCGCGACCGACGGCTTCAGCTTCACGCTCGACAATGGGCTGAAGGTCGCCACCTTCGACGCTGTGTTCGACTACTCGGCGATCGTCGGCGAGACCATCACGTCGCTCAAAGGGGTCGTGCGCTACGACATCTTCGGCGGCACTGGCTTCGAGCTCGTCGCCACAGAGGTCGTCGGCGGCACGCGACCCACGAACACGATCACCGACCTCAACGATGGCACCAAGGAACGCTGCCCCGGCAACGGTCGCTTCAACGAGTGCATCGTCGTCGCTGAAGGCATCGTCACGTCGCCGCCGGTCTTCATCAACAACAACAACGCCGACCGCGGCGCGCTGTTTGGCTTCTACGTCGCCGATCCGGCGAACATCGACGCCGACGGCCGCTTCCAGGCCAACTCCGGCGTGTTCGTCACGGTGAACCCGGGCAACACCCTCGAGACGGTGACCCTCGTTGGCTACACGTACGACTCGGCAGTGCGCGACTGGCCGACGGGCCCGGTCGTGGGCGACCTCGTCACCATCACCGGCGACAACGCCGACCGCTTCGGCCTGCCCAACATCCGCAACACGACGAAGGTCGAAAAGACCGGCACCGACACCGTGCCGCTCCCCGCTCTCTTCGGTGAAGGCGGCCACCCCCTCGCCGACCTCAAGGGCGGCCGCCCTGACTTCGCCGCGGGCGACTTCCCCGGCCTCGAAGGCATCGCCGCGTCGGCGAACGTCGGTCAGTGGGAAGCCGTCCTCGTCGAGCTCACAGACGTCGAGACCACCAACCCCTGCTACGCGCAGCCCTTTGCGCCCAACGGCGGCACCCCCTTCGCGCGCGACTTCGGCAACTTCCTCGTCACGGGCGACATCGAGATCGGCGATGCGTTCAAGCTCGAGCAGTCCTTCGGCGGCTTCTTCCGCAACGACGCCCCCAACGCCGTCGCCGACACCGCCAAGACCTGTGAGAACCGCGTCAACAAGTGCGAAGACAGCCGCGTTGACGGTCAGGCGTTCACCAGCTTCGTCGGCATCGTCGACTTCAGCTTCAACGTGAACCGCGTGAACCCCCGCACGGCGGGCGACATCACCGGCGTCTCGTTCGTGGCCCCCGACACGGGCAACTGCCCCTCCGGCAACTGATCGTCTTCGAGCACGATGAAAAACGGGCGGCCTCGGCCGCCCGTTTTCGTTGCTGCGACGTCGAATGCTCAGACGGTGATCGCGCCAGCAGCTTCGCGTTCGAGGGCTTCGGCCTCGGTCATCGGTGCGACGGGCGTGCCGGTCCAAAAGCGGCCTACGCACATGTTGGCGAGCATGCGGAAGTCGCCCAGCAACGACCACAGCGGGTACGTGAACGTCGCTGGCCGGTTCTTCTCGATGATGAAGTGCCCAACCCACGCCGGCCCGTAGCCAAGCACCAGGCTCAGCGGCAGCCACCACAGCTCCAGCGTGGCGACGGCGCGAACGGCATTGGCGATCGCCGCACTCGTGCCCGCCGCGTGCAACCAGCGCGACGACGCCGATGCATGCTGCGAGAGGTAAAAGGGCCAGAAGGCAGCAAACGAGGAGATTCGGCGGTTCATGCGCGGAACGTATCCTTCTGCCGCCGCAGCTCGTATCCCCGTTCCTGCGGATGCTCATGACGCAGCGCAAGAAGCCACGGGTTCGTCGCGAGTTCGAGTTCCAGGGTCGACGGTACCGACGACCGGCTCGGCCCGCGTTCGGCCTCCAGGTTCGCCAGGCGTGCCATCACGGCGGGCACCTCGGGGTGCACGTGGGCCGCAAACCGCAGGTTCGAGCCGGTGTACTCGTGGGCGCACACCACCAGCGACCGCGGGTCTTGTGCCGCGTACGTCGTCATCACGCTGAACAAGTCGGCGCCATCGCCTTCGAACAAGCGCCCGCACCCCGCCGCAAACAGGCTGTCGCCCACGAACAGCGCGGGGCGCCCCTCGAGTTCAGGCCGTCGCTGCGGCACGCCGGCGCGCCCGTGACGCACCACCTCGTCCACCACGTCGTCGAGCGCGTACGCCACATGCCCGCGCGTGTGGGCGTGCACGTCGAGCACGCGCAACCGCAGCCCCGCCACCTCGACCACGCCGCCAGCAACCGCACCTTCGGTGGCCCCGGTGATGCGCGAGAGATCATGCGCCGGCCCCACCACCCGACACCCCGTCGCCACGCGCAACGCCGCGTTGCCACCGATGTGATCGTCGTGGTGGTGCGTGCACAGCACCGCCAGCAACGGCCGCCCCGCAAGCCACGCCAGCACGGGAGCAGCCTCGGCCGGGTCGACGACAAAGCAGCCCGCGCCCGCCACCTCCACGACGTAGATGTAGTTGTCATCGAGCACAGGAATCTGCGTGAGTGCGATTGTCATCTTGACGCTCCAGCGAATCGACGATACGAGTGCGGCGCCTGTCAGACACGTCCGATGTTGGAGCGATGGCCGAGTGGCTGAAGGCGCAGGTTTGCTAAACCTGTATAGGGGTAACCCTATCGAGGGTTCGAATCCCTCTCGCTCCGCCAGAACCGACACAGCAATGTGTCGGTTCTTTTTTTTGCCCCCGCGCCTGCGCGTGACGTCGTTAGCCGGTTGAATGGGCTGATTGCGTCCAGCTGTCCGCGCGGGGCATCGTCGTCCCATGCGTGCAGCCGATCGCGAGCGAATCCTCACCGACGTCGTCAGCCGGGTCGTTGAACAAACCGTGCAGGCCGCCGGCCCCCGCCTCGACGAGGTCGTCGCCGACAGCATCTACCACGAGATTCGACGCCTGAAGGGCGAGCGCAGCGACGAGAGCGCCTTCTGGCACGAGCTCAAACACCACGTGGGCAGCGCGAACGATCGCGAACTCATCTCCACCACGCGTCGCATCGCCCGCCGCTACGCCGAAGAAATCTGCGGCCGCTTCGACGAGCGCGTCTACGACAGCGTCACGCGCACCGCCGAGCCGTTGATCGGCGCATTGCTCAACGCCGTGTCGCCGCGTCGTCTGCTCAGCGGCCTGCCCCACGCCCTCGCTGGCGGCGGGCTGCCGGCACTTCCTGGCGTCGAGAACAGCATCGTCGTGCAGGGCGAGGTCGACACCCTCAAGCGCCTGCGCGAACGCGGCACCGTGCTGCTCGTGCCCACCCACGTCAGCCACATGGACTCGATCGCCGTCGGCTGGGCGCTGTGGAAAATGGGCATGCCCCCGTTTCTCTACGGCGCGGGCTTGAACCTGTTTTCGAACCCGCTGCTCGGCTTCTTCATGCGCAACCTCGGCGCCTACACCGTCGACAGAAGAAAGACCGATCCGACCTACAAAAACGTGCTCAAGGAGTATGCGCAGCTCACGCTCGAAAACGGCTACGACAACATCTTCTTCCCCGGCGGCACCCGCAGCCGCGCCGGAGGCCTCGAGAAGAAGCTCAAGCTCGGCCTGCTCGGCACGGGCGTGTCGGCATACGCGCGGCACCTGAAGGC
>JBIKRQ010000447.1:0-5051 GCA_044349155.1 Myxococcota bacterium
GCATAGACAACAGCGAACGAGCCGAGAGGCACGAAATCGAGCGCCGAAACGGCAATGACGTCGTCGAACACAAGTTTGACGACGTCATCGTCGCGCCCAAAGCGCCATTTTTCAGCAACCTGCTAGATCGTCCGGGTCGACGCCTTGAGCAGCATGTGGCGGCGATCAACGCTGCGAAGGCCGCGGGTGTTCAGCACGTGGTGTACACGTCGTCGACAAACCCCGACGTCGACTCACCAACGCTGGTCGCCGAAGACCACCGCAAAACCGAAGAAGCGCTCGCGGCCTCGGGCCTGTCGTACACCGTGTTGCGCAACGCGCTGTACACCGAGCTGTTGCTGATGAGCTTGCCGCCGGCGGTGGCCTCGGGCGTGCTGTATGCCGCGGCTGGCAACGGAGCGCAGAACTACGTCACCCGCAAAGACTGCGCCGCCGCCGCTGCCGCCGCTGTGGCCTCGACCTTCACTGGGAAGCGGACGCTCGACGTCACGGGCCCTGCTGCGCACACGTTCAACGAGCTCGCGGCGTTTGCCGCCAGGCTCAGCAACAAGCCTGTGCGCTACCAGCCGCTCACCGCTGAGCAGGCCACGGCCGGGCTGATGGGCGCTGGTGTGCCGGCCCCGTTCGCAGCCGTGCTGGTCGGGTTTGACGTCGCTGTGGCCCAGGGCCGCGCCAATGTGACCAGCACCGTTGTCCACGACCTTTCAGGACACGCACCGCAGCGTGTTGAGGACTTCCTCAACGCCCACCGCGGTGCTTTTGGGTGAACGCCACCAGCGCGCGCGGCTCGGGCGTGCGCACCGGCGGGTCGGCAGCTGGTACCTGCAGGTACCAGTTGCTGCTGAAACCGGGCCCTCGAGGTGCCAGCAGCGCCATCTCGCGTCGCATCCGGCTGCGCTGTTGTGGTCGGCACGGCGGTCGCAGAAGCTGATGGCATGCGTGTCGTCGTCATCCTCTTTGCCCTCTGCGCCGCTGCGTCTGCGTCTGCCCTGCCCGAGGCGCCGCGCGCGTTTTGTGCCGCGCGACCGGAATCGCCGTTGTGCGCAGGCCGCACGGTCTCGTGCGCGCTGTGCCACACGTCGCCACCGACGTTGAATGGCTACGGCGGCGAGGTGCTCGGCGGCATCGCCACCGCTGGCTACGACGGCAGCACCAGTCTGTTTGTCGAGCTGTTGGCCGATGGCCTCGTTGCTGCCGACGAGAGCGACGTCGACGGTGATGGTCTGTCGAGCTTTGATGAGATTGAGCTGGGCAGCTTTCCTGGCGACAGCACCTCGGTCTACCTCGACACGTTGTCCAACGACGGTGTCTGGGATCCGCGCTTCGCCTTCCGCCGCGCTCGCGTCGCCTTCTGCGGTGCACCACCCGTGCGCGAAGAACTCGAGGCCATCCCCGAGACCGACAGCGACGAAGCGCGCGCCGCCGTGCGTGACGCAGTCGCTGCCTGCCTGACGTCGTCGTACTGGAAAGACGAAGCGCTCCACCGCCTGGCCGACCGCCGCGTTCGTCCGCAGGCCGCCGTTGGCTACGACCGCGGCAACACCTTCTCCCTCGGCGACTACCGCTTCGACTACCGCTTGTTCTCGCGCTCCCTCAGCAACGGCAACGACGCCCGCGACCTGCTGCTCGCCGACGATCACGTCGACGAGAACGGCACCTCGCGTCCCGACCCCTTCTCGCTCGAGGGCTCTGGCGGCGATCTCGGCCAACCTCTCGAGGTCGCCTACCGCGCCGGCATGATCACGACGACGTGGTTCATGGCCATCAACACGATGTTCTCGCCGCTGCCAAGAACAACGGCAGCGCAGGCCTATCGGGCCTACCTCGGCCAGGACATCGCACTCTCTGAAGGACTCCGTCCCGTCGCTGGTGAACCCATCGACATCGACAGCAAAGGGGTCGCGCAGGAATCGTGCGCCCGCTGCCACTCGACCCTCGATCCCCTCAGCTACGCGTTCGCCTACTACGCCGGCATCGCTGGGCCAGACACCGGCACCTACCTTGGGCGTCCAGTGGCCAACATCCTGCGACAAGCGGGGGCGCAGTCGGTGCTGCTCGACATCGACCTCGACAACGACCCGTTGTTGAGCCCCGCCGATCACGGCGTGCGCGGCTTCGCCACCGTCGCTGCGGCCTCTGACGACTTCGCCCGCACCGTCGTGTTCATGCTCGCCGAACACGCCCTTGGTCGTGTGCCCACACCCGAGGACTCCGTCGAACTCCTGCCCCTCGTTCAGACGTTCCGCGCTGACGGCTACAGCGCCGATGCGGCCATCAAAGACATCGTCGACACCAACGCCTTCGGGAGGCCGTGATGCGCTCACTGGTACTGCTCAGCTCGATCACCGTTGTGCTCGCTGCCTGCGGCCCTGGCCTTGCGCCGAAACAACCGCCGGCCCCCGTCGTCGTCGAGCCGCCCAACATTCGCGACAACCTGCGCTGGCGCACGGGCTGGGCATACCAGCAGCACTTGATGCAGGCGCTGGCGTTGCCCGAGGCCCTCGTCTGTAACGAGCTGGGTCTGCTGCCGTGCGTGACGCGACCGGTGTCGGAGCGACCCTTTCGCGGCGAGAACATTCCTCTTGGAACCCCGGTGCCGCACCTCGTGGCCCTCGGCGGCAACGATCCCTTCGACCAGTCCCAGTACGTCGCGGCGCACACCCCAGGGGCGACGACGCCTGTCGCCGTCGATCGTGTTGCTCTCGCGGCCTGCGATGCCCGCGTTGAACAAGACCGCGTTGGCAATCCGGTGGTCTTTACCGCCCTCAACTTCGGGGCAGCCAGCGTCGACGAGGCTGCCGCGACGGCAACGGCGACAACGCTGTTCTCACGCTTTCACCTGCGCGACGCGACCGCTGCTGAAATCGCCGGCATTCAATCGCTCACCACCGACGACGCCAACACCGTCGTTGCCCCGGCCGACTTCGCCGTGGCCGCCTGCTTTGCCGTGGCCAGCATGAGCGAATCCGTCTTCGACTGAGCCGTCAGATCAGAACTCCTGAGGAGATCTCCATGACCAACATCTCGCGCCGCTCTGCCCTCAAGGGACTGCTCTCGGCCGCTGCGCTGCCGCTGTCGGCGTCGATTGCGTCGACGTTTGCCTCGCCGCTGGCCGCGCAAGAGCAGCAGCGCCGCTTTCTCTTCGTCATCTGCGCCAGCGGTGGTGCCGACATCCGCGACAGCTTCATGCCCCTCGTCACGGGCGAAGCGAACAACGGGCTACGCAGCCACGACGCTGCTGACATCCGCACCATCGGCAACCACCGTTGCGTGGATCGACAACGCCAGCTGCGCTTCTTCGTCGGCGGCGACGCACAGCGGACCTTCCTCGAGGAAAACGGTGCCGACATGGCGGTGGCGGCCGTCACGGGCAGCAGCGTCAACCACATCGTCGCGGCGCGGCGCTGGCTCAACGGCGATGGCCAGGCGATCAACGGCCGCACGCTGCTCGAGTCCCACGCGATGCGGTGGGCGACCCCCGACATGCCCCTGCCCGCCGTCAACCTCGCCAACGGCGGCTACATCGACCCCGGCATCGACGGCCGCGTCCCCGACGTCGCGCGCGCTGAGACCGTGCAAAACGCGCTGCTGTTCGGCATGGCGACCCATCCATCAAAAGGGGTGATGCCCATCGATCGCGGTGCTCAACGCGAGGCGCTGCTGGCACGGGCACGGCGGGTGCGCGAGTCCATGGATGACAAGAGCGCGTTCGTCTCGCGCTTTGCGCCAAGCCGCGCGTTGCAGGGCCTGCGCACACGGCGCAAAGAGATCGTGCCGCTGATGCAAGACCTCGACCTCATCACCGAGTTGACGATGGTGTCGTCGGGTGTGTTGCCCCTCGATACCTACGGGCTGTCGTCGTCGAGCGAGTTGCCAGCACTGCAAGCCGCGGGGTTTGGTGACCTCATCAACGACCCGTTCATGGCCCAGGCGGCGTTGGCCTATTTGCTCGCGCGCAGTGGTGCCTCGACGGCGATAGCGATCGGCGCACCGCAAGCCCCCATCGCTGGTCCGGGCAACGCGAACTTCGACTTCACACTCAAGCACACGCCCCTCGCCTGCGACTTCAGCCACACGGATCATCCAGCGACGCAGCTGGTGATGTGGGATCGCCTGCTGAACATGACGGGTGGCTTGATCAAGCTGCTCAAGGCGACGGCTTTTGGTGGCGCGACGATGTGGGACAACTCCCTCGTCTACATCGCCACCGAGTTCGGCCGCTCCCTCGAAGGCGAGGGCAACGAGGCTGTCGGCAGCGGTCACGAGCTCAACAACGGCGTCGTGCTCATCTCACCGTTGTTGAATGGCGGGCGCGTCTATGGCGCCCTCGGCGACGATGGGCTCACGCGCGGCTTCGACCGTGACACGGGTGAGGTCGACGAAGGCAGCATCATCCGCGAACCCGACGTGGTCGCCACCATTGCCAAAGCGCTCGATCACGACCTGGCTCCGGGAGACGATGGCAAGGTCGTTCCTTGTCTGCTGCGCAGCTGAACCGGCAGGCCATGCTCTGTCGCTTGATCGTGTTGTCGCGTGCTCGGTGACCGACCGCTCCGCTACAGTGGCGCATGCTCCTCACGCTCGCGCTCGCCCTCTCGCTGATGGAACCCGCGCCCGCGGCGACACTTGTGGCAGCGCCGACCACACCGGTGACGAGCCCGCTGCTGGATCGCTACCGCAGCAAGGTCGTGACGTCGGCGTCGACGACGTGGCCGGGGTGGGGGCCAGAGCGCTTGATCGACGGTGACCCGCGAACCTCGTGGTTCTCCGCGCGCGGCGATGCGGCAGCACTCGGCAAGAAGCCGTGGGTGGCACTCGCGTTCCCACAAGACGTCACCGTGAAGAAGGTCTCGCTGCTCGGCAACCGCGAGCCGATTTGATTGGCGGGGAGGTGTCCCCGCCCACCCCTCAAAACCATTCGCCTTGGCGACAAAACCGCAAAGCCGGTTTTCTCTTCGAGGCTCAATTCGACCGCTTGCGGTCGAATTCATATTGATATTCGTGCACTTGGCGGCACGCCAAGTGCACGGTGCGCCCGGCATGGGCGCGGA
>JBIKRQ010000449.1:0-5046 GCA_044349155.1 Myxococcota bacterium
ATCGGTTTGCAGCTTCATGCCCTTGTTGAGCCGGTTGTGAAACACCGACGAGATGTGGGCACGCTCCGACGACTTTCCTGTTTCTTCTTCAATAATTGCCGCGAGCGTGAGCGCTTTGTGCAGATCCCAGCCAAGCTCGTCCATGCGCGCCCGCAGCTTGTCGTTCAGCACCTCCTCCAACCGACGGCGCATGCGTTTCAATATCTGCTCAACCGGTGTTCCCGGTGCAAACTGGTAGGTATCTGGAAACAGGTAGCCTTCAACACCACCGGGTACGCCGTGGGTGCCGTCGGCCCCGACCTGCGGCACGCCGAAGTGCGCCTTCAGCTCGGGCCGCTCCATGGTGGCCACAATGTCGTCGACGGTGCCGAAGCCAGCATCGGCAATGATCTTCGCGACCTCTTCTTTGCGCAGACCCTCGGGCACCGTGAAGCGCACCTCGTGGTCGCGGCCGCGCACCAGCATCTCGACGATCTCGCGCGGCGTCATCGACGGCGACACCTCGTACGTACCCGCCTTCAACGACGCTGCGGAACCATCGACGTACTGCAACCAGCGCGCAAACGTCTTCTCGTCGTCGACAACGCCCTGCTGCGCCAGCAACGCGCCCACCTGCGCCGGAGTGCTGCCCAGGGGAACCTCGACGAGCTTCGAGCTGAAATCGTGTTGGCGTGACGGGCGCTGTGCGAAGTCGAGCAGGCGCATCTTCCACAGGTACAAGCCACCGCCCAGCAGCAGCGCCACACCACACAACACCGTCGTCGCGACTTTGGCGAGCGCACCGTTGCCCATGCCCTCGGCGTAGCAAAGCAACGTCGTGGGAGCCATCCACAAGCGCCGGGGCTTCACTGTGGGATGGTCCGTCTGTGATCATCCCCATGACGACGAGAACGCCACGATGACGATCCTTGTGACTGGTGCCTCGGGAAACGTCGGCAGTGCCACGCTTGCAGGCCTGCGCCAACGCAACATCAGCGCCGTCGGCACCAGCAGTCGACCATCGCCGTCAACGACGACGCGCGAACTCGACTTCCTGCGGCGCGAGACGTTTGCGCCAGCCCTCGACGGCATTCGCTGCGTTGTGCTCGTGCGCCCACCAGCGATTGGCAACGTGAAGGAGACGTTGTTCCCGTTCATCGACGTCGCACTCGCACAGGGCGTTGAGCACTTCGTGTTTCTCAGCGTCGTCGGTGCCGCAAGCAATCCGATCCTGCCGCACACCAGGGTCGAAGCGCATCTCGCCGCGCGCGGGGCAAACGCCACGTTTCTGCGCGCGGGCTTCTTCGCGCAGAACCTCACAGAAACGTGGCGCGCTGACGTCGTTGAAGACGGGCGCTTGCTCCTGCCGGCGGGTGCTGGCCGCGTGGCCTTCGTCGATGCGCGCGACCTTGGCGATGCCGCCGCGATCCTGGCCAGTGCTCCAGCGCCAATGGGATGTGTTGGCTTCGACCTCACAGGCCCCGAAGCGCTCACGCTGACCACGCTGGCGACAATGATCTCCACCGCGACCGACGCTCCCGTTCGCTACGAGGCGTGCTCGGCGGCGCGGTTCTTCATGCACCTGTGGCGACGACGACGCATGCCGTTGCTGCAAGCGTTCATCCTCACGCTGTTGCACGTGGGCCTGCGCAACAACGACGAGGTCAACGGTGCAGCACGCATCACCGACGAGCTGGAGCGTGTGCTGCAGCGGCCTCGACGCACCATGGCCGCCTTCGTGAACGAGCACCGCGAACTGCTGCGCCGCTCGACGACGTAGACGCGTCAGTCGGTGGCACCCTTGGCCGTGCGCTTCTGCTGGCGCATGCCGGCGGTGTCTTCTGGCGTTTCCATCGTGATGCGGCCGAGTTTGCCGCTGCGAAATTCGTTGAGCAGCACCTGCCCCGCTTGCTCCACGCTTTTGCTCACGATCGCGCGCTTGACGACGATGTGCTGCAACAGCCCGTGCGCATCGGCGTCGGCGGGCAAGCCAACGAAGCGGGCCTCGAGCAGCGGGCGATAGCGCAACAGCAGCAGCTCACCGAGGAAGATGGCGATGGTGTGTTCGTCGTAGGCGTTTCTGCCGATGCTGTGCGTCGACGCCAAGCGCATCGCCACCGGCTGCTCGAGCCCTGGCCACAGCATGCCGGGCGTGTCGACGATGGTGACGCCGGGCTGGATCGTGTGCTGCGTTTGGATGCGTGTGATCGCGGGTTCGTCGCCGACGTTGGCGACGTGGCGGTTGAGCAGCGCGTTCATCAACGTGGATTTGCCCACGTTGGGGATGCCCAGAATCATCAGCCGCAACGGCTTCAACCGCGTGCCGCGCCCCGGCGACAACGTCATCGCGGCCTTCACGATCTTCGACAGGTCGGTCTTCTTCTTCGCCGACACACCGATGGCCTTCGTCGTCGGCTGCGCGTTGTAGTGGTCGAGCCACAGCTGCGTGAGCTTCGGGTCTGCAGCATCGATCTTGTTGAGCACCTTGAGTGCTGGCCGCTGGCATTCCCGGCGCAACTGCTCGACGAGGGGACTCGCGCTCGAGAACGGCACGCGGGCGTCGAGGACCTCGATCACCACGTCGGTCTTGCGCATTGTTTCGCCGGCTTCGCGCCGTGCGGTGGCCATGTGCCCTGGGAACCATTCAATCGTCATTGCTGCTGCCTGTCGGGATCGAACCGTCTGCAAAAACCTGCGCACCACGTCGCAGGATGCGTCGACGTCGTCGAACGTTATGTCTCTGCGGCTTGCATGCGGAGCGCAGAAACGCTGACGCTGCGAGCACACCACTGGAGTAGACCATGGCCAAAAAAGACAAGTCCGCGCTCTCGTTGAAGTCGACGAAGCACATCGACATCGGCATCAGCGAAAAGGACCGCGCGGCGATCGCCGAAGGCCTCAGCCGTCTGCTCGCCGACACCTACACGCTGTACCTGACGACGCACAACTTCCACTGGAACGTCACGGGGCCGATGTTCAACACGCTGCACGTGATGTTCATGACCCAGTACACCGAGTTGTGGAACGCGGTTGATCCGATCGCCGAACGCATTCGCGCCCTCGGCTTTCACGCGCCGGGCTCCTACGCCCAGTTCGCCGCCCTCGCCGTGGTGCCCGACGCGCCCGCAAAGCCGCCGAAAGCGCTGGAAATGGTGCACATCCTCGTCGACGGCCACGAAGCTGTGGCCCGCACAGCGCGCGGCATTTTCCCGCTCGCCGACAAGGCCTCTGACGAGCCCACTGCCGACCTGCTCACGCAGCGACTGGCCATTCACGAGCAGACCGCGTGGATGTTGCGCAGCCTGCTCGAAGACTGAAACGCACACCGCGCCGTCGCGTGACGGCGCGGTGGCTGCTTGACCGGCGGGGAGGCTCGATCAGCCTCCCGGCAGCGGCGCGTACTCGACGACGAATTCCCCCACGAACTCGCCCGGCGCGCCGGTCATGCCGTCGCTCACAACGCGCAGCGCGTAGCGCGCCCCTTGCCGATCAACGACGACACCGCCCACCCCCACACACGTCGGCTCGTAGCCGCTGGTTGCGAGGTAGTTGCACGCGATGCTGTTCAACGTGCAGCCATCGCCGATGTCGGCGACGTCGTCAAAACGCGCAGGATCGGCGTACACGGCGTCTGCCTGACACGTCTCGCCCGCGACCTGCGCGTCAAGGCCGATGCGGCGTCCCATCGTGCAGGTCAGATCGACCAGCTGCGGCGCCTCCGCCACCTGCACGCGCGTCACCTCGCCGGTCTCGAGGTCGAGGGTGTCGGCGAACTCGAAGTTGCACGCCAACGTCGCACGGCGCACCTCCACCGTCGCAGGCTCTTCTGCTGGTTCCTCTTCGGCCGTGTCGTCGTCGACGATCGGAGCACAAGCCCCCAGCATGGCGACAACGGCAGCAGCGAACATCGTTTCAACAGTCTGCATGGTGTTCCTCTCGATGCAGACAGAGATACGGCGCTCGGGGCTCGGCAGGAATGCACACAGCCGCAGACCAGCTGTGCAACATTACCCATCATGAAGAAGCAGAAGCAGCCAGCAGCGCCGCTGAAGTGGGACGACCTGCGCTTCATCGCCGCCGTCGCGCGCACGGGGTCGTTGCTTGCGGCCAGCGCCGTCCTCGACGTCGATCACACCACGGTGGGCCGCCGCCTCAGCGCTGCCGAACGTGCCCTGGGCACCACGCTCTTTGTGCGCAGCCCCACCGGCCTTGCGCTCACGCCCGACGGCGAGCAGCTGTTGGGGCCCGTGGCGGCCGTCGAAAACGCGATCCTCGCCGTCGAGCGGCGTGCTGGCAGCGACGACGAGGCGATCACGGGCCGCGTGAAGGTCACGGCTGCTGAAACCCTGGGCTGCGCGTTTTTGGCGCCCCGGCTGATGCGCCTGACGGCCAGCCACCCCGGCCTCGTCATCGACGTCGACGCCAGTGGTGCGGTCAAGAACCTGCACCGTCGCGAGGCCGAAGTCGCCGTGCGCACGTGGAAGACCACCGATGCCTCCCTCGTCGTCAAAAAGGCCGGCCGCATCGCCCACGCCGTGTACGCCGCGAAGAGTCTGGTGGCCCGTCGCGCGTTGCGTGGCGCTGCCGATCTCGCCGCCGTGCCGCAGATCGTCGGTGGCGACGACGACGTCGATACCCGCTTCTTGCGCGCCATCGCCCCCCACGCACCACAAGCCCTGCGCTGCGACCTCGCCCTCGGCGTGCAGGCTGCGGTCCGGGTGGGCACGGCGGTGGGCGTGTTGCCGCGCTACCTCGGCGACACCGACGACGCACTGGTGCGCGTGCCGGTCGCCGGCGAGCCCGTCGACGACATCTACCTCACGGTGCACAAAGACCTGCGGCAAACCCCACGGGTGCGCGCGGTGCTCGACTTCCTCGCGGTGGAGTTTGCCGCCGTGTGATCAGAGCGATGGTGCGGTCTGCGTCGACGTCGCAGGCGCTGACACCGTCGTCGTTGGGCCGCTGTCGACAAACAATTCGATCAACACGCGGGCCGCTTCGCTGTCGAGCATGCCCTTGCGCTCGCTCTTCTTCACCGCCGACGCCACCAGCCGTGCACTGGCCTGC
>JBIKRQ010000092.1:0-18791 GCA_044349155.1 Myxococcota bacterium
GCTGAAACGCAGGCAAAGGCAACGCGCGGACACGCCGCAGTTCCACGACGAATTCGGCCTCGAACGACGTCAACACCGCCTCGAGCAGGGCCACCTTGTCGGGGAAATGCTTGTACAGCAGACCAACCGACACCCCGGCGGCTGCAGCGACGCGGTTGACCGACGTGGCTTCGTAGCCCTGCTCGGCAAACTGTTGCGCCGCGTGTTGCAGCAACAGCTCCAGGCGCGCCTGCGGATCGCGCCGCGCAAGCTCGGGCGGAGCGCGCTTGTTTGAACGTTGTCGGGCCATGTGTTGCCTTCCCATCTACCGGTTCGTATCTCAGTGAGCAATACTCACTGAGGTGGTCCAATGAAGCGGCTTGTCCTCGTCATCGTCGTCGCCCTTGTCGTCCTGGTCGCGCTCGTCGGCCGCTCGGTGTCGTTGGGGCTCCGTCCGCCAGCCAGCGATGACCGGCGTCCCGCGTTGCATGTCATCACGCGCACCTTCGGCGATGTGACGTTGCACGCTCTGCCGACAGGATGGGTGCGGGTGAAAAAAGCCCACCGCGACCTGACTACGGCGTCGTCGTTGCGCATTCCCGCGATCATTGTCGATCAGGAATGGACCCCGTGGATGCCGGTGCTCAGTTACGCCATCGAGCATCGCGAAGGCGTGGTGCTCGTCGACACCGGCCTGAGCGAAGACATGCTCGACCCGGCACACTTCGCCTGCGATCCGGGCACGTCGTTTGTGTACGACCACCTGCTGCAGTTTCAGTTCGCCCCCGCCGAGCGGATCGACCGCCGCCTCGGCGAGGTCGGGCTGAGCGTCGAGCAGGTCACCAGCGTCGTGTTCACGCACCGCCACGCCGACCACACCGATGGTCTGCGGCTGCTGCCCCCGTCGACCCGCATCTACGTTGGCGAAGGTGATTGGCCGAGTCACGACGGCGCCCTCGTGTGCAGGTGGCCCGCAGGTCGCGAGCCCATCATCGTCGCCAACAACCGCGAGCGCCCGTTTGGTGCGCTGCCCGCATCGACCTCGCTGACCACCGACGGTCAAGTCCGGGCGGTGCCGTTGCCTGGCCACTCTCCCGGTCATCTGGGCGTGATGTTGCAGACCGCATCGGCGTGGTTCTTGTTTGCCGGTGACGCCGTCTTTGACCTCGACCAGCTGAAGAACCGGCGCGTGGCGGGCATCTCGGCGGTACCCGAAGCGCCGTCGATTCGCTCAACCGCATCGATGCGCAGTTGAAGCACGCGCCAACACTTCTGTTACCCGCCCACGAACTCGAAGCGCTGGATCGATTGGAAGCCGGCGTGCCCACGGTGTCGCCGACAGCGCCATGAGATCAGAGCGACGCGCTCAGGGTGCCGCAACCGGCGTGGCGCCAACGGCGCGGTCGAGGCAGCCGTCGCGCACACGCACGCCGATGGTGTGCAC
Organism: Myxococcota bacterium; assembly: GCA_044349155.1. Lineage (GTDB taxonomy): Bacteria > Myxococcota > UBA727 > UBA727 > VGSZ01 > VGSZ01. Next base: position 1,424 of record JBIKRQ010000092.1, read on the forward strand.
GAAGCCAGGACCGTCGCCGTCGTGGTCGCCGATCTCGACGGCAAACCACGGCTCCTTGCCCACCCACGCCGGCTCGACGTGGCGCACGCGCAGACCCGGTTGTGTGTGTGGCTGCAGCAGCGCGCGCGACTTCTCGATGGCCGCAGGCGACTGATCGCAGAAGCGACCGAGCACGCGATCGAGCTCGCCTTTTTCCAACAGCCGAAGGTGTTCGTCGACGACGCGGGTGGCTTCGGCCGTCGACCAGACGGCGAGGTCTCTGGCATCGCCGTCGTGCGGGGGGCAGCCGGCCAACAACGCCAGCGCAGCCGCAACGACGACGACGGACCAGCCAGACGCCGGCATCAGGTGTTGTAGAGCTCGCGCGTGACGGTGAAGTCGACGGGCTCAAAGGGCTGCTCGGCGTCGCGACGCATCGGGTGCCCCTGCCAGCCATCGGGCATCAAGATGCGCGTGAGCGACGGGTGGCCCACGAAGGTGATGCCGAAGAGGTCGAAGCCCTCGCGCTCGTAGTTGTGCGCGGCCTGAAAGATCGACGTGACCGAGGCGATCGTGCCCGACGTAAACGCCTTGATGCGCGCGTGGCGCTTCTCTTTCATCGAGTACACAAGGAGGTAGACCTCGAAGCGGTCTTCGCGGCCGGATTCGACGTGGTCGATGACAGAAAGGTCGACGAAGCGCTCGTGGCCGAGGGTGTCGCGCACGGCGCGGGCGGCTTCGGCGAAGCGGGCCACCGGAACGATCGCAGACGGGATGCCATCGCGCTCGACGTGATCGACGGCACCTTCGATGCCCAGACGTTCGGCGAACGTCGGCGGCGCAGGAGGCGTCTCGGGAGCGGCGGCGGGCGTGGTGGCGTCGGTCATGCGTGCACGGTTAGCGGTGCTGCGGTCGTCCGGCAAGCCCACGTGCTCTGCCAATCACATCGCCGGCCCGCTTGCCCGCTCGGCTGTGGTGAGGCAGCACGACGCCATGCGCTCGATCTCACACGCCCTCGCCCTTGCTGTTGCTGCTGCCGGACTCGTTGGTTGCGCGACGCCGACCCTTGTGCGTGGTGCCGCCGCCCCCGCGATCCACGGCGAGGTCAAACGCATCCTCGAGTCCGAGGGCTACGCCTGCAAACCGAGCCCCGATCGCAGCTGGGACGACTGTGTCCATCCCGACCTGTTCGACATCAGCTACGGCTACCTGCCGCGCAGCAACATGCTGCAGTTGTGGACCACGATCGGCCGCCTTGACGACGAGGGGCTCGTGCCGAAGTGGCGTGCGCCGAGCTGTGCCGGCGTCGCCGAAGATGTCGCCTCGATCAACGACCAGAGCATCATCAAGATCATCTGCACCCCTGACAGCGTGCGCTTCGAGCAGGTCAGCTGGGTGCCCGATCACGGCTTCAGCGACGACGACGTCCACGGCATGGCCGACATCTTCCGCGCGGTGATCGGCGAGACCATCCGCGACCGCGGCTTCTTGCTGAAAGACGCCAAGGAAGACGAGCCTGCGACCGAAGGCGAAGCGCCTGCTGAAACCCCGGCAGAACTCTGAAAAGATCAATTTTTTCGGATACTTAGGAGCCATTGTCGCTGCCGCCCCCCGGCGGCGACATGGCGATGGATTGCGGCGACACGGCGCTGTGGCATGAGGCGCCCATGACCACGCCTCTGCAGCCGGACGCTGTTCTCGACGTGCCCGCCCCCGGGTTCTTTGCGCGCCTGGGCCTCGCACTTCGTGTGCTGCTCGACGCCACCCTCGCTCGTCGGCTCCTGCAGCCCGAGCCAAAGGCGCTGCCGCCCGTCGAGAAGGTCGTCGAAAAAATCGTCGAGCGCGTTGTCGAAGTCGAAAAGCCCGTCGAAAAGATTGTCGAGCGCGTTGTCGAAAAGATCGTCGAGAAGCCCGTCGAAACGATCGTTGAAAAGCCGGTCGAGAAAGTCGTCGAGCGCGTCGTCGAAAAAGTCGTCGAGGTCGAAAAGATCGTCGAGCGCGTCGTCGAAAAGATCGTCGAGAAGACGCGTCCGCCCGAAGAAGGTGCCCTGCATCTGCTGTCGATCCTGCAGCGCGATGGCCGCTTCATCGACTTTCTCAAAGAAGACATCAAAGGCTTCCCCGACGCCGACGTCGGCGCTGCTGCCCGTCTGGTGCACCAGGGCTGTAAGAAAGCCATCGATGCCTGCTTCACGCTCGCACCCGTGCGCAGTGAAGAAGAAGGTGCTGCTGTCGTCGTCGAAGCCGGCTTCGATGCCGCAAGCATCAGCCTTGCGGGCAACGTCAAAGGCGAGCCGCCGTGGAAGGGCAGCCTCACGCATGCAGGCTGGAAGGCGTCGGCGGTGAGCCTGCCCGAGCGCCCCGTGCACGTCGACGGCCGCGTTGTCGCACCGGCAGAAATCGACATCACCTGACACCGCTCCCGACTTCGATCGACGTCGCCTGACCTTGTCGCAAAAGGGCTCTCGCCATGGCTGCTGTGTTTGCTGTCGGCATCGACCTTGGAACCACCCACACGGCCCTGGGTGCTGTGGCCCTCGACGACGACGTGGCGGTCCCCGCTGCGTTCGCGGTGCCGCAGGTGGTGGCGGCCAACGAGGTCCAGGCGCGCACGTTGGTGCCGTCGTTTTTGTATCTGCCGACGAGCAGCGAGGTCGGTGCTGGTGCCGTCGGTCTGCCGTGGGACACGACGCGCTCGTTTGCCGTCGGGGCCTTCGCCCGCGACCGCGCCGCCGCTGTGCCGGGTCGGGTCATCTCGTCGGCGAAGTCGTGGTTGAGCCACGCGGGTGTCGATCGCCGTGCAGCGATCCTTCCCTTCGGCACCGCTGACGACGATGTGCCGCACCTGTCGCCCGTCGAGGTGCAAACGCGTCTGCTCGCGCACGTGCGCGAAGCGTGGGATGCCGCCCATCCCGCAGCACCGCTCGCCGACCAGCAGGTGGTGCTCACCGTGCCAGCGAGCTTCGACGTCGTCGCCAAGAGCCTCACCGAAGAAGCCGCCGTGGCGGCGGGCCTGCGCAACGTGGTGTTGCTCGAAGAGCCGCAGGCAGCGCTGTATGCGTGGATCGCGCGTCACGCCGATGCATCGCCCTCGCCGTGGCGCAAGCAGGTGGGTCCGGGCGACCTCATCCTCGTCGTCGACATCGGCGGCGGCACCACCGACTTCAGCTTGATCGCCGTGGCCGACGATGCTGGATCGTTGGGGCTCGAGCGTGTGGCCGTCGGCGAGCACATCCTGCTCGGCGGCGACAACATGGACCTCGCGCTGGCGTACGCGGTCAAAGAGCGCCTCGAGGCCGACGGCCGCACCATCGACGACTGGCAGCTGCGCGCACTCACGCACTCGTGTCGTGTTGCGAAGGAGCAGCTGCTGCAAGACGCAGCACTCGCAGAGGCCACCGTCGTCATCCCCGGCCGGGGCAGCAAGCTTGTTGGTGGCAGCATCAAGAGCACCATCACGCGCGAACAGCTCACAGCGATCGTGGTCGATGGTTTCTTGCCTCTCGTCGACGCTGCGGCGCGTCCACAGCAGGCACGTCGCGCGGGGCTGTCCACGCTGGGGCTGCCCTGGGCGGCCGACGCGGCCATCACGCGCCACCTCGCGGCGTTTGTGGCGGGCAAGAAGCCCACGGCGGTGTTGTTCAACGGTGGTGTCAGCCGCAGCGATGTGGTGCGCGGCCGTGTCCTCGAGGTGATGACGCGTTGGTGGGGCTCCGCACCCCGCGTGCTCGACGGTGCCGACCTCGATCTCGCGGTGGCCACGGGTGCGGCCTCGTACGCGCGCGTTCGAGCGAGCAAGCGTGGTCTGCGCATCAAGGGCGGCACGGCCCGCGCCTACTACGTTGGCATCGAGAAGAGTGAGCTGGCCGTGCCTGGTGTTGCGCCCCGTGTCGACGCGGTGTGCATCGCTCCCCGGGGCATGGAAGAAGGCAGCGAGGCCGCACTCATGGCGCCACTGGGGCTGCTCGTCGGCGAGCCCGCGGTGTTTCGCTTCTTCTCGTCGACGGTGCGCGAGACCGACACCGTGGGCAGCAGCGTCGATGTGGCGCGTGCCAAGGAGCAGCTCGTCGAGCTGTCGCCCATCGAGACCACGCTGCCGTCGAGCCGTGGCAACGATGGCGCGGTGGTGGCGGTCACGTTGCGTTCGCGTGTCACCGAAACGGGCACCCTGGAGCTCTTCGCGCACGAGGCTGCGACATCAACGTCACACAAACTCGAGTTCCAGATCCGCGAGTGACGGACTGTTGCCGCGGGCTATCATCGCGCCCATGAAGTTCACCGCGCCTCTGTCACTGTCGGCCGCTGTCGTTGCCTTGATGTCGTTGAGTGCTTGCTCATCGTGTGGCGAGCCCACCGACGGTGGCGACGTCGATGGCGGCGTCACCGGCGAAGGCGAGGGTGAAGGCGAAGGAGAGGGTGAAGGCGAAGGAGAGGGTGAAGGCGAAGGCGAGGGTGAAGGCGAAGGCGAGGGAGAAGGCGAAGGAGAAGGCGAAACGGTCGATGCCGGCCCCGAACCCGAACCCGACGTCGTCGGCCTCGATGCCCGCCCGGCCAATCCGAATTGCACGGCACCCGACCGGCCCGTGAGTTCGAGCGCGTTCGCCTTGAGCGAGCCGTACCCCAACATCGTCCTCGACAACCCGCTGTTTGTGACCGAGCGCCCCGGCGATGCCGACCACTACTACGTCGTCGAGCGCGCGGGCCGCATCGTGCGCTTCGCCAAGAACAACGCCGCTGTTACCACACCCGAGGTGTGGTGCGACCTGCGCAGCGTGGTGGAGACCAGCGACGTAGGCAATGTTGAGCAGGGCTTGTTGGGCATGGCCTTTCACCCCGACCACGAGAACAACGGCGAGCTGTACGTCAGCTACACCGCCGCCAACGACAACCCGACGTGTTCGTTCGCCGACTTCGACTGCGTGTACGAATCGCGCGTGAGCCGCGTGGCGACCACCGAAGCCGGCTGCGACCTCGACAGCGAAGAGGTGCTGCTCGACATCGACGACTTCGCGGGCAACCACAACGGCGGCCACATCCTGTTCGATCACGACGGCTTCTTGATGCTCGGCATGGGTGACGGCGGCTTCGCCAACGACCCTGCACTCGCAGGCCAGGCGGGGCAGTCGTTGCTCGGCAAGATGATCCGCATCGACGTCGACACCACCAGCGGCAACCGCCCCTACGGCATTCCCACCGACAACCCGTTCATCGCTGCAGGCGACCCCACCAACGCCGTGCGTGACGAGGTGTGGGCCCTTGGCATGCGCAACCCGTGGCGCTTCTCGTTCGACAAAGACACCGGCGAGCTGTGGGTCGGCGACGTCGGCCAAAACGTTCTCGAAGAGATCGACCTCGTGCTGCCCGGCGGCAACTACGGCTGGAGCATCTTTGAAGGCACCGCGTGCTTCCGCGGCGACGCCGCCTGCAACCAGGGTGGCTTCAGCGATCCCGTCGTCGAGTACCGCCATGGCAACGGCCGCATCTCGGTCACCGGCGGCTACGTGTACCGCGGCAGCGACGTGCCCAACCTGCGCGGCACCTACGTCTTCGCCGACTTCGGCAGCAAAGAAATCTTCACGCTCGACCGCGACAACGCCGGCGCGGCCAGCATTTCCAGCGACGTCACCATGAACGGCGTGGGTGTGGCCTCGTTCGCTGAAGACAACGACGGCGAACTGTGGGTCATCGACCTCGGTGGTGCGTTGTGGAAGGTCGGCCCCGCCGCGGTGGCCCCGCCTGTCGACACCTTCCCGAATCGCTTGAGCCAAACGGGTTGCATGAGCAGCGACGTCGTCGGCGGCTTTGGGCCCGGCACCATCCCCTACCAGCTGAACCAGCCCTTCTACAGCGACGGTGCGGCCAAGGAACGCGCGGTGGCGCTGCCCGACGGCACCACGGCCCACATCGAAGCCGACGGCGACATCACGCTGCCCGTGGGCACGGTGTTCGTGAAGCAGTTCCGCATCGACAGCGAGCTCATCGAAACGCGTTTGCTTGTGCGTCACGACGACGGCGAGTGGGCCGGCTACTCCTACGAGTGGGGCGTTGACGGCGTGAACAACGACGCCGTCCTCGTCGACGCTGGCGGTAAATCGAAGGTGCTGCCCAATGGTCAGACGTGGTCGTACCCCACGCGTGCGGGCTGCATGGCGTGCCACACGGCGGCGGCGGGTCGTGTGCTGGGCTGGGAGGTCGGTCAGCTCAACGGCCCGCAGGTCTACGCGTCGACGGGGCGCCTGGCGAACCAGCTGTTCACGTTGTCGTCGATCGGCATCTTCGATGCGCCGGTGGGCGACGTCGCCGACCTGCCGCGCTACGCGCCGCTGAATCTGTCCACCGTCGATGTCGCCGTGCGCGGTGCCACGTACCTGCACACCAACTGCTCGATGTGTCACCGCCCCGGTGGTGGTGGTCAGAGCGATGCCGACCTGCGCTTGTCGACAGGATTGGCCAACGCGAACATCTGCGATCAAGCCCCCAGCGAGGGCAGCTTCGGCGTGGCCAACGCGCGCGTGTTCGCACCCGGCGATCCGGCGCGCTCGATGATCAGCGTGCGCATGAAGCGCCTGGCCGCAGGCCGCATGCCGTTGTTCGGCAGCAACATCGTCGACGCTGTGGGCACCGACGTGGTCGACCGCTGGATCACGAGCACGGCGGCGTGTCCTGCACCCACGCCATGACGCAGCCCACGCATCTGCTGCTGTTCGACATCGACGGCACCCTCGTCGATGTCCGCGGTGCGGGTCGTGCGTCGTTCGCCGCTGCCCTCGCGAAGACGTGGGGTGTCGTCGACGATCTCGCCGACATCACCTTCGCCGGTGCCACCGACCTCGGCGTCTTGCAGCAGCTGCGTCGTCGTCACGACCTGGCCGTCGAGCGCGAAACCGACTTCTTTCGCGCGATGGAAATCGAGCTGTCGCACGCGTTGTCGTCGTCGTCACCGCGCGTGTACGACGGCGTGCTCGCGTGCGTGTCGTCGTGGCAGCAAGCGCCCGGCGTGGTGCTCGGTCTCGTGACGGGCAACGGTAAACGCTGCGCTCACGTCAAGCTCGAGCGTGCAGGCATCGACCCCGGCATCTTCGACGTCGGCGGCTACGGCGACGAGCACCACGACAGAAACACCCTCGCGGTGTTGGCCCTCGAGCGGGCCACGGCGGGCCACGGCGGTCCCTTTCCGCTCATCACGCTCGTGGGCGACACCCCCAACGACATCGCCGCCGCCCACCACATCGGGGCTGTCGCGGTGGGTGTGACCACCGGGCACTTCGACAGCACGGCCCTGTTGCAGGCCGGGGCCGACGTGGTGGTCGACAGCCTGCGCTGAGACGCCACCGCAGAAGAAGCGGAACGTAGTCCGTTTTCGAGCATCACACCCGTATACCTGAAACGAGGTCTGCCATGACTGCCCGTTCCGTGCTCCGTGCTGTGTCGCTCAAGACTCCCGCCCAAACGCGTGGCCCGTTCGCGATCGTGCGCCCGCTGTCGGCCCTTGGCCTCGACCTCGACCCGTTCTTGCTGGTCGACTGGGCCCGCGGCAGCGACGACCCCTTCGGCCCCCACCCCACGCCGGCTTCTCCGCCGTCACGTGGTTGCTGCCCACCTCGGAGGGCAGCGTGCGAAACCGCGACTCCCTCGGCGACGACTCGGTGTTTCACCCCGGCGAGCTTCACTGGTTCGAAGCCGCCCACGGGGCCGTGCACAACGAAACGCCCGTCAACGGCGAGATCCAACTCCTGCAAATCTTCGTGAACCTGCCGCTGTCGCAAAAGCACGAGCCCCCGCGCACCTACCGCGCCACCGTCGACAGCATCCCCGTCGTCACCGTCGACGATGCCCGCGTCCGCGTCGTCGTGGGCCGCTTCGGCGATGCGGTGTCGGTGCTGCCGCGCACGCCCGATGTGGGCCTGCTGCACCTCGAGCTCGACGGCACGGTGCGCCTGCCGCTGCCGCCGGAGCACAACGCTGCGGCCATCGTCACGACGGGTGAGGTGCGCGCCAACGGTGCCGAGGGCAACGTCTTCGGCTTCGCCCACGACGGCGACCACGTCGAGCTCTCAGGCCACGGCCAGGTCACGGTGCTGCACGGGCGCCCGTTGAAGGAGCCGGTGTTTGCGAGCGGTCCGTTTGTGATGGGCAGCCGTGCGGACCTGCAAGACGCCATCAGCCGCTACCACGCGGGTGCCATGGGTCACGTCAAGCCGCTCTGACCCGCTGCATGCCCCCTCGTCACGGCGAGCGGGGCTGCTAGCCTTGCGACATGGACATCCGCCGCCCGACGACGACTCCAGCGATCGCCCGGCCGACCACGGCGCCGGCAACGGCCCCCGTCACAGCACCGGCGACGGCACCCGCCTCGACGATCAAGGCCCGGCTCGAACGCGACCTCGAGGACCGGCTCACCGACACGATGGCCGGCAAGGGCACCCTCAATGCCGCGCAGGCTGCCAACGTGCCCACGTCGTCAGGCGGGCCGGTCAAAGGCGGCGTGCTGGGCTTTCGTCTGGCGCAGATGGGCGAGATCCCGCTCGAGAAAAACGCTGCGATCCTCGCCTACGGCGCAGGCAACGCCTCGATGAAGGCGCTGCTGCAGGTGCGCGTGAACTGCCCCGAGCAGTACGCCCCTCACGTCGAGGTCGTGCGCGCCGACGGCAGCACGGTTTCGGGCTCGGTCAAGGGCGTGAACATCAAAAAGCAGCTCGTGATCGACACCGGCCTCGGCAAGACCACCGCATTGCCGATGGACGAGCAACTGCAGTCGGTGCGCCACCAGATGGACACCGACGGCGACCTGCACACGGCCCTCGTCAGCGTCTTCAACAAGGCCAGCCACGTCAGCGATCCGTGGCAGCTGCAGGGCTTCGCAGGCAAAGCGCTCAGCATCGAAACCCTCGACGCCGAGCACGCCAGTCTCGCGGTGGCCGCGAAGAAGGGCGACGTCTCGAGCAGCAACTTCGTCGTCGCAGGCTCCACCGCCGAAGGCATCCGACTCAAAGACGGCGGCACGCTGCTCAAAGAGCACTGGCAGATCGCGAAGATCACCGTCGACCAGCCTGCGTACTCCTACAAAGCCGACGGCATGCGCCTGAGCGATGTCGGCGCAGCACTCGCGCCGGGCACCGAGGTCACCGTCAAGCTGCCGGGCAACAAGCGCGAGCTCGTGGGCACGTTCGTTGGCACCGCCAAAGACGCCGAAGGCAGCGACTACATCGTCGTTCAGCAGGGCAACACGCGGCACGCGCTGCGCGACGTGGTCGACGTCACGAGCAAAGCGGTCAGCCACGAGCTGTGGCGCCACGACGACTACAACAGCGTTTACGCCCGCTGACCGTCGGCGGCGGCGCGCTGCTTCGCCCACACGATCGCTTCCTCGACGGTGCCAAACACCTGGACCGGCTCGGCCGACGGTGACCACCACGACACGACCTTGATGAGCCCGATCATCAACGGGCCCAGCGTTGTCGACACGGCGTGGCAGATGACAGCGTTTGGCGACGTTGTGCGGTTCTTGACGATCCCGTCGATCAGCGCACGCCGTTGCGACGCGTTGGGCAACACAAACACGGGCACGTCGTAGACGAAGGCGCAGCGCCCGCGGGCCATCTGCTTGCCGATCTCGACGAGCATGGCCGTGGCTTCGGCATCGACCGGCGGCGTTCCCGGGAAGCGCACCACCACGATCGGCCAGCCGCTGGCGTCGATCTGGAACGAGGTGTGTGCAGCGGTGACCATGAAGGCGCGCAGCCTACAGGGTCTTTGATCACCCGGCATACAGCCATCTTTGCCGCATACCGTGTCACGCAGGACACGTCTGCGAGGTCCAGCCAGCCACACCCTGACAACAATGACGCGCCGCTCAGCCGATCCAGCCGGCAGCGACCGCATCCGGCCGCGCGATCGAAACGGCGGCGCCGTGAATCGAAACGTTGGCAGGGCCCGTGCATCTAGTGAGTACGTGCGACGGACGCACCACAACAGGACGGTTCACATGCCCCACACCAAGCGCCAGAGCCACATCACCACCACCGTCGGCGAACTGGCCAATGCCTTCTACGAGGCCGCCCTGGCCGAGCTGAAGGACCCGGGCCTCGCCGCTCGCGTTGCCCAGCAGATGGTCCGCGCTGCCATGAGCCGCCAGACCGTCGCCGCCCGCTGAAACCGTTCACCCCTCCGCTTTCATCCCGTGCCTACGGGAAATCAGGACGCACCATGCAGCCGAAATCGAAGCGCCAGCCCGCCCGCGTGAACACCACCATCGGTGAACTCGCCGCCGCCTTTTACGAGGCCGCTCTGTCGGAGCTGAAGAACCCGCTGCTCGCTGCTCGCGTCGCTGAACAACTCGTGCGCGATGCCATGGGTAAGAACCGACTCGCCCACACCTGAGCACTGTTTCCACCCACACCGCGGCAACATCGTCGTTGGTGCATATCCCTGAGCGTTGACCAGGCCGAGCCCGGAGCTCGACGCGGTCGACGCTCTCGTCGTTTCGGCGAGGACGCCGTCGACGAAGCCGTCGAACGCGCGCCCCACTCAGCATCGAAAAAACACAAGGGTGAGCGAGCCTGCACGAGGATCCTCACCCACATCGTGTTTGGGCCGTGACTGGCGGGCTACTCGATGTCGAAGCTCAGCTTTCGCTCGGTTGGCAAGGCGGCGAGCGAGATGTGGCTGGGGGCGCGGACGACGACGGCTGGCTGCCCGGCCGCTGGCTGCAATTCGAAGGCGAAGCGCCGCATCGCCGGCTCATAGCGCGCGACGACGTTGAAACGATCGCTGCTCGCGACGGTCACCGGGGCGCCGTTGACGCCGGCCTCGAGAAGGCCCTTCAGGCAGCGCGTGGGAAGCGCAACGTTGACGGCGGTGTAGAGGGTCATCGAGTCGTGCCGGCGGTGTTGGCCTCCTGCGACGACGATGGCGCCGGGTTGGTCGAACATGAAGTCCTCGAGGCCGAGGCGGACGGCGACGCGGCTGGCCAGGTGCGGCTGCGGCTCGGCGAAGCGCAGGAAGCCGTCGAGGGCCGAGGCCGCCTTCGGCGACAGCTCCTTTGGCGAGAAAAGCAGCAGGTCGCGGGCGATGCTGACGGCGGCAGACGCACCTCCCGCGGCCACCGCCAGGTGCTCGTCGTCGACGCACAAGCGCTTCAGGTAGCCAACGAGGTGCTGCGCGGTCTGCGCGGAGACCGGGCGCTCGTCGCCGATCAGCTCGCGCACGAGCAACGCCGCGGGGCCAGAGAAGGCGGCGGTGAGCGGCTGGGGCACGGCCTTGGCGAGACGTTCGCGGAACGCCGACAGCCCGAGGTCGGGAGCCCGCCACTGCGTTCCCTGGCCGTCGCGGTTGCGGGCCAGGTCGCGCAACGTCGCCTCGGCGGCGGCGCGGTCGGCAGGGGCGACGTTCTTGAGCCCTGCGAGGAGGACCCTGGCGCTGTCCTCGTTGAGGGGCGCGCCGTGCGGCAACGACTCGAGTGCGGCCAGCAGTGCGGGCACCGTCACGGTCACGCCGAGCAGCTTGCGCGCCGTCAGACTCGTCGGCGTCAGCGGGGGCGGCGTCACAGCCTGTGGCAGTCCCTCGTGCCTGACCTGCTCGACGATCGGGTTGGCGGGCAGCTTGAACTCGGCGGACTCGACGAGTTTGTCGCCGTCGAAGACGTAGGCCAACAGCGTGGTGGGCGCGCCCTCGGCGATGCCGGCGAGGTCGATGATGTCCTGCTTCTTGAGCGAGACGTTGCGCACGTTGCCTTCGACCTGCTCTACCTCCTTGCCATCGAGCACCAACTCACTCGTGCGGGTGGCGCGGCGACCGTAGACGGTGGCGCCGGCCGTTTCGGTTTTCAGCACGACGGTGAGGCCTTCGCGGGCCTCGAGTTGGAAGTAGCGGTTCACCTCGACGGCGTAGGCCTGCGACGTGCCTGGCGTGTGGCTCACACCTCCACCCATGACGACGCGGCCACCGTCGAACGACTGCGGCGGCGTGATCGTCGTCGTTCCCGGGCGGCCGGCGGGGCCAATCGGCAACCGGTTCTCGAGGGTGCCAAAGGTGACGAGCTCGAGCTTCACCTTCTGCAGCGGCAGGCGCGCGACGTATTCGGGTGGGTTCTTTGGGACGAAATCCTTCGTCGTGCTGGCGGTCGTGATGTGCTCGCGCAGCGCTTCGAGCTGGCCCACCACTTTTGGTGTGGCCACCATGTCGTTGCTGGCCTCGCGCAGCAGCTCACGGTTGCCCGGGGCAAGGGCCGCGGTGATGGTGTCGACGTCGATGACCGCTTCGGCGTTGAAACGTGAGCGTGAAACGCCACCTTCGTGGTCGTTGTCGACGTGGTTCGCCACGTCCAACGCGACATGGGCCGCGGCCCGCAGGTGCTCGGGCAGCTCGCGCAGACGTGCGGCCTGGTCGGGAAAGTCCAATGTGTGCCGACGAACGATCGGCGCCAGCGCTTTTGGCAAGGTCACGTCGACGCTGGTGGCCGGCGCATACATGCCCACCAGCAGCGCTGCCGCACGTTGCGTCGAGGGCCTTGTGGCGAAGTCGGCGTGAAAGCGTCGCGCCTCGGCCTCGGTGACAAAGCCGTCGACGTCGAGTGCTGCGCCGTCGCCGCCTGCCACAGATGCCTTGTCGGCGCTGTGGGCGACGTTGCCGATGCTGGCACCGACGTCGTCGAGCGTGGCGGATGAAAACGCGCGCGGTGCCGGGGACTCAATCGCGACGGTGCGCGCGGAACCAAACTGTGGCGAGGCGTGGCGATCGATCTTCATGGCAACCATGATGGCGAGGGCGTTGACGTCGACAACTCCAGCGCAGCGCGAATGCCACTCGCACAAATGAGAACGGCCGAACGCGCCAAAAGAAAACGGCGGGGAGTACCCGCCGCGATTCGATCAGAGCGAGCAGCCGTCAGACCTGGGTCTGCATCGTCTGCTTCACACCGCTGGTGGCCTTCTCGACAACCTTGCTGGTGAGCTCGAGTTCCTGGCTGAACTTGTAGACGCTGGCCTGAATGGCGAGCAGCTCCTGGTTGCCGTAGGTCTTGCCGCTCGTGGCCATCTTGATGATGTCGTCGAGCTTGTTTTGACCCTGCACCACCTGGTTCAGCAGGCTCTTGAGGCCCGACTCCTTGGTGGAGGCAGCGCCTTCGACCTTCTTCACGTCGAGCGACTTGTCGACGCCGCCGACCTGCTGCGACTGGGCCGTGCGGAGGACGTCGGCCGACTGCGGGGTCTGGGTGACCTGCTGGGTCTTTTGCAGCTCAGCGACCTTGCTCGGATCGTTCACGCCCTGCTGGGACATGACGTTGTCGAACTGGGGACCACCAACCTTCTGCTGCTCCTGCGCCTGCGTCTGCATCTGCTTCTGCATTTCCTGCATCATCTGCGCGCTGGCTTTGCCGATACCGCCGGTGGGATCCATGGGTCACCTCGAAGAAGTTCTGACTGCTTCTGCGCCTGGCGCCAAAGAAGTCAGGTCGTACGCCAACAGTATCGGCGACGACGGCGGCTCGTTGCCAGCCCTCAATGGATCTGCACCGGGTGGGTGTGCCGCGGGCTGCCCAAAAGCGTTGAAAACATGGGGCTTTCGGGTGCCTCGATCTGGTGCGCCTGGTCGCCTGCCTGGTCGCCCGATGGCGAGCTGACAGCGGCGCATGACAAAACCTTCGGCCATGAAGCGCTTCGCGTTGGCCCTCTTCTGCTGCGTTGTGCCCGGTTGCTCCACCGACCTGACCGACGACAACGCTTCGGTCTTTGACGACGGCGACTTCGGTGATGCCGCCAACGCCGGTGCCTTCGAGCCCGGTTCTGATGAGCAGGCGATGGTGCGCACGTGTCGGCCGACGAACACCGTCAAGGGCATCGACGTGTCGTACTACCAGCGCAACATCGACTGGGCTGCCGCCCGCGACGACGGTGTGGTGTACGCGTTCATCCGGGTCAGCGACGGCAGCACCTTTGTCGATCCGCGCTTTCAAGAGAACTGGGCGGGGGCCCGTGCCGCCGGCGTGAAGCGTGGCGCCTACCAGTTCTTTCGCAGCAACCGTGACGCCGTCGTGCAGGCCGACCTGCTGCTCGACCAGATGGGGGCGTTGCAAGACGGCGACCTGCCGCCCGTGCTCGACGTCGAGAGCACCGATGGCCAAACGTCGGCGACGGTGCGGCGCAAAATCAAGCAGTGGACCGACCGCGTCGAGGCGCGCCTGGGCATCAAGCCCATCGTCTACACCGGCCCCTACTTCTGGCGTGACCAGGTCAAGGGCACCGACCACGCCGCGAATCCGTTGTGGGTCGCGCACTACCAGACCGAATGCCCGCTGGTGCCCGAGCCGTGGTCGTCGTGGACGTTTCACCAGTACAGCGACGCGGGCCGTGTGGCGGGTATTGCCGGCAACGTCGACATGAACGTGTTTGCGGGCACCGTTGCCGACCTGGACGCCATCGCCTTTCACACCGATGCGCCGCCGCCCGTGACGCCAACGACGCCGACCACGCCCGTCGACACCACCGGGTGTGCGGCCGTGCCCGCGAGCGGCGGCATCATCGACGAACTCGATGGCTGCTTCGCGATTGGTGGGCCGCCTGAGTACATGCTCTCCGTCGAGGGCGAGGGCTACAACGGCTTGTTCTTGACCTACACGACCGAGGCGGCCGAAGCGACGACGTGGGGCGAGTGGACCATCAACCTCGAGCGGCCCGGCAGCTACCGCCTGCAGGTGTTCACCGACACCGACGTCGCGCAGACCCGGTGGGCGCGCTACCACCTCGAGCACGACGGCCTCGTCGAGACCGTGCACCTCGACCAGCATTCGGCCAACGGCTTCCGCGAGCTGGGGACCTTCACGTTTGCGAGCACGAGGGCGACGTTGGTGTTGGCCGACAACACCGGCGATCGCAGCACCGACAACGTGCAGATGGTGTTCGATGCGGTGCAGGTGTTGCCGGCGTCGACGACAACGCCCGAGGAGCCCGAGCCCGCCGATGCCTGCGCCCTGGTCATCGTGATCAACGCCGACGCGGTGAACATTCGGCCAACACCGTCGACGGCGCAGGCGGCCATTGGCAGTGTCGAGCGCGGCGAGGTCGTCACACGGCTCGACTCCGTCGAGGGGCAGAGCGTCTCGGGCAACCGCACCTGGCACCACGTGCAGGCCAATGGCGTGCAGGGCTACATCTCGTCGGCGTACGCCGCCTGCCTCGAGTAGTGCGCGACACGTCACGCTGACGAACACTGAAAAGAAAAGGGCTGTCGCGATGACAGCCCTTTTTTGTGCGTGAGCGGCGACGACGTCAGCTGACGACGGGGAGGCCCTTTTTCGGCTTCTTGTTTGTGCCGTCTTTCAACGAGCCACCCGTGATCGAAATCGTTGGGCCGATGGCTTCGGGGTTTTCGTACGCTGTTTGCGCCAACGACGTGGCCACTTCTTCTGCGAGGGCCAAAAACGCCTTGCCCGACGCCGACGTGGGGAACTTGTGCACGACAGGCTCGCCGCCGTCGCCGCCTTTGACCACCGCCGGCTCGATGGGAATCTCGCCGAGAAACGGCACCAACATCCGTTCGGCAGCCTGCTTCGCGCCACCGTGCAGGAAGATCTCGTGGCGTTTGTCGCAGCCGTCGCAGATGAAGTAGCTCATGTTCTCGACGACGCCGAGGCAGGGGATCGACACCTTGTCGAACATGCCCTTGGCGCGAATCACGTCGGCCAACGCCACGTCTTGCGGCGTGCTCACAACGACGCTGCCGGCCACCACCACCTGCTGCGAAATGGTGAGCTGCACGTCGCCCGTGCCCGGCGGCATGTCGACGATGAGGTAGTCGAGCTCGCCCCAGTGCACGTCTTTGAACAGCTGCATGGCAGCGGAGGCAATCATCGGTCCGCGCCACACCATCGCCGTCGACGTGTCGACGAGGAAGCCGATCGACATCAGCTTCACGCCGAAGCGCTCGAGTGGCACGAGCAGCGGACGGTTTGGGTCGGCCGAGGGAGCCGTGCCGGGGCGCGTGCCGTCGGCCACACCAAACATCGTGGGGGCCGAGGGGCCGTAGATGTCGGCGTCGAGCAGGCCGACTTTGCAGCCCAACATTGCAAGGGCCGTGGCGAGGTTCGACGCGACCGTGGACTTGCCCACGCCGCCCTTGCCCGAGGCCACGAGGATGACGTTGGCAATACCAGGGAGTTCGTTTTTGCCAGCAAGTGGAGGGACCGCGGGCAGCACTTCGGAGCGGGCCTCGACGACGACGGGGATGTCGCCCAGCACGCCCTTGGCAACGCGCTCGATGCCGGCGAGCAGCTCAGACTTGCCCTTCAGGGCCATCGTGGGCAGCACGATCTCGATGACGACGCGCTTTTTGCCGGCGTCGTTGGTGTCGACGCGGATGCCATCGATGACGCGGTCGTCGACGAGGTGGTCGGCAACCGGCGGACAGGGCAGGGCGTTGAGGGCTGCAAGCAGCGCCTCCTGCTTGTCGGCGAGGAGTGTGTCGAGGTCAGCGGTCTTTTTGAAGAGTCCGAACATGGCGCGGGCATAGCGACGCCGTCGGAAAGTGCAAACGCCAACCCGCTGCGCCTTGCGCTTCGCGTTGCTCGCCTGCACCGTCGCCTGGCGTCGGCAAGTGCTGCAGTTGCCCTGTGCCCGCACGCGCTTGGAGCCCCGCATGCTTTCCGCCGCTCAGTTTCCTCGTGTGCAGCGCTTCAGCGATGGAAGCCTGACGGCCGACGTGTTTGCGTCGTTGTCAGCTCTTTCTCAGCAAGAGCGCGTCAAAAAGATGATGGCGAAAGATGGGCCAGAATTGACCAGTTTCGCTGGTGACGCCGTATACCACGATGGCGATCTTGTCCTGGAAGGCGACTTCGACTGCACCACTGCCGGCGTCGCGTGGTTGATTGTCAGCGGCAACCTCACGGTCAACGGCGTGTTCGGTTGCTCTGACGATCCGCGGTCTGTTGTCGTCGTGACGGGCAACTTCACAGCTGAGCACGCCGTGGTCAGCGGCTCGCTCGAAGTCCAGGGCGACCTGCACGTCTCGGGGGCTTTGATCGGCGACTACAACCACGGAAAGACCTGGATTGGCGGCAATGCCGCTGCGGGCTTCTTCTTCACGGATTGCTATGCGTTTGAAGTCGCGGGTCAGCGGCACTTCACTCGACAAGTCACGGGCAACGCCGAGGCGGACCGAGAAGTGCTGTCGCTGCTGGTCGACGAGGTATTCGACGCCCGCGAGTGGCTCGCCCTCGACAGCGAGAGCCGCGAAGAACTCGCCGACGAGAAGTTCGACTTCGCCTTTCTGCAAGCACCGCTGCTGCGCAAACGCATCCACGCGGGCCAGAGCATCTTCAAGAGCTGACCGCGAGCCGAGTCGAGTCGAGTCGAGTCGAGTCGAGTGCGTCGTCGTGGTTGCAGTGGTTCGCCGT
>JBIKRQ010000652.1:0-2525 GCA_044349155.1 Myxococcota bacterium
GCGCGCGCTTGGCATGCTGGGCGGTGCTGCGGGCGGCGGCGCGTAGTACGGGTTCTCGGCACCAACGAGGGTGCGGGCGTCAGCATCGTCGTCGTCGCTGTCGCCGCCACCGCCGCCGTAGAGCGAGACCTCGTCGCTGGCGTCGCTCGCGGTGAGCAGCGGCTTTCGGGCGGGTGCTTTGGCGAGGTTCGGATCGGTGGCCTGCGCCCCCAGAGCGAGACCAGCAGCGCTCGCTTCGATGACGAAGGTTTTGTCGGCGCCGAATTCGCCACCGCCCTCATCGTCGTCGAGGGGGCTTTGGCCCTGCATCGACTGCCCACCACGTTGCGGCAACGGCAGCACGCTCATGGGTTGTGCGTTGGGCTTTTCCTTCACGTCCTCGGGGAGGATGCGCATGAACTCTTCGAGCTTCTTCTTCTCGAGCGCGACCTCGGGGGCGTACATCTCGCGCATCGACGCCGAGAGGCGCCGCGCGTTGAAGGCACCAGCGGTGTCGGCGACGAAGGCCTGCAGGTCGAGCGCAAGCTCGCTGGCCCACTGGTAGCGGTCCTCCACCTCGCGGGCGAGGGTCTTGAGGACGATGGCCTCGAGCTGCGGCGAGATCTTTTTGTTGAAGCTCGTGGGCGGCACGACGTCGGCGTTTCGGACGCGCTCCAAAGTCGAGAAGTCTGACTCACCAATAAAAAGGCGTTCGCCGGTGAGCATTTCATAGAGCAGCACGCCGACGGCGAAGATGTCGGAGCGGCGATCGATCGGCAGCCCGCGCACCTGCTCGGGGCTCATGTAGCCAAACTTGCCCTTGAGCACGCCGGCTTGCGTTTTGCTGGCGCGGTTGGCGGCTTTGGCGATGCCGAAGTCGATGACCTTCACCTCGCCTTCGAAGCCCACGAGGATGTTTTGCGGTGACACGTCGCGATGAATGATGTTCATCGGACTGCCCTGCGGGTCTTTGCGGCGGTGGGCGTAGTCGAGGCCTTCGGCCACTTTCGCCGTGATGTGCGCGGCCTGGGCGATGGGCATGAGCTGCCCGCTGGCGCGCAAGCGATCGAGAATCCCGCGCAGGTCGCGCGACGGGATGTACTCCATTGCTATATAGTAATGCTCGCCCTGTTTCCCGAGTTCATAGATCTGGACGATGTTCGCGTGGTTCAGCTGGACCGCGATGCGGGCCTCGTCGATGAACATGCGGATGAAGTCGTCGTCCTCGACGAGGTTCGGCAAAATGCGCTTGATCGCCAGGATGCGTTCGAAGCCCGCGACGCCCGTCGTCTTGGCTTTGAACACCTCGGCCATGCCACCGACGTTGACGCGTTCCAGCAACAGGAACTTGCCGAACCGAGAAGGAAAACTCATGGCGCGACCCTACGGCGTCGACGTCGACGTCGCCAGTTGTGCACGCAGCGAGACGACCGCAGGCTGCTGAGCAACCTGCTGGTGCAGCGCACGCTCCAGTTCGGAGCAGCCGGCGGCCCACCTGCCCCATCACGGAGCGGCGCCGAAGGCAATCGTCCGCATAGCGACCTGATTCTGCGCGCTTTTCGGTGTTGGCACGGGCCCCGCAATGGGCGTTCACACGAGGTGAATCATGCGGGTCCAGTTCTACGGCGTGCGCGGATCGATTGCGACAGCGGGCGACGACACCCGGCGCTACGGCGGCAACACGTCGTGCGTGCTGGTGGAGGCGGGCGGCGAAACCATCATCTTTGACGCGGGCACCGGCATCCGCGCGTTGGGCGGCGACCTGATGCGTCAGCACGGGCCCGGCAAGGTGCAGGCCCACTTGTTCTTCTCGCACCTGCACTGGGACCACATTCAGGGCTTCCCGTTCTTCACGCCGGCGTTCGTGCCGGGCAATCGCCTGGGCGTGTACGGCGTGCAGCCACCGGTCGTCGACGAGGACCCGCTGCGCCCGCCCACCCTCGAGCTCAACCTCGAAGCGCTCAACGCCGATCCCGCCGACGGCGTGCGCGCGGCGATGGCGAACCAGATGAAGGCGCCAAACTTCCCTGTTGGACTGGAGGCGATGCGGGCCGACCTGCGCTTCGTCGACGTCGTGGCCAACGACGTGGTGGCACTCTCGCCGTTTGTCCGCGTGCGCCACGCGTTTGTGGATCACCCAAACGGCTGCGTGGCCTGGCGCGTCGACGCCGATGGCAAGAGCGTGGTGTACGCCACCGACCTCGAGCTCGCCGACGGTGTGGACGGTGCCGTGTTCAAGCAGCTCGTCGAGCTGTGTGCCGGTGCTGACCTGCTCATCTTCGACGCGATGTACACGCCCGAGGAGTACGCGGGCTCAGCGAAAGCGCAGGAGCGTGGCGTGGCCGCTGGCGGGCTGTTTCCTCGACGAGGCTGGGGCCACTCGACGTTCGAGATGGGTGCCGCTGTCGCCGACGCCGCCAACGTGGCGCAGCTGGCGCTGTTTCACCACGACCCCAACCACGACGACGCCTTCATGGATGCGTTGACGACGCGAGCGCGCGAACGACGAGCGGCGACGTGCACGGCCCACGAAGGCCTGGAGCTTG
>JBIKRQ010000093.1:0-18749 GCA_044349155.1 Myxococcota bacterium
GCGTGGACTGATGAGCACGCCGGGCTGCAGATACACGTCGAGGGAGAGTCCTACTGGTGTTTGCAGGCGCGCGGTGTCGATCTGCATGGCGTCGGGGCCAGCGTTGTCGAGGCGGTCGAGTTCGGTGGCACTCAGCTGTGGCGAAACGAGATCGAAGCCGATGTCTTGCAACGGCCGCCCCCCGGTGAACGTCTCGGCAAACGCGCTGTAGCGCACACCCGCCCACGCCACGAGGACGAGTTCCGCAGGCGGCACCCACGACGTCACCGGCGTGACCACGCCTTCAGCAATCGGGTAGCCCACGTTCACATCGAGGGCGAAATGCGACGGCCGCCCGGCCTGACGAAACGGCGTTTGCGCCAACAACAGGCTGCTCGTGGTGTCGTTGGACCAGAAGAAGCCAACCGCGCCCTCGACGAGGATGTCGCCGAAGGCTTTGCGCACGCCGATGTTCGCTTGCACCTGCTGGAAGTTGTTGCGCTCGACGAGGTCGGCCACCTGCACCAGCGGGATGGCGTTGGCGCGTCGCCAATCAAAGCGCACCGCGCGCGCCGTTGAGCCAAGGAAGTGCTCGGGCAAGCCGCGCATCGGCAGCCGTTGTGCCTCGAGCGTGGTGGTGTCGGCTTGCTCGGCGTGTGGCGACGTGCTGCCCGGCGCTGTCGACGACGGCGACGGCGATGGCGATGGCGCCGCCGCATCCTGCGCGAACGCGGGCACAGCACACGCGCACCACACGCCCAACGCTTGCAGCAGGCGAAGGCTACGGGTCAGCAGGAAAACCTCCGTCGCCGCGCGCAGGAAACTCCACGCGGTCGTAACACTGGCTGCGGTAGACGCTGCGAAACGGGGCGAGCACGTTGTAGACCATCTTGGAGTCGAAGGTGGGGTGGTCGCAGAAGCGGCTGCACTGGGTCAACGTCGACGACACATCGAAGCTTTGCTGCTGCCACAGGTCTGAGCCCAGATACTCCTGGCCCGGGCTCTTTGGACCAAAGGCAATGGTGAAGTCGGCGACGGTGACGGCCCCGGCGAGGTAGGCCTCGTACTTGAGGTCGGCGTAGAACGGGAAGTCCCACGCGAGGCCGAGCGCGTAGCGCGTGATGGCGCGGTTGGCCTCTTGCACGTCGGGCAGCACCGAGATCGGCAGCGGATCGTCGAGCCCCTCAACGCGAAACAGCACCAGACCGCTGTCGTTGTCGGGGCAGTAGGAGAAGCTGTCGTCGCCGTCGATGGTGATGGCTTCGTTGTTGAAGAACGTGGCGCTGCCAAACTCGCCGAGCGAGATGGTCTCTGACAGCGTGGTGCGCAGTGGCGCACGGAACGACAACGACGTCACGCGGCCAGCCTGCTCCTCCGACACGTTGTCGACGAAGGTGAGGTACTGCCGGCGCGTCGGCAAGATCGGCAGCGAGGTGATGCGCAGCGGCCCCAGCACCAGGTCGTTGGTGGCCTGGATCGCGCATTCGCGAGGCGAGACGTCGTTGACGTTCTCGAGGTTGTCGCCACCAAAGCCACTCGGGCACCACAACACATTGGTGGCCACCGCCGGGCTCGTCGACGAGCGACCCGCACTGTCGAACACAAAGGCACCAGCAAGGCGCGGCGTGGCCTTGTCGGCTTCACCGTCGACGACGAGCTCGAGGGCTGCTTCGACCGCCGCTGCCGCTGCCGCCGCGTTGTCGGGGCGTTGCAGGCCAAGCACCAGCACCATGTCGTTACCGTCGACGCGCACCGCATCGATGTCTTGCTGAAAGCGTTCGGCGAGCCGCGGCACAAACGACGTCGAGGCGAAGTCGTCGATGCAGACCACGTCGCTCTCCGACAGCTGCGTGCGTTGCAACTGCATGGTGCGGTGAATGTCGGAGACGATGTTGCTGCAGGTCTGCAGGAAATAGCCGATGGTGGTGGCGTCGCGCACCGGCGTTTGCAGCGCTCCAAACGCGGGGGCGACCTGCGGATTCTTGCGCGCGATCGCCGGTGTGGAAAACGGGCCCAACGCATCGCTCACCGTCGACGTCCCGCACACCACGCTGCGCGAGCTGGCCGCCAGTGGCAGGTCTTCGGCGACGAAGATGGCGCGTTCGTTGGTCTCGACCGCTGCGAAGTTCAGGTCGGTCATCGACGGGCACGACGTGGAGAATCCGTAGCTGTACGGGTTGCCGTCGACGTTCGCGAGGTTGCCAAAGCCCATGTCCTGCACGCTGAACAGGCGACGCAGGCCAAGGGCCTGGGCGTCTTCGTTACGCACGCCGGGAAACTGGTGGCGCAGTCGCCACTGCACCGCGACGTTGTTCTCGTCGAGCACGCCGTAGACGATGGCGCTTCTGTTGGTGTGGGCCGGACCCGCGAAGATGTTCTGCGCGTTCACCTCGGCGGGCAACGTGAAGGTGCCGTCTTTGTGGTAGCGCAAACGCATCTGCACGTTTCTCGGCGGCAGGCTCACGCGCACGCTGGCACTGCCACACAACGCGTAGGTGCCGCAGTCGACGGGCACGTGCTCGTGCACAAACGTCAGCGCCGACAACGGCAGGAACTCCGGTTCGCTCTCGTCGGTGAGCCACGCCACTTCGATCTGCGACGCGTCCGACAACCCCTGCTCGCTGTTGACCCGGTAGAAGAAGAACAACGTCTGCTCGTCTTCAAACCAGGTCGCCTCGGCGATCGCGAAGCCCGCGTTGACGTTCGACAGCTCCACCTTCGGCGGAAACAACGTCGGGTCACACGCCGACAGCACCAGTGCCAAAAACGCCACGACGAACGCCACGCCCCGCGACGCGAGCTGGTGCAGCCCGCGCGATGAAGCTGGTGACGTCGTCGTGGTGCGCATCAGGCCACCAACGCCAGAAACGACGCCTTGCCGCGCGCGTACTGGCCCTTGAGTGCGGTGATGATGCTGGCGTGCCCCCGACGCGCAAAGGCCTGCTGCTCAGCCCGCGACGCAAACGTGCTGTTGCCGCGCAGGGCCGTCTGCATCGACGGCGACAGCGACGACGTCAGCGCCCGCTGCCACTCCTGGTCTTGCAGCGACAACCACGCCGCCAGGCCGCGCACGTCGACGTCGAGCAACAAGTCGGCACGTTGCTCGGGCTGAAGCTTCGCCAACATCTCGCCGTAGAAGATGTCTTCGAACCACTGCGGCGCGCTGGTGCTGCCGTGCAGGGCCCGCGTGAACAGACCCGTCCGGGTGGCGGCGTCGACGTGGGGCAGCAGCACCGACAACGCCGCCGCAGCGTCGATGGCGGGGCCGCGATCGGTGACACTGGCGCGTGGCGGCTTCGGCAACGGTTCGCCATCGCGAGCAGCGCTGATGCACGCAAACAGGTGCGCACTCTCTTCGCGCGAAATGCGGCTCGAGGCGAGCAGCTGCTCGATGACGACGATGCGCAGGTCGGTCGGCATCATGCGGGCCACGTCGTACTGCGTCTCGCGCGGCACCAACGCAAACAGCAACGCGCCGAAGCGCTGCGGCAATTGTTGCATCAGTGAAACAATCCCGCCGGAGCCGAAGTCTTCGCGCAACGATCGGTACAGCTGCACGTCGTCCTGCGCGAGCAACAACGAGCTGAGCGCGTGTTGGTTCAAGCGGCGGAAGAACTCGGCACGGCTCGGCAGTTTGTCTTCGTCGACGTCGCGGAAGTACTCGGCGAACTCGATCTTCTTGAGCGCGAGTTCGCTGTCGGTGGAAAACGCCGTCGAGATGCGATCGCCAAACACGAAGGCGGCGCGCGCCAACATCGGGAAGTCGCCGGTCTTGAGCCACTCACGCAGCAGTTCGACCAGCGGGCCGTCGTCGTCGTCTTTCACGTCGGCGAGGCGCTCCATCCACTTGTTTTCCTGCTGCTCGGCCCAGCTGTGTTCTTCGTCGGGCTTCTGCTCGACGACGGGCTCGGGCTCGGGCTCAGGTGGTGGCGGCTGCGCGATCTGCGCTTCGAGCATCTTCTCTTCGATGGTGGGTGCGCCCAGACGACGGCTGGCCCAGATGAGGGCGAAGATCGCAGTGGTCATCAAGAAGATGGCGATCATCCACGGGATGTGGGGCAGCAGGTGCGTCCACAGCTCACGCAACGCGACGTCGGTGGTGAACTCGGGCGGCTCGGTGGGAGCCGGTGGCGCAGGCGGCGTCGGCGTCGGCTCGGGCGCTTTGGCCTCGTCGTCTTCCTTCGGCTTGTCCTCGGGCGGCATCGTCGGCTCGGCCAACGCTTTGTTGATCGGCTCGAGCAGTTGCGGCGTGACGGTGACCTTGCGCCAACCACGCGACAGACGCAGCTCCAACCGACGCTGCAGCGACGCGATGTCCTTCGGGCTCACGCTTTTTTCGTACGTGAACTCGCAGCGCGCTTCGGTCAGGTACTCCTGCGTGGGCACACTGCCGATGCCCTCTTCGGTGGGCAGGCCGGGCAGCGATGTCGCGCGCGGCTGATCGATGGTCTGGTGACGTCCGTAGACGCAGCCCTTCGAAAAGCACCGCTCGGGCGCGCAGTCGGCGGCGAGGGCCGACTCGAAGGCGCGCTCGACGAGCGAGACCTCAAGCGCAATCTCAGACGGGATGTGCACGCCGGGCACCTGGGCGTGTGCAACACCCGCGGCCAGCAGCAGCGACGCAAATGCAAGTGACTTCAACATGATCAGTAGACCCTCACGACGACACGACGCAGGCGTGCGTTTCTGGCCTCGACGCTGAGGTCCTTGAGTTCTTCTTCGGGCAGCGGCCGTGTGTCGGCGTAGCCCTCAACGCGGATGCGTTTGCGGTCGATGCCGATCTCCTCGAGCCGTTCACGCACGATGATCGCGCGCCCCGCCGACAGGTCCCAGTTCGACTTGAACTGCGCACTGCCCACGATCGGCGTGGAGTCGGTGTGGCCCTCGACGGCGAAGGAGTACTTGCCCGAAAACGGCTTGAGCTCCTCGAGCATCGCCGTCAGTGGCGCGATGAATTCGGGACGCAGCTCAGCACGGCCCGAGTCAAAGACGAAGCCCGAGTTGAGTGCGATTTCGTAGCCCTCGTCGGTCATCTTCGTCTGCACCACGTCCTGCAGCTTCTTATCGACGATGGCCTTGTCGATCTCCTTTTGCAGCGACTCCAAGCTCTCGGGCTGCGGCTCGCCAGCGATGGCCTTGGTGATCTGCTGCATCTTGCTCTTGCTGAGGTTCGCCGCCGACAGCAGCACCACAAAGAACAACAGCAGGTTCGTGATCAAGTCGGCGTAGCTCAGCAGCCAGCCTTCTTCCTGTCCTCGTGCGCGGCGCTGCATATCAGCGCTCCGCCAGGGCGACGATCTCGTTCACGCTCTTCTCGCAGCGCTCCAAACAGCCGAGGCGGTCGTCGAGCAAACCATTGAGAAAGTGGCTCACCGGACCAGCCAAGCCTGCGCCGAAGGCCACGCCGTACAACGTCGCCAACAGCGCCAACGACATCGCGGCACCGATGTTGAGGTTGTCGCTGCTCATGTTTTTGAACAGCGTGATCATGCCGGTGATGGTGCCGACCATGCCGAAGCTGGGCCCGAGCTTCGACAGCATTTCCCAGTTGTGCACCGCAGGCTGCCAGTGGGCGATCTCCTGGTGGCGCAACTCGAGAAACACCTTGGCGCTGCCGGCTTCGGGCGAGCGGCTCATCACGAGCTCGAGCATCTTTTTGATCGCGGGCGATTGGCTCTTCTCGGCGAGGTCGACGGCGGCGTTGCGCTTGCCTTCACGCCACAAGGCACTGACCTGCTCGCGCTCGTCTTCCATGCGCTTGGTGCCACGCGCGAAGGTGCGCAGCCCCGGCACGAACTCACCCAGACACGTGAACGTGCGCAGCGCGGTCTTCACGGTGCTGCTCATCAGCACCGCCGAGAACGAACCAACGACGACCATCACGAGGGCGTGCGGATCGAACGCAGAAATCACCGTGCCGGTGCGATCGCGAAAGCCGAACCACAACACGAAACCCAAAAGTGCCAGACCCAGAAATTGCACGATGTCCCCTACGGTGTCGTCGTTGAATGCGATGAAGTCGTGAAGTCGTGAAGTCGATGAAGTCGATGAAGTGCTGGAAGCCGCGGCCTACGGTTCGCTGTTTTGCAGCTCGTCGAGCTTCTTGCGCACGGCGGGATCGCTCTCGATGCTTTCGGCCTGCTCGTAGACGGTGATGGCCTGTTGGCGCTCGCCCATCATCAACAGGATCGAGGCCTTGGCCCGCAAGAACTCAGGATGCGACGGGTAGCGCGCCAACACCAACGACACCCACTCGAGGGCGAGGCCGTAGTTGCCTGCGCGGATCGCCTCCTGCACCGCGGTGCGCGCGCGCACGATGCTGACTTCGGGGGCTTCCTCGTCGACGCGCAGGCCACGCGCTCGGTACGCGTCGTTCAAGGCCTTGTCGGCAGGCCCCGGCGGCGGCGGCACAATCCGGCTGGCGGGGATCGTTTTCACGCCGGTGGTGGCGGTGCTGTGCTCGATGACGATGCGTTGGCCCGACGACAACATCGGCACATCCACTTCGGTGACGATGTCGCCGTTGTTCCAGCGCACCTTCATCACCGTGCTCGAACCAAACACGAGGGGGCGCTGCAGGTTGTCTTCGTCTTGCAGGGTCTCGAGCTGCGGCTGCTCGGGTTCCACGAGGTAGTAGGTGTAGTTGCGGCTCGCACAACCCGACGCGACGACGACGACGGCAGAAGCGACACAAGCGGCGACGGAGTGTTTCACGGCAGCACCGGCAAGAAGGTGAAGTTCATCAAGGTGAGGCCCAGGCCAATGCGGCCGTTGGTCGATGCCATGCCCACGACGGCAAATGCGGTTTGCGGAATCGGAAAGCGCGCCACGAGCACGCCGGTGATCGCCGGGTCGATGAGCGCGCCGACGTCGTTGCTGATGGCGTTGACCGCGATCGTGGGGATCGAGCCAATCACCTGCGCGCCAATGGTGAGGTTGAACGCTTCGGGAATGACCCGGTGGTACGACACGCCCACGCCGAGGATCGGATCGAAGACGCTCACCGTCAGTCCCGCCAGGTTCAAGTTGCGGTCGCCAAACTGCTCGAGCACGTCGAACGAGAAGTGCGGTCCACCAAGGAACACACCGTCGATGAACACGTGCGTGAGGCTTTCGCCGCGCAGCCGTCGCTCCATGTCGTCAATGGCATTCCACGTCGTCTCAGTGCGCTTCTGTTCGCGCAGCGAGCGGTCGACATTGCGCGCAAACAGGATTTCACCGGTGCGCAGCGAGACGATGCGTACCGCCACACCGTCGTCGGTCTCATCGACGTAGGCGGCCGCGCGCGCCGGTGTGCCAGCACCTCGGGTGCGCGCATCGATCGCAATGATCTCTTCGAGCGACAAGCTGCCCGACGAAAACTCCAGCCGCCCATCGCGCGCATCGACCCGTGGCTGCATGCACGCTTCACAGGCACGCACGCTGTCGGGCCCAAACACCTCGAGCATCGTGGTGACCACCGCCGTTGGAAACCACGCGCGCGTGGACTCAAACGCCGGCTGTGCACTCACCAGGATGACCGGTGCTGCGCGCAGCGAGCCCTCCTCGACGAGGGGCCGCATGATGTCGGCGGTGCGGCTGAGCGCGCCCGAGGTTTCGCTGCGTTGGGCGTGGGCCGTCGTCGACGACAGTGCCCACACGAGTGCGAGCACCGGCAGCAGACGAACGAGGGCTGGGCGAATCAAAACCACAGGCTCACCTCGCCGCCGATGGCGTGCACCTGGGCGATGCCGAAGTTGAGGTAGGTGCCGACGTTCGGCGAGTTCGCCAGCGTCGGCGCCACCTGCGCAAACAAAGCGACACCAAGGCGGTTGCCCACGCGCAGGTCGAGTCCCGTCGTGAGGGCCGGCCAAAACGTGGTTTGCACGGTGAGGTTGGCGGCCGCAGCGATGATGTCGGCGATGGTCGGCACGTCGTCGCGCAACAGCAGGGCACCTGGGCCGTTGAGCATCGAGATCTGCCCGCCCACAAAGCCGTAGAGGTTGGGGTTGGTGAGCGACGCCGCCGCGCCCGTGAGCAGGCGGTTCACGCGGCCTTCGATCATCAAGCCGCTGTACAGCTGCGGCACCCACGTCCCACCGACGACGACGCTGCCCGACCAATCGCGGGCGTGGTTGATGTTGAACTCCACCCCCGACTGCAGCCAGAAAATCGGCAACGGCGCGATGCCGCCGGCGGTGGCCTCTGAGTCTGCCGAGGGGGCTGAAAACTGCACCATCTGCAACCGCACCGGGATGGCGATGGGGCCCTTTTGGTTGAGCGCGTCGACGTACTCTTTGCGAGCTTGTTCCGCCGACACGAGGTGGTCGCCGGTGCGCAGCAGCGGTGCCGACGACGTTTTCGACGACACGGTGCGGGCACCCGTGATGCGCATGGTGTCGTCGAGGGTGGTGAAGCGCGCGCGCAGCACAAGGGATGTGCCCTCGGCTTCGAAGTCCAAAAACAACGCCTGCTGTGCGCCGGCGGTGGCACCAGCGGCCTTGAGCGCGCCGGGCTGATCGATGCCGCGGGCGACGACGGTACCGGTGCGATCGCTGTGCACCGTGAGCGCCTGACACCCCGGGCAATGCACCAGCTGCACATGGGTTTCTTTGTGCTTCAACAACAGGTCGACGAGGTGGTTTTCGATCAGCGCCTCAAGGCCGCTGCCAAAACCAAGGGGCACCGTCACGTCGGCGAGCACCGTGCGCATGTCGACGGCCGCCGGTGGATCGAGGGTCCACTGGTAGACAAGCTCGTCGAGCAGGTCGTAGGCGCGCAGCTGGATCGAGTTGGCGTACTGCTGCCGCAACTGCTCAGCCCGCGTGCGCTGCAGGCTCTGGTCGTCTTCGGCGCGCGCCGAAAACGACGTCGTCAACGCCACACACATCACCGCAACGACACACGCAACACGGCTGGTCATTGCAGCCACCGCCACGCGCCCTGCTCGCACACACCCGCGTGCAATTGCGTTTCGTCTTCGCGCAACACGGCCACACCAACGAGGGCTTCGGTGTCTTTCAAGCCGCCTTCGCGGTGCAGTTGGCGACACGCGAGCGGGAGCGCGTCTTGCAGCGGCAGCGCGTTCATCACTTCGATGTCGGTGGCCGCCAACGACGGCAAACGCGCGCTCACGACGCGATCGGAATCGCCCAAACGCTGCAGCAGGCTGCTGCGAATGCGGCCCTGTACTTCGGGCTGTGGGTACCAGGCGTCGACGAGGATGGTGGTGTCGGCGGCCACCACGCCCTGGGCCAGGTTGGCGATGCCATCGATCTCGTCGGTGAGGTTCGTGAGGATGGCCTCGTCGCGGGCACCGCGCACGCCGATGGGCACGATGCGGCGTTCGCACACGAGCGCGTCGATCTGCATCAGCACCTGGGTGCGCATCTCGGTCTGCGGCACGACGTCGGGATAGCGTCGGTGGGCTTCGGCTTGCGACAAGCGTTCACACTCCAGCTCGCGCAGATGGCTGCGCCCAAGCCAGGCCTGCTGCACCGGATCGGTGCGGTGGTCAGACAGCGAAAAGACAAACCAGAGCGAGAAGAGGAGGGCCTGCTCCACGTCAGCCCCCATCCGCAGGATCGCCTGCTGGCGGAGGTGGTGGTGGTGTCGTCGGCGTTGGTGCCGCTGGTGGCGGAGGCGCGCGCTCGGGCGTGACGTCGTCGGGCAAGCGGCGCGCTTCGTTCGCCGCAGCGGCGGCATCGACGGGGCCCGCAGCAGGTGCCGCTGGCGTCGTCGTTGGTGGCGGTGTTCCTGGTGTTGCTGGCGTTGCTGGCGCACGTGCTGCTGGCGTCGGTGGCACAGCGGGCAGGGCACGCGTCGACGTGGTGAGGCCGAGCAGGTCGGAGCGCACGCGCGCGTTGAACGTGAGCTGCGAAATCTGGCGGTAGAAGTCGGCGGAGAATTCCTTCTTGCCGATGTCGCCTGAGATGTCGTTTTGGTCGTCGCGGAAGAAGAAGTCGGCGAGCTGGTTGAAGCTCCACACCGCCCAGCCGGTGTAGGTGACGAAGCGCGCCCGCAACGTTTGCGACGCGAGCACCGTCATGCTGCGGCCGCGGACCTCGATGTCTTGCGCGTACGTCTCCTCTTCGATGAGCGGAATCGTGGTGCACGTGAGCACCGCCGGATACGCGAGGATCGGGTAGTCGTAGGCGTGCTCGGTGCGCGAGCGCACGTCGACGGTGAGGTCGGCCCCCTGGCCATCAAACGCCTGCGCCGGTCCGCTTTCATCACGGCCGCGCGGCACGGAGGTTTCGGTTTCAGCTCCTTGTCGGCGCAGGGCCGTCGACAGCTGACGACACACGCGCTCGGCATCGCCAGGCGGCAGGTATTTGTCGTCGGGGTGGCAGCGCACGAACACGCGCGTGTCGGTCAACGACGAGCCACCCGCCGCCACGAGTGTTGGCCGCTGCAAAGCACCCATGGGCTCGTACAACGTGACGCTCAAGCAACCACTGCCAAGGGCACTGATGGCAACGACCAATGTGGCTCCGACCGTTGCTCTTCTCGTCGCGCTCACCGTTGGCCCCTCATCTACGCCCCGCACGGTACCCGTGATCTGGACACTGTCAAACGTTCACGCCTTCCCCAGATCTGATGCGTGACGTCGGCAGCGCCGTGCGTGTGTTTGTTGTTTGTTGGTGGTGGGCGGTTCGTGGGGCGAGACGTAGGCCCTGCGTGACGACGACGTGTGTGCCGGCGTAGCCTGCGCCCCATGACCGACTCCACGCTGTCGCTTGCTGTGAATCCATCCCGTGTGCGCCCCACGGGCCCGCTGCTCGAAGTGGTGCTCGACGGCGTTGGCCTTGGCTGCGGCGATGCTTTTGACGCTGTCGCACAAGCCAACATGCCCCATCTGCGTCGGCTGATGTCGGCCCCTGGGCGCTTCATGAAGCTCAAGGCCCACGGCACCGCTGTTGGCCTGCCCAGCGACGACGACATGGGCAACTCTGAGGTCGGGCACAACGCGCTCGGTTCGGGACGGATCGTGTTGCAGGGCGCGTCCCTCGTCGACACGGCGTTGTCGACGGGGGCGTTGTTTGAGGGCGAGGGCTTCAAAGCCCTGCAGGCGCGCTTTGCCACCGGCACGCTGCACATCATCGGTTTGTTGTCCGACGGCGGTGTGCACTCGCGGCTCGACCAGATCGTCGCTGTCGTGAAGGGCGCTGCGGCTCGCGGCGCGCGACGCATTCGTTTGCACGTGTTGCTCGACGGGCGCGATGTGCCCGATGGCACGTCGTTGGATTTTCTCGCGAGCATCGAGGCGTTGTCGCAGGCGTTGCGTGTCGACGGTGTTGACCTGCAGGTGGCCTCGGGCGGTGGCCGCATGTTTGTCACGATGGACCGCTACGAGAGTGATTGGTCGATCGTCGAGCGCGGCTGGCATGCCCACGTGTTGGGTGATGCGCCGGCGTTTTCGTCGGCGACCGCAGCAGTGCAGGCCGCGAAGGCCGCACCGGGTGGCTGCTCGGATCAACACCTGCCGCCGTTTGTGGTGGTGGGTGAAGGCGGCAAGCCCGTGGGTCCGATCGTCGACGGTGATGCGGTGGTGTTCGCGAACTTCCGCGGCGACCGTGCGATCCAGATTTCGCGCGCGTTCGACGATGACGACTTCACGGCCTTCGATCGCGTGCGCCGCCCCACCGTCGTGTACGCGGGCCTGATGGAGTACGACGGCGACCTGCACATTCCGCGTCGCTACCTCGTCGCGCCACCCGTCATCGAGCGCACGTCGGGCGAGTATCTGGCGGCGATGAAGGTGCGCAGCTTTGCGGTGAGCGAGACGCAGAAGTACGGGCACGTCACCTACTTCTGGAACGGCAACCGCAGCAACAAGTTCGACGACGTCGTCGAGACCTGGTGCGAAATCCCCAGCAACGCGCCGCCGTTTGATGAAAGGCCCGCGATGAAGTGCCACGAGATTGCCGCTGCTGCTGCTGAGGCCTTGCGCAGTGGTCGCTACGACATCGTGCGCGTGAACCTCGCCAACGGCGACATGGTGGGCCACACGGGCAACCTCGAAGCCACGATTGCGTCGTGTGCGGCGGCCGATGAAGCGCTCGGCGAAATGCTCGCGGCGGTGGAGTCGACCGGTGGCATCTACGTCGTCGTCGCGGACCACGGCAACGCCGACGACATGGCCCAGCGCGACAAGAAGGGCGCGCCGTTGCGCGATGCGGCAGGTCGTGTGGCGCCGAAAACGAGCCACACGCTCGCCCCCGTGCCGTTGTGCATCGGTGGCCCAGGCTGTGCCGACACGCTGCGCACCGACCTCGTCACGCCGGGGCTGGCGAACGTGGCGGCGACGGTGTTGGAGCTGCTGGGGTTTGTGCCACCGGCCGACTACGAGCCGAGCTTGTTGGCCCCGCGCTGACTCGACGCGTCGTGATGGCCGAAGAAGCGACGTGATGTGTTGTCCGTCACTGGACGGATGCTCCAGCATCGCTTCTGGCCCTTGGTGCGGTGGCACAACGCGCTAGCGTCCGCGCATGCCGATCATCACTGGTTCGTCGCCGTCGCCATCGTCCATCGTGCCTGCTGCGGTGAGCGCTCCTCCTGCGCCTGTTGCTGCACCTGCACCTGCAGCGCCGACGACGCCAGCGCCTGCTGCACCCACCGGCCTCGACGCTGCCACCACCGCTGGTCCGGCACCTGTGGCCACGCCCATCGCTGCTGCGGTGTCGGCGGGCGTGAGTGCCCTCGGGGCGCGCCTTGCGGGCGTGACGTCGACGGGGCCAGCACTGCTCGAACTCGTGCCTGGTCGCGTGCCCAATGCGGTGTCGTTGCCCATGGTGTTGAAGCAGGCCTCGCCAGCGCAGGTCTCGTCGGCGGTCGACATGCTCGTTGGGGCGTTGAAGGCCGGCCTCGGCGTCGACGTGCCGCCTGCGTTGGTGTCGGCGGCGAAGGCCAACCCCGACCGCGTTGCCGACCTGATGGTGCTCACCACGGCACAAATGCACACCGCCTTCGACGCGCTCAACGGTGCCCACAAGGCCCAGGGCGGCACGCCGTTCGTGAAGACCACGCACCTGCCGCAGACCACGAACACCGCGAAGCTCGACGCTGTGGCCATCGCTCGGCCCGCTGGCGACCTCAAGCAGCTCAACCCGCAGCTCTGGCGCGGTGATGTGCCCAACGCGAACCTGAGCGATGCCGCCGCGAAGAAGAACATCGTGTTGGCCGAGATCATCGACCGCCTCGCGAGCAACCCCGGCAAGGCGAAGAAAGACCAGTTCGTCGTCGAGCACGCCGGCAGCCGCTTCACGAGCTTGCCCGCGTTTTTGAAGTCGCTGTCGGCCGACGGCTACACGATCGAAACGAAGCTCACGCACCGCGTGGCCGACTTCGTGGGCCTGAAAACCAAAGCCCCCGACGGCACCATCATCGACGTGCCCGTCGCGGCGATGGTCAAAACGGGCTTCAAGGATGCGGCGGGCAAAGAAGCGTTTGTGCCCACGGTGCACTCTGAATTGGTGTTCGCGATCCGCGCGGGGGCCACCAGCAAGCAGCCGCACCTCGACGGCGACATCAAGTGGTTTCAGGGCATTTCGGGCACGGGCTTTTTCCCCTGCGACCTCATGCGTCCCTCGACGTGGGCCGGTCGCACCGTTGCTGCCGAGTTCAACACCGCCGACAGCTACAAGGCCCTGGGCCTGTGCGGTGTGTTCGCCGACGTCGTGCAGGATGTGTCAGCACAAGCGAACCTGGCGATGTCGGGCTACGGCATCACCGGCGTGTGCAACGACTCGGTCGCTGTGATCCAGCAAGCGATGACCGGCACGTCGACGGCGTATCCGCTGTTCATGCGCGACGACGTGCTCATGCCCGCCATCAACGCGCGCTTGAACGACAAGAACCACAGCGACGACGGCAGCTTGAAAGTGCTCGCCGCTGCCATGGCTGCGGTGCCGGCTGACGACGTCGCGAACACCTCGGCGCAAGCGCGCGCGTTGGCGTCGTTGCCGTGGGCCAAAGGGCAGGAGCCATTTGCGAGCACCGAAGACGCGCGCCGCATTCTGGGTGGTTGAAGCGTATGAGCGAACGTCGTCAGCAGGAGCGTCGGGTGCTGCAGGTGCCCGTGAGCGAGAACCGTCGCGCAGGCGATCGTCGTCGTGGCGACCGTCGTCTCGCTGCGCGAGCACCGCTGGATTTGTGGGTCGAAGAAGTCAAAGGCGACGAGCTGTACTTCCGTCGCACGGGCAACGTCTCGCGCGGCGGCATCTCGTTTGAGCAAGCCATTCCCCACCGCGTGGGCACAAGGGTGCGTCTGCGGTTTGCACTGCCCACGGGTGCGGTGATCGACGTCGCGGCCGAAGTGGTGTCGGCTTCGGTCGACGACACGCTGGGTATGGGCTTGCGCTTTGTCGACGTGGATGCGGCCAGCGCTGTGGCCATCGCCGCATTTGTCGACGACGAGCAGCCCGCTTCCACCACGTGAACGTCAGCGCGCTTTGATGTGCGGCAGCAGTCCTTCGCTCAAGTAGCGAGCGGCGTCGTACAACTCGTCACCGCGCACGCCGGGGGCCTTGATGGGCTTGGGTGGCGGTGGCTGCTGTCGTTCGTGGCGGGCCTTCACGCGGCCGAGCAGCTCGAGCAGGTGCGGCATCGAGACGGGTTTCTCGACGTAGAAGTGCACGTGGCTGTGGTTGATGGCGTCGGCCAACATCTGCTTCGATGGGCTGCCCGTGGTGAGCATGCGCGCAGCATAGGGCGCGTAGATCGAAGCCTCGGCCAACAGCTCAAGGCCCGTCATGTCGGGCATGTGGTGGTCGCTGATCACCGCCAGCGGTGCCGGCTGCGTCATCAAATACTCCAGCGCCTGACGAGGCTGCGTGGTGGCCCACACCGTCATCCCCGCGCCCTTGAGCACGCGGGAAAGGGCGCGCAGCACCATCTCTTCGTCATCGACCAGTACAATGATGTCGCTCATGTATCTCCTCGTCCCCGACGTGGTTTCGGCAGCTGGCGACGAAACTTCAGCGCTGATCACGTCGTCAACGCGGTGACAGCTGTCCGGATCTTTGGCCGCGATCTGCGCGGCATCCAACCGCCGCACAGACACCACGAGCGCATGCCAGTGCGAGCGTCAGATCCCTGACGTGCGCGGCAACACGCACCAGGGCCTCAAACTGCACAACAACGTGCCGAAAGGATCTCCGAACACCACCGGAGGCCGAATGTCCCGCAAGCTCACACCCCCACGCTTCTTCGCCACGAGCCTGCTGGCCGCGGCCGTCTTCACCACCACCGCCTGCGGCGAGGGCGACTACGACTACGACGAGGGCATCCCTGAGCTCGGTCAGGACCTCACCGCGATCGCGACGCCGTGCACGTTTGTCACCGCCGGCGGCATCGCCACCATCACGCTCGCCTCAGCCGAAATCGCGCTCGTCGCTCGTCGCGCCGTCGACTCGGCGATTACCGTCAACGGTGTCGCCTGCGGCACGGCGACGGCGACGTTGTTGAAGCGCCTGAACATCACCGGCGCTGGTGGCGCTGAGACCGTGATTCTCGACTTCCAAAACGGCCTCTTCGGCGCGGGCACCACCGCCACGGCCGGCATCGCGATCGACATGGCTGGTGGCAGCGACGCCGTGAAGATCCGCGGCCAGAAGGTCGCCGACACCATCACCTTCGGCGCTGACGGCATCAACACCGCCGCCGATACCGCCCGCGACATCACCGTCGCTGGTGCGGAAGCGTTCACCGTCTCGAGCGGTGATGCCGCCGACATCGTCACCGCCAACGGCGGCGCTGGTACCGGCACCGTGTTCACAACAGCCGTCACCATCTTTGGCGGCGCGGGCAACGACACGATCACGGGCGGCAACGGCGCTGACACCCTCAACGGCGGCGACGGCAACGACACCATCGCGGGTGGCCTGGGGATCGACACGCTCAACGGCAACGCCGGCAACGACACGTTCAACGAAGGTGCGGTCACCAACGGTGCCGACGTCTTCAACGGTGGCGCCGACACCGACATCGTGAGCTACGCGCTGCGCACGGCCGTGATCACGGCCGACATCGAGGCCACCAGCGGTACGGCCGATGACGACGGTGAGGCTGGCGAAACCGACGAGATCATCGACGACGTGGAAGGCATCACCGGCGGTACGCTGGGCGACACGCTGGTGTGTGACGTCACGGCCTGCACGCTCGTTGGTGGGACTGGCGCCGATACCCTCACGGGCGGCGATGGCAACGACACCATCAGCGGTGGCGAGGGCAACGACACCATCACCGGTGGCGACGGCGACGACACCCTCAACGGCGATGCCGGCGACGACAGCTTCGACGAAGAAGCCGCCGACAGTGGCAGCGACATCTTCAACGGCGGTGCCGGCACCGACACCGTCGACTACAGCGGGCGCAGCAACGACCTCGTCGTCACAATGGATGGCGTGACGGCCGACGACGGCGAAGCCTCAGAAGCCGACAACGTCAAGGCCGACGTTGAGGGCCTGACCGGTGGCGACGGTGACGACACGATCACCGGCAACCCCCTCGCCAACATCCTCACCGGCGGCGACGGCAACGACGTGCTCACGGGCGCTGCGGGCGACGACACCTTCAGCGAAGGTGCAGCCACCAACGGCGGCGACGTCTTCAACGGCGGCCTTGGCACCGACACCGTCGACTACAGCGCGCGTATCACCGCTCTCACCGTCACGATGGACGGCGTCGCGGCCGACGACGGCCTGGCCTCGGAAGCCGACGACGTGCAGGCCGACTGCGAAAACGTCTTTGGCGGCGCCGAAGCCGACACGATCACCGGCAACGACTCCGACAACCGCATCACCGGCGGCCTGGAAGACGACGTCATCGATGGCGGCCTCGGCAACGACACCCTCGAAGGTGGCGCTGGCGCCGATACCATCGACGGCGGTGCTGGCGATGACCTGCTCGACGGTGAAGCAGGTGTTGACGTCCTCGATGCTGGCGCGGGCGATGGCGACATCTGCTTCGAGACCGCGACCAACTGCGAGCTCTGAGCAGCTCATATGGCTCGATCTTTCCACTGGTAAGATTGCAAATGACGTCGACCGCAGGGTCGGCGTCTTCGTTTTGACGATCCGTCAGGCGCGCTCAAGTTCCGACAGATCGTGCCGAGTTCAACGCCTATGTCGCACCGCCCACTGCTCCCCTCGCGCTTGCTGACCACTGCCGCTGCGGTCCTCGCCATCTCGGCGGGCTGTACTGGCCCCACCGACGGCGAAGGCGAGGGCGAACCGCCGGCAGAAGGCGAGGGCGAAGGCGAGGGCCCTGGCGAAGAAGTGGTGCCCACACTGTCGACGGTGCAGGCCCGCGCGATTGGCCGCCTTGCCGATCGCGTTCGTCTCGACATCACCGGTCTCGACCTGCAAGACGACGCCGCCGCCCTGCGTGTGCGTCTGTTGGGTGCAAACGGCAGCGAAGTGCAGTTCTTCGACACCGACGTCGACGGCGTGGTCGACAGCGCCAGCGCCACCATCGCGTTTGATGCTGCAGCAACGGTCGCTGCTGACCACACCTTCGTCGCGATCGCCACCATCCTCGACACCCCCGAAGCGCCCACCGTGCTCGCGAGCATTGAGGTGGCAGTGCTCGATGCAGCAGGCAACGTTTCGGCGACCCAAACCGCGTCGGTCACCTTGCCCATCGAGGTGAGCGCGGGCTTCGCGTGCGACCCGAACTTCGTCGACAGCCGCTGTGCAGGCGGCCTGGGCTGCAAGGGCACGCCACCCGTGTGTGCACCGCCTGAAGCGCCCGTGCTGTCGCGCCTGGGCTATGTGCTGCCTGCCGAACCCGATGTGAGCGGTCCACGCTTCATTGCTGAGGGCATCGACGTCGACCAGGACGTCACGGTGTTGCACGTCGAGTTCATGGACGCCGACGGCAACCCGGTAGCGCTCGACCTCGACGGCGACGAGATCGCCGATGCTTCCACCTTCGACATCGACGTCGACGACAGCGATGGCACCACCACCTTCAGCGCGGTCAAAGAGATGGGCTTGTTTCTGCAAGACACCGTGCAGCAGATCGCTGCCACGCCCGAAGATGCAGGTGGTCTGCTGGGCGAGCGCGTGGTGGCTGCGATTGCAGCACCGGTGATTCGTCAGCCTGGCCAAAGCTGTAGCCCCCTGGGCTTCGACGTCTGCCGCGAAAGCACCGTGTGTAACGCCGCAACGCCAACGTCGGCGCCGGTGTGCCAGGCGACGGCAACGCTGCGGAACCAGCAGTGCAGCACCGCACCGGTCGTCGCGATCAGCGCTGCCGGCAGCTACGACGTCGTCGGTA
Organism: Myxococcota bacterium; assembly: GCA_044349155.1. Taxonomy (GTDB): domain Bacteria; phylum Myxococcota; class UBA727; order UBA727; family VGSZ01; genus VGSZ01. Next base: position 18,241 of record JBIKRQ010000093.1, read on the forward strand.
CCGTCGATGGTCCGTCGGTGTGGGATGTGCCCACAGGCTGTTCGCCCAACGATCCCACCAACCGTCCCGAGTCGATCGTCCAGTTGCGCCTGACCATGCCTGCCACGCGTCTGGTGATCTCCACCGACACGCCGTCGACGTCGTTTGACACCATCGTGTACCTGCTGAGCACGTGTACGGCCGAAGGCGAAACCGCGATCAGCTGTGCCGACGACGGCGAAGCCTCCATTGCTTCCACCATCGAACTCTCAGGTGTGCCCGCGGGCAACTACTCGATCGTCGTCGACAGCTTCGGCCCCGACGGCGGCAGCTTTGGGCTGGCGATCACCGCCGAGTAGCCACAGCGCACGCACCAGATTGGCGGGGAAGTTTCCCCGCCCGCCCCTCAAGAGACTCGCCTCGGCGACAAAACCGCAAAGCCGGTTTTCTCTTCGAGGCTCAATTCGTGCACTTGGCGTTCCGCCAAGTGCACGAATATCAATATGAATTCGACCGCAAGCGGTCGAATT
>JBIKRQ010000450.1:0-5029 GCA_044349155.1 Myxococcota bacterium
TTCCGCGATGATCCGCAGCTCGTGCAGCGCTTCCAGCGCGAGGCCCGCGCGGCCAGCCGCCTCAACCACCCGAATTCCATTCAGATCATCGACTTCGGCCAGGACGAAGGCGGCATCGTCTTCATGGCGATGGAGTTCCTGCAGGGCCAAGACCTCTTCGCGATGCTGAAAAAGGAGGGGCCGCTCAGCCCCGATCGCGTCGCCAAGGTGATGATTCAGGTGTGCTCGGCCCTCGCCGAGGCCCACGAGCAAAACGTCATCCACCGCGACCTGAAGCCCGAAAACATCATGATCGAAGACCGCCGCGGCCAGCGCGACTTCGTCAAGGTGCTCGACTTCGGCATCGCCAAAATCCAGGACCCCGCCGAGACGGGCGGCCAGGCCCTCACGCAGGCCGGCATGGTCTGCGGCACGCCCGAGTACATGTCGCCCGAGCAGGCCCGCGGGCTGCCGCTCGATGCGCGCAGCGACATCTACGCCCTCGGCGTGATCATGTACCAGCTGTCCACGGGCGAGCTGCCGTTCGTCGCCGACACGCCCATTGGCATCGTCACCAAGCACATCCTCGAAGCACCGGTGCCGCCGCGCACGAAGCGCCCGCAGATTCCGGAATTGCTCGAGCAGATCATCCTCAAAGCGATGGAAAAGGACGTCAACGGACGCTTCGCCACCGTCGTCGATATGGGCGAGGCCCTCGAGCTGCTGCTCCGCTCGCTGCCGCAAGAGCAGTCGGGTTTTGCCCAGCGCCCCACCACCAACGTTGGCGCGCCTGCCCCCGTCGTTTCGCAAACGCCCACGGTGCCCACGGGCCCCGGCACGGCAGCCGGTTTGTCGGTGGTGTCAAACCCTGGTGCGCCCGCCACGTCGACGCAGACGCCGCAGGCCAGCGGCAACGGCATGAAGATCGCGGCGGCCGGCGTGGTCACCGCCCTCGTGTTGGGTGTTGGCGCCGTCGTCATCTTTCGCGACAAGCTGTTCGGCGGCTCGCCAACCCCGCCCGTTGTCGCCGTCGTCGACGCAGGTGTGAAGCCCGTCGAGCCGGTCAAACCCGTCGAGCCGGTCAAACCCGTCGAGCCGGTCAAGCCCGTCGAGCCGGTCAAGCCGCCCGAGGTCACCCCGCCGGTGGCAACGCCGCCGGTCGAGCCCGTCAGGCCGGTGGAAACGCCGCCCGCCGACCCAGTCAGGCCCGCCGATCCCGTCAGGCCCGTCGAAGTGCGCCCGCCGGTCACTGAGCCCCCAAAGACCGATCTGGTCGCGGCGAAGGCAGCGCTCGGCAAGATTTCGCAGAAGGCCAACGCCGAGTTCGCTGGCGGCGGTTGCACCGACCCGACGATGACGGTCCTCGTCGACCTCGCCAAGAAGTATCCCACCTTCCCCGACACCATGCGCTACATCGCCCAGTGCCAGTTCAAGGCGAACAACCGGGCTGGGGCGTGTGCGGCGGCGGCCGAGTACACCAAGCGTGGCGCGCCGGCGGCGAAGGCGGCGCAGCTGCAAAAGACGGTGTGTCCCGGCGGCTGACGTTCAAGCAGACCGGGTTGAGCGTCGTCGACGACGGTGTCATGGGTGCGGCCTCACTTCGAGGAGCACCACATGGGCATCACCTGGATCGACGACGCGGGCTTCAGCATCAAGGACCAACGGGTCTTCGTTCGCGTCGACTTCAACGTTCCCCTCGAGGAGAAAGACGGCCACCAGGTCGTCGCCGACGACGAGCGCATCCGCGCGGCACTCCCCACGATCAAGCTGCTGCTCAGCAAGGGCGCACGCCTCGTGCTCGCCTCGCACCTGGGTCGCCCCAAGGGCAAAGACCCTGAACTCAGCCTGCTGCCCGTGGCGATGCGCTTGTCCGAGCTGCTCGACCGCGACGTGATCTTCGCCGACGACTGCGTGGGCGATGGTGTCAAGAAGCAGGCGACCGACCTCAAAGCCGGCCAGGTGCTGCTGCTCGAAAACCTCCGCTACCACTCGGGCGAAGAGAAGAACGACGAGGGCTTTGCCCGTCAGCTCGCCGCCCTGTGCGACGTCTACGTCAACGACGCCTTCGGGGCCGCCCACCGCGCTCACGCCTCGACGGCGGGCATGGCGGCTTTCGTCGACAAAAAGGCCGGCGGCCTGCTGCTCAAGAAGGAAACCGAAACGCTCTACGGCCTGCTGCGCCACCCGCAGAAGCCGTTCGTCGCGATCGTCGGCGGTGCGAAGGTCTCCGACAAAATCGGCGTGCTCACCAAGCTGCTCACCAAGGTCGACACCATCCTCATCGGTGGTGCGATGGCCTACACGTTCTTGAAGGCGAAGGGCGAGTTCGTCGGCAAGTCGCGCATCGAGGCCGACAAGGTCACGCTGGCCCGCTCGGTGCTCGACGCCGCGGCCGCCAAAGGTGTGAACATCCTGCTGCCCGTCGATCACATCGCGGCCGTCGAGTTCAACGAGAAGTCGCCGCCCCTCGACGTCGATGCCTTCACCGAAGACCAGATGGGCCTCGACATCGGCCGAAAGACCCGCCTCGCCTACCTCGACGCCATCAAGGGCGCGGGCACCATCTTGTGGAACGGCCCCATGGGCGTGTTCGAGTGGGAAAACTTCAGCAAAGGCACCCGCGCGATTGCCGAGGCCGTGGCGAACTCCAAGGCCTTCACCGTCGTCGGCGGCGGCGATTCCGTGGCGGCCATCAACCAGATGGGTTTCGCCGACAAAATCAAGCACGTCTCGACGGGCGGCGGCGCCAGCCTCGAGCTGCTCGAGGGGCAAAAGCTCCCCGGCCTGGTCGCCCTCGGCTACCAGTTCTGAGCGCGAGCACGCGCACAGCAAAACAGCCCGGTGCAAGCCGGGCTGTTTTCGTTGTGCTTCAGGGTGTCGACGACGAAGGCGCTACCAGCGGCCGCCGTTGTTGCCGCCGCCGCCATCGCCGCGGTCGACGATGGTAGACCCTGCCGTCTTCGAGTTCGCCGACGCGAGCCCCGCTGAGACCTGGCCGCGGAACTCGGGGGCGACGGTGCCAAGGTCACGCCGGGGATCTTCGGTGCGCAGGCCGACGTGCGAGGGCTCGTCGTTGCCGAAGAACATCTGGGCCTTCTTGCGGCGGCGCTGTTCGTCTTCGTCGGCGTTGAAGGCGTCGACGTCGGAGTAGCCGAAGCTGCGTTTGACCGCGCTGAGCTGCGCTTTGGCCTTTTTGACCGCGCGCTGGGCGCCGTCTTGAACCGAGCGGCCGACGTTGCGCATGGTGTCGCGAAAGCCCGACAACCCACGTTGGAGAAAGCTTTGTTCGGCCATTGGCACTCCCGGTGGCGACTGACGGACGTCGGCAAACCTTCAACCAGCATAACGAGCTGCGTCGATCTCTGCGCGGGTACGTTGCACGGGGCGGATCTCTGGTCTAGCCCGCGCGCTTGCCCCTCATTGGGGGTTGGGAGTTTGTCGAATGGGCATCCTGTTTGGAATCTGGGCCGTGGTCGCAACTGTGGTCGCCCTGCTGTTTTGGAACAAAGCCAACGCTGCCTCGCCGCCGGAGGCCCTCTCGTCGGGTGCCAACCGTGGTGCCGCGCTGCCGGCGAAAACTGCGCCTGCAACGGCTGGCAGCGACGAGGCCTTGAAGGCCACGGAGAAGAAGCTCGCCGAGGTCCGCAGTGATCTCGCCGCCCAGAAAGACAAGCTCGTCGCCAAGCAAAAGGAAGTCGACGACCTCAAGGAACAGGCCCGCACCAAGGCCCGTCGCGAAGGCAAGAAGGAGCAGGCCGCTGCTGCTGAAACCGAAGCGAAGGCCAAGGGGCCAGACCCGCGCGACGTCGAGATCCAGTCGCTCCGCAAGGGCATGGCTGCCCTCGAGAGCCAGCTCAACGCCGTCAAGCGCGACGCCGCCAGCGCTGTTGCTGCCGAAACGTCGGTGACCCAGCGTTCGGCTGCCGAAGTCGAGGGTGCGAAGAAGGCCGCCGAGACCGAGCGCCAGACCCGTGCTCGCCTCGAGGACGAAAACGCCTCGCTCAAAAAGACCATCGATGAGCTGCGTGCGGCCATCAAGAAGGTCGACGCCCGCCCCGACGTGCCCGGCACGGCGCTCAACCTCAAGGAACTCGCCACGCCGGTGGTGCAGGAACTCGCGCGCTTCTTCCGCAAGGGCGAAGAGTTCGAGCGCCTCTACACCGTCGCGCAGTCGCAGCTGCAGCTCGAGAAGGATCGCACCCTCGAGATTCAGCGTCGCTACTTCGCCGTCTGCCGCGAGCTCGCGGTGGTTGCCGGTGCTCCCGCCAACGTCGCCGAGTCCGTCGCCGTGCAGGCTGCTGAAGCCGTGGTCGATGGCGAGCTGAAGATCTCGGCCAAGCCCGCCGACGCGGCCGTCGAAGGTGACGCGACGAAGAAGAAGCGTCGTCGTCGTCGTCGTCGCAAGATCGCTGGCGAGCCCGCCGAAGTCGCTGAAGGCGAAGAAGGCGAAGAGCACGACGAAGAAGGCGACGAGCATGACGACGTCGAAGGCGACGTTGCAGCCGCTGCCGACAAGGGTGGCAATGGCGACTCCGGAGCTTCGGCGCCGGCGTGAGCTTGTTTCAGGGCGCCCTGATTGCTGGCCTGGTGCTCATCGCTGTGTTGCACACGATGAGCCGTGCTGGTGGTGCGTTGGCGACGGTGGCCTGGTGTGCTGGCGCCACCGTTTTTGGCGCGCAGACCTTCGGGCCCGACCCCGCGTTGGGCCACAAGTTCATCGGCATTCAAACGCCGCAGTGGGTCTTCTACGTCGCCATGGCTGGGGTCGCGCTCTACAACATCGCGATCATCATCAAGGCGCTGCGTCGAAGGCCGCCCAAGCCGAAACCGGCGCAGTCCTGAAGCAACAAGAACGGGTGCCACGGCGCCCGTTTTCTTTTCATTTCGACCGCTTGCGGGCGAATTCATATTGATATTCATGGAGTTGGCGGCACGCCAACTCCATGGTGCGCCCGGCATGGGCGCGGAGAGGGAGGTGAAAGTCCACCGGGGGCCCTGACGACGGGAACCCCACACCTATGAGGCAAAGAGCCCTTCCGCGAGGCGGGTT
>JBIKRQ010000094.1:0-18702 GCA_044349155.1 Myxococcota bacterium
CGAAATCGAGCGCCGAAACGGCAATGACGTCGTCGAACACAAGTTTGACGACGTCATCGTCGCGCCCAAAGCGCCATTTTTCAGCAACCTGCTAGCACTGCGCCGACTTCCGCACTCAGGCGCTGTTCTTTGCCGCCTGCAACACGGCTTTCTCGGGGAGAAACTTGCCCGGGTTGAGCAGACCGTGCGGATCGAAGCTGTCTTTCAGCCGCTGCTGGAGCGCGATCAGGTCGCGCCCCAACTCCTTCGGCAGGTACTTCTGCTTCGACAAGCCCACGCCGTGCTCGCCAGTAATCGTGCCGCCGAGTTCGAGCACCACGTCGAACAAATCGTCGAGGAGCGCTTCCACTTTCGGCAGCTCGCTCTTGTCGTCGAACAGGATTTGCGTGTGCAGGTTGCCATCGCCTGCATGGCCAAACGAGCACGTCGACAACCCGTGCTTCTCGCCGAGCAGGCCCGTGCGCGCGACCATCTCGGGGATCTTGCTGCGCGGCACCACGATGTCTTCGCTCACCTTGTGCTTCTTGATTTTGCGCGTGGCCTCCGACAGCAAACGTCGGCTGCTCCAGATGTCGCGACGCTGCCGCGCGTCTTGTGCGAGCACCGAATCGACCGCGCCATGCTCGCTCGCCACATCGAGGCACAGCGCCAACGCGTCGAGGGTGCCCTGCTCGCTGTCGCCGTCGGTCTCGATGATCAACGCCGCACCCGCACCACTCGGAAAGCGATACGGCGGGTTCATCACCTTCACCGCTTCGATGCTGTCTCTGTCCATGTACTCGAGGGTGCGCGGGAGAATTCCGCGCGCGAGGATCGCACTCACCGTGCGCACGGCAGGTGTTGTGTCGGGGAAGATCGCGAGGGCCGTCTGCACAAACCGCGGCTGCGGCAACAGCTTCAATGTAATGCCCGTGATGATGCCCAGCGTGCCCTCGCTGCCGACGAGCAGGCTGGTGACGTCGTAGCCCGCGACCCCCTTCGTCGTGTTCTTGCCCGTGCGGATCTTCTCGCCCGTGGGCAACACGGCCTCAACACCCAGCACGTAGCTGCCCGTGACGCCGTACTTGAGCGCGCGCGGCCCGCCGGCGTTGCAGGCAACATTGCCGCCGAGGGTGCACCACGACAGCGACGCCGGATCGGGCGGGTAGAACATGCCTTCGGCTTCGACGGCCTCTTGAAACGTCTGCAAGATCACGCCGGGTGCGACGCGCGCGACCTGGTCATCTTTGTCGATGGTGGTGATCGTCGTCAGGCGATCAAGCGCCAGCACGACGCCGCCGTACACCGGCACGCAGCCGCCCGACTTGCCCGAGCCTGCCCCGCGCGGCGTGACGAACACTTTGTGCGCCGCCGCCAACTGCATCACGCGCTGCACTTCGTCGACGCTGCCGGGACGCACGACCACGTCGGGGCGTGACGGCGTGAGGTTGGGTGTTTCGTCGCTCGAGAACCGCAGCAGCGTCTCCTCGTCGTCGACGGCGAATGACTCGCCCACGAGGTCACGCAAGCGCGAAACAAAATCGACAGGCAACGGCTGACGCATGCGCCGGTCGTAGCATCGCCAACGAACCTCGAAGAGAAAACCGGCTCTGCGGTTTGTCGCCGAGGTGAGTTTCTTGAGCGGTGGGCGGGGAAACTTCCCCGCCAATCAACACGAAGCACCTGCCCGCTTGCGCCTCATGTGCACATGTGCTCCGATATACACATGAACCCAGCCAGAGCCGCCTTTCCTCTGCTCCTGTCGCTTCCTGTCGCCCTTTCGGCCCTGCTCGTCTGGCGCGGCGTAGCGGGCCCGCTGGCGCTCACGGTCGCCACGGTGACCCTGATGGTGGTCGCCACCGCGATCGAGCGTTGGCGGCCGTTTCGGGCGTCCTGGAACGCAGCGCCGCGGGCGGAACTCGGCACCGACCTCGCGTACATCGCGCTGGCGTCGGTCCCCGATCGTCTGTCGCACGTGGTGGTCGAGGCGGCCGGCGTGGCCCTGGTCGGCGCGGTGGCAGCGCAGGCGGCATCGACGTCGACGGCGTGGTCGGCTGGCGCGTGGGCCGTGGGGTTGGCCGCTTTTGTCGTCGCTGACCTTGGCAAGTACCTGCTGCACCGTGCGTCGCACGAGCACCCGTGGCTGTGGCGTTTTCACTTCGCGCATCACCAGCCCGCGCGCCTGGCCGCGAGCAACGCGCTGCGATTGCACCCCGTCAACATGGCCTACAACGGCGCCACCGATGCCCTCGTCGCCGTCGCGTTTGGCGTTCGCCCCGAGATTGCTGCTGTCTTCGCCACGCTGCGCGCTGCGGTGGGTGTGGTGCAACACGCGAACATCGATCTCGAAGCGCAACAGCAGTGGCTCGTGAACGCGCCGAGCTACCACCGCCTGCACCACGCCATCGACATCGGCACCGCGAACCACAACTTCGCGTCAACACTGCTGGTGTGGGACCGCTTGTTTGGCACGCTGCTGCGTGGACCGGCCCCCGACGTCGTCGGCATCGCCACGCCCCATCGCCAGGCGCAGACGTACCGCGGGCAACTTGTGCAGGCGGTATGCACCGATCGCGTCGACACGACGTGCGTGTTGGCGCGCTGGCCGTGGCTCACGCGCTAGCCCAACGCTACATCTCGACGACACACCGCTTCAGGAGCCTTCATGACCACGTCACGCGAAGTCCGCCTTGCTGCTCGCCCCACCGGCATGCCCGATGCCTCGTGCTTCTCGCTTGCCACCGTCGAGGTGCCTGCCCCGCGTGAGGGCGAAGTGCAGGTGCAGAACCGCTTCATGAGTGTCGACCCGTACATGCGCGGCCGCATGAACGACGTGAAGAGCTACATCCCGCCGTTTGCCCTCGGCGAGGTGCTGCAGGGTGGTGCCGTTGGCGACGTGGTCGCGTCGAACGACCCAGCCTTTGCCGTCGGCGACGTCGTCGAAAGCTTCTTCGGCTGGCGCGAGATCTTCAACGCACCAGGCAAAGCGCTGCGTCGTCTCGAGCTGCGCGGACTGCCACCGCAAGCGTTCCTTGGTGCTGCGGGCATGCCGGGATTGACGGCGTGGGCGGGCCTCACACGCATCGCGGCGATGAAGGCTTCTGACGTCGTGTTTGTGTCAGGCGCTGCTGGAGCTGTGGGCTCGATGGTGTGCCAGATCGCCAAGCTCAAGGGCCACACGGTCATCGCGTCAGCCGGTGGCGCAGACAAGGCAGCGTTTCTGCGCGACGAGCTCCACGTCGACGCCGTCATCGACTACAAGGCCGAGCCCAACCTCACGGCAGCCTTGAAGCGTGCAGCGCCACAAGGCATCGACGTCTACTTCGACAACGTCGGCGGCTCCCATCTCGAGGCGGCGCTCTCGTGCGCCAATCCGTTCGCGCGCTTCGCGTTGTGCGGCATGATCGGCAACTACAACGCAACAGCGCCGGTGCCTGGCCCCGCGAACCTGGCCCTGATCGTCGGCAAAAGCCTGCGCCTCGAGGGCTTCATCGTCGGCAACCACAACGACCTGCGCGGCGAATTCGAAGCAGCACTCGCGGCGTGGCACACCGAGGGCAAGCTCGTCGTCAAAGACACGATCGTCGACGGCATCGACAACGCCGCGCGCGCGTTTTTGGGCCTCTTTTCGGGCGACAACACCGGCAAAATGCTCGTACGGGTGGGCTGAGCCGTTGAGTCTGCGGCTGCAGCGCCATAGGTCCACCACGTGAACACCGACGGCGCTGCTGCCTGCCTTGATGCTCTCGATGGCGCGTTTTTGCGGGCCCTCGCCGAGCCCGCGCGCGTTGCGATCTTGCGCACGCTGGTCACCATGGGCCGCGCCGACGTCGGCACGATCGCCGCTGCGGTGCCTGGTGAGCGCTCGGTCACCACGCGTCATCTGCAGATTTTGAAAGACGCCGGCATCGTGCGCGCCACGCCGCAGGGGCGGCACACGTTTTACGAAATCGACGGCGCCAGCACGCTGGAGCAGCTCGAACGCCTCACAGCGTTGCTGCAGGCGTTGCGCGCCACGTGCTGCCCGCCCGTCGACGATTCACTCAGGTGACGCCACGCCGCGCGGTGCGGGTCGCGAGTGCGAGAAACAACGGATCGCCGGTGCGGCGCGCATGTCGGAGGCATGACGCGACGAACTTGCACACGTGGTCGTCGTCGCTGGCGCAGGCCAACCTGGCGATGGTGGCTTCGTCGTCGACCTCGGCGTGCTCGAGCGCATCGAGCGCGGGGCAGCCCGCCAACACGAAACAGCCAAGGGCCGCAGCAGCCGCGGCGTGAATCGACTCAGGAAGGCGCGTCGAAAACGGCGCCAGCGTGTGCAGCGCATCAGCCCCCGTAACGACGTGCAACGACGCAAAGTCGTCGCTCACGGCGAACAGGCGCGCACCAAAGATCGCGATGTCATCGATGCCAATGTCGCGAGCGAGATCGTCGACGACCGCGGTGAATGCGCCGTCGACAGCAAGCCCCTGCAAGCGCGTGCTGAGCAAGCGACCTTGTGGCGCTACAACACCTGCGCTGCGCAAGCGGGCAGCCAGCGCCAGCAGTGAACGTTCCTGGCCGGCACCTCGCGGTGCCGGTGGTGTGGTTTCGTGCGTTGCTGCGAGGTCGAACAGCGCGCGCGCGACGTCGTTGTCGTCGTCACAGTCGATGGCCCACGCCAGTCGGATGATGCCGTGAAACGCACCGCTGGCGACATCGGCGGCAGCGTGTGCAAGCACGTCGCTGATGGCTCGCGCGCGATCGCCGCGCAGATCGACCCTGCCGACCGGCACAGCGGCCTCGAGTCGCTGCGCATACGTGTCGAAGAAGCCACGCAGACGCTCGTCGTCAGCGCCGAGTTCTCGCAGCGCACCCAGGCACATCGGCAGGTGATTGGTGAGCCCACCACTGTAGGTGTGGTGGAACCGGCGACGATTCTCCGCGAGCAGTTCGTGCAACATCGACAACGTCCTTCGGCGTCGTCGTAGCGATCGCCTCACGCGCGTGCACGACGCGAGCCTTGCTGGCCAGATGGGGTTGGCGGCAGGCAAACGCCATCAGCCTCCGCTGCCAGTGACGAAGGCGCGCGTGGTCACGATGTCATCGGCCCCATCGTCGTCGAGGTCGACAATCCCCACGACCGTGCCCGAGATCGGCAGCGCGCCGGCGACGTTCACGTACGGCCCAACAAGCACCTGGGGCTCGCCAGTGCCGTGCACATCAGCGATGCCGGCAATGGTTGCCTCAGCGAGCGTGAGCACCTGCTGCAAGCCGACGTCGACGGTGACGGTTCGTCCAGCACCGTCGCGATCGAGGCTTGGGTGGTACGCGTTTCCGCTCACAACAACCGCACCTGCAGACGAAAAAACATCGCCCACAGCCTCAAGGCCCGTATCGATGCTCGCCGTTGGCACAAGGTTCTCGTCGAGCGCGAACAGCACATCGTGACCTGTGGGCGCCTCGTCGCCAAAGCCAGCGCAGACGGCCCCCACACCAAAGAGGCGGTCGTCGACGACGCCAAAGGCCGACAAGCACAACCCACGGTCGCCGACGCGATGGATCGCGTTCGTGGTCGTGAACTGGATGTTGGCCCCGGTGGCGCGCTACGACCGTGTCGCCATTGACGCCTGCGGCGATCAGCTCGCGCGCGCCATCGCCGTCGAGGTCAAACGCCGCGATGCTGCCGCGACCGGGCGCCAGTGTGCTCACCACCCGTGGCCCGCCACGGCGCGCGACGACGACGTGCAACGCGCCGTAGCCCTCCCGCAGTGCCAGGTCACCCGCGCCATCGCCGTCGAGGTCGCTGAACACGGCCTCCACCGCTGGCAGGTCGACGCCGGTGGCGAACACGCCCTCCAGGCGCGTGACATCGGCGTCGAGGCCGAAGGGGTCACGCATCAGGACCAACGCGCCGTCGAGTTGACCATCAACGATACCTTTGCCGACCACCGTGGGGGCGCCGTCGAACATGCCCGCAGCAATCGGCAACATGCCCGTGACGACGAGCGGCTCCTCGATCACCTCACCGGCCACCGCATGCACGCGGGTCGCGCCGAACTCGATCTGCTCCGGGTCCCAGCGCTCAGTGGCAGGCGTCTCGCAGGCGTTGGCGACGGTCTGAACCAGGAGTCCGAGAAAGAACAAGCGCAGCATGTGCAGCACCGTAGCCGCTGCTCCCCCAGATGCACGAGCACCAACGCCGTGCCTGCTAGCGACGGGGCAGCGTGTCGACGAGCTCGTTGATGCGGTCGCAGACCCACTGGGGTTGATCGAGCGGCAGATCGTGCCCCGCCGCCGCCGCACCCACGCCCTCGTTCAACTTCAGCGGCAGGCTCAGGCGTTTGGCGATCGCCTCGGAGCTGCGCCACGACACGAGGTTGTCCCCCGTCGACGCCAGCACCCACGTCGGCACCGTGATGCTCTTGGGACTCTTCACGCGAATCGCTGCCCGCAACTGCCCCACCGCGTGTGCACGCTTCGGCACCGTGGTCGCGGCAATCTCGGCGTAGCGGCGCGCGTCGACGTCGAGGTCGCCCTGGTGGCGCGTCATGCCCAACAACATCCGCTCGCGCGCGGCAGCGTCCATGAACGGGGCGCGCAGAATGCGGCTCCAGTTGCGAGGCTGCATGCGGTGCCACAGCGGCGACACATCACCCAGGCTCGAGTTGATGATCACACCGCAGGCAAAGTCGTCGGGGAACCTCGACAACCAGCTCAAGCCCACCATCCCGCCCAACGACACCGCACACAGACCGATGCGCTCACCTGCAGCCAACTGCGGCTTCAAACGCGCGCGCATGTCGTCGACAAATTCGGGCACGGTGGCCGGCACAGGCCGGTCGTTTTCGGTGCCAAAACCCGGCAGGTCACACATCAACGCCTGTGTCGGCGTGCCATCGGTGCTCTTGACATGGCTCTCGAAAAACGCAGGAAAATCAAGCCAGTGGCGGCTTTCACGAATCAGGCCCCGCAACAACAACCACCGCATCTGCCTACTCCTGCTTCGTCTGCTTCGTCTGCTTCTAGCGCATGCTCGACGCGATCAACGCCACGCCGAGCACCGCCAACACGGCACCCCACAGTGACGCACGCGACGGCCGCTCGCCATGAAACGCCGCCAACATCAACGCCCACACCGGCGTGGTGGCCGCCAACGTCGTCGCCACGGCCACCGGCAAGCGCTGCGTGCCCACAGTGCCGAGCCACATGCCAGCCCCGGTGCCAATCGCCACCGCCAACGCGAGCCGCGGCAACGTCGAGCGCTGCAACAGCGGGCGCAGGCCGCCTTCGTGCACGGTGAGCGGCATGAACAACACGCCGCCCAACACGAGGCGAATGGTGGCGATGTGCAGGGCCTCGGTATCGACGAGCACGCCCTTGAGCACCACGTTCGACGCCGCCTGACTCACCACGTAGGCCCCCGCGACGACAACACCTGCAAGCCCAAGCCGCGGCGCATCGGCGGCCGGGGCTTTCACGGCCACCACGACGCCAGCGAGCGTGATGACCGCACCGAGCAACGACGCCGTCGACAACTGCTCGTGCAGCGCCAGCCACGCGAGCAGCGCGGTCGCCCCGGGCACCAGCGGAATCACGAACACCGCGCGTGCCGCCCCGAGGCGCTTGAGCGTCATCATGTACGTCGTGTCGGCGACGACCATGCCCAACACCGCCGACACGACGAGGGCCGCACCGTGTCCGCCGGTCTGTGGCCAACCCACGCCCACCACCTGAGCCGCGATCAGCAACATGGGGGCGGCCAACACCACCTTCATCAAGCCGAGGGCCACCGGCGTCGTCGACGTCTTCTGCAGCAGATCGGCCATGACAGCGCTGGCGTACGCCCACGTGAGCGCACACAGCAACGACGCCAACACGCCCAGGAGCGAATGAATCACGGGCTCGACGATGTCGCCGCCGTCGCCAAGCGCAACGGCTTTCGTGCAGCGGTGTGTGACGTCAGCGAAACACGAGGCGCGTGCGGCGTGTTGCCGGATGGCCGGTCAGGCGCAGCGTAAAGCCCGAGCCCTCGATGGTCTGGTTGCCCACCACGTCGACCGCACCGTCGTCGTCGGCCCCCGCCGGCAGCGTCGTGCCTGTGCCTTCCAGCACGTAGCTGGCGCCGTCTTCTTCGATGAAGCGACCGGCCTTGCCGAGGGCCACCACCACTTCGCGATCCCCCGTCGTCGACGACAAATCCTGGTCGGCGAGTTCGCCTGCCACCTCCAGCAGCGTCTGCGCCGGCTGTGCGGTCAGCGGCACAATCGCGCCCGCAGGCATCAGCACGGGGATTTCGCCAAGGGCCGCATCCACCTCGATGTCGGCCGGTCCGCTCACCGCGTCACGACGACGACCAGGGCTTCCTTCGGGAGCGCCCGGCATCGGGAAGAACACAAAGCGGCCCGACGGCACGCGCACCGTGCGCGACACCACCTCGGCCATCACGGGGGCCACCAACAACGACGGCCCAAGCAGCACTTCGTCCTTCACGCCCCACACATCGTCGTCGGCAAACAGCACGGGCAGCGGCACCCACAACGGCAAGCGACCATGCCCCGCCCCGAGGTCGGCGTCGGCGTTCGCGTCGGCGACGGCGAGGGCCCGCAGGTACGGGTACAGGCGAATGTGGATCGCGGCGTAGCGCTTGAAGTGGGCGGTGGCGTCGACGTCGGTGCGCAGGTTGTAGTTGAAATTCGCGTGCGTGCCGTGGTGCGTGCGCATCACGGGCGTAAACGCGCCCAGCTCGGTCCAACGGAAGAACACTTCCTTCGTCGTCGGCGCGTTCGTCGAGCTCTGGTAGCCGCCGATGTCGTGCGTGATGTACGTGAAGCCCGTGGTCGCCAGACCAATGCCAATGGGCAGCACGGTGGGCAGGCCGTCGTCGACGTCGAACGTTGTGCGCTGGTCGCCCGCCCACATCACGTCGACCACCGCGGGCGAACCCAGATGGCCCGAGCGCGAATACAGCACCACCTCGTCGAGCAGCTCGCTGCGCGTGACGGCATCGCGGTTCAGCGCGGCCCACTGCACGGGGTAGCGGTTGTGCAAGAGCTCGGCGTCGCCCGAAGCAAGGGCTGCTCCGTCGACGGGCGCCCACTCGGCGAAGTCCGCCATCCAGCCGCGCGCCCCCAACCGCAACGCTTCCTGCAGGTGCTCGTCGCGCATGAAGGCGGCCCCGTCGTCGTTGGTGAGGTCGAGCAGCCCCGTCTGCAGCGCTGGGTCGATGCCAGGGAACGTGTAGCTCGCACCATTGCTGTCGCGGATGTCCCAGCCGTTGCTGGTGACCTCATCGAACACGTCGACTTCTTCGGTGACGAAGGTGTTGAAGTACACCTGATGCATGAAGCCGCTGTCGCGCAGCGTCGACGTCATGGCCTCGTAGTCGGGGTACAACGTGCGATCGAGGCCCCAGTTTTCCTTCAAGCGGTACAGGTCGCCGCTGAAGTAACCGCCGCGCCAATCTTCAGACCAGATGGCACTCGAGGGGATCTGGTTTTCACGCAAAAACGATGCATAATCCAGCACTTGCTGCTGCGAGAAGATCGCATCGTTCCACGGTGCAAACACGTACGGCGCCAGCAAACGCGGGCGCCCAAGCGTTTCGCTCAAGGCCTGCTGAGCCAAAAGCACCGTGGGCTTCGGCATCACGCGCAGGCGCAGCGTTGGCTCCCACACCTGCAGGCTGACGACGTCGCTGTTGGCGGCGCAGAAGTCGAAGCGCGCAAACGCCGAGGTGTTCACCACAAACGACACGGCATCGCTGCGCAGAAACGCCGGCATGGGCACATGGGTGGTGTGACGACGTCCAACGAGCTGCCACGCGGCGGGCAGTTCGTCGCTGTCGGTTTTGCCCACGCCCTGCTCGCTGACCCACAGCGGCACGTTTTGGCCGCGGTGGTCGACGTCGGCACTCTGCGCACCAAGGCCGATGAAATGGTGGTCGGCCTCACAGGGGGTTTTCACCTCGACACGGTCGCCAGCACTTGCGGTCCACGACAGTTCGACAGCGTCGCCGTCGAGTTCCACCGTGCCCGAGGCCAGCACCGTGTCAGCAGCGGTGAGCACGTTGAAGTCGATGCGTTCGCCTTCGACAAACGCGGTCACCGCGAGCTTCTGGCCGGTCGAAAACGCGTCGCCGTCCTCGAGGATGTTGAACATGCCGAACAACATCTCGTAGCTGGCGGTGCCGTCTTTGGTGCCCACATCGGCCGCGCGCACGACGACAACGTTTTCACCAGCGCGGCTCACCGTGAGCGTGTCGCTGTCGCCATCGACCGTGGCCACGACGTCGCCACGGCTCAGCTGAGCAGAGGCCGGCGGCCCGCAGCCCAGCGCGAGCAGCGGCAGAAGCACGAGTGAGCGAGCAAGCACCGAGCAGAGCGTCATGCTGCGGTGGTAGCAGAATTGGCCGCTCCGCGTGACGCGCTCAGTGTGCGAGGGCCGATGCCGAAGCCACATGGGCTGCTTCGTCGCGGTCGACGATGTCGATGGTGCGCACCACGTGTTGGGCGCGCGGGATCCGGATCTCCACGACGGTGCCGCCTGCCTGGCCGTCGCGAACCTCCACAGATCCATCGCGCGCCGTGCAGGCATCGCGCAACGCGCCAAGCCCCACGCCGCGTCCTGAAATGTCGCTCACGGTGTCGCGGCTGGAGATGCCGTCGGCGAACAACACCTCGTGGGCACTCAGGCCGAGGGGCTTGCCCTTGAGCGCGAGCAGTTCCCAGTTCACGCCGCGCCCATCGTCGACGACGGTGATCACCAACGCGTCACCTTCCAGGCGCGTCGTAAACGTCAACTGCCCGGTCCCTGGCTTGTTGTTGGCGAGGCGTTCTTCGGCCGGTTCAAGCCCGTGGTCGACGGCGTTGCGAACGGCGTGAACGATCGTGGCCCACAGCGGCGCCCACGTCGCCGCCGCAAAGCGCAGCCCGTTGTCGTCGACGATGACCTTCACGTCTTTGCCCAGTCGCCGTGCCAGCGACGTGGCGTAGGTGCCAACGCGATCCAGGATGAGTCCGCCAGCCTCGTAGCGCCAGGCGTTGGCGACTCGCCGGCGACGCACCGCTGGTCAGGGCCTCGACAAACGCGGCGTGCTCGCGCTCCGACATCACCACCGAGGCCGTGGCCTGCCCCATCAGGCGCGTGAGGCGCGCGCGCGCCCGCTGCCACACCGCACCAAAGGCCTCGATGTCAGCGCGCTCGACACCGTCGTCGGCGGCGTAGCGGTCCTCGAGCACGTGGGCGGCCGTACCCACCGTGGTGAGGCCAAACATGTTGGCGTTGCCCTTGAGGGTGTGCAGCGCGCGACCGACCTCGACGCGTGGGCTGTCGGGATGCAGCACGACTTCAACGAGGCGTTCGCTCTCCTCGAGGAACGTCTCAAAGCCGGCGCGATCGCGAACGAGGTGCTCGACGGCTGCGGCGGTTTCTTGCCGTTGCTCCTCGGCCTGTGCGCGGGCGATGGCTTCGGTTTCGTCGGTGGCGATGACGAGCAACGTGTACGGCGCTGTCTGCCGCAGCGGCTGATACCGCAGGTGCAGTGACCGCCCGCCGACCACCATGCGCGTCGGCAGCTGATCGAGCGAGACCTCAATCGGCATGAGGTCTTCGCGCACAGACGCGAGCCCCAACTCAAGCCACACCGCCAGATCGGGATGGCTGCGGCGAAGCGCATCGACGAGGTCAACGTCGCTGTCCTGCAGGCCCATCAAGGTGCCAACAGCAGCAGACCGCGCGCCAATGATGCGGCCGCTCTCGTCGATGATGAGCAGGCCTTCTTCCACGCTGTCGAGGACGGTCCGCATCTGGTCGTTGCGCACGGCGAGGGCTTCTTCGCCCTTCTCGTTGGCAATCGAGAACGAGAGAAACGCGACAATCAACAGCGCAAAGACCGTGGGCGTCATCGCAAACGACAACACCGCCTGCAGCTCAGCGCTCAACAACGGTGCGGGAAAGATCTCGGTGGCCCACACCCGCAACACCATCGCCGCGACGACGGGAATCGCGATGCCCACAGCGCGAAACGCCCAATCGCGCCTGTCGGACAGCAACATCGGCACGAGCGCGATGCAAAACAGGATCTGCTCAAGGCCAGTGGCGCGCCCCAAAACGCCCGCGTAGGTCACGACAACCGCGTTGCCCACGACGACAATGACCACGCGCACCACGGGAAACCAGCCGCGCCGGTTGAGGGCGGGCAGCGCGAGGTACAGCAGCCCCAGGGGCACACACACACCACCGAGCACCGGCGCGCCCAACGCCACGAAGACAAGGCTGTAGGGCAGCACGACCGCGCCGAGCACCAGTCCCCAGATGTTCGCGAACTGCACGTGGCGCGCAGCGCGACTCGACAGACCGTCGGTCCCCGCATCGATCAGCTCGCGCACCTTTGCCCACAGCCCCATGAAACACCTCGCCGGCGATCATCGGCCGTGGCGCCGACAACTTGATTGTCGCCCCCTTGGGCTGATGTACGGCGATGTCAGCGGATGGCGGTGTCAGCACCGCCGGTCACGTGGCCGGCGTCGTGTTGGCGCCGCCAAACAAGTTGGGCGGTAGTTGTTGAAGCTGCCGCTGAAAGTGCCATATCGGTGACGACGACGTTGACGCCCCGCGGCGTGACGAGGTGAACCGTGGCCAGTGGCATCTCCGACATGGACAACGACGACCTCGCAGCAGTGCTGTTGGCCGACGACATGACCGCCGGCGCGTTTTTGCGCCTGCTTCCCCACCCTGCCGACGTCGTTGAAGCGCTGCGCAGCGTCGACCTCGACCAGTGGCCGCGCCTGCTGCGCCTGATCGGCGACGAGAGCGAACGCGCCGAAACGGTGGCGCTGCTGCACGAAGACGAGCGCTCCATGCTGCTCGACCTTCTGCCCGCCGACGAAATCGGCATCCTCATCAAGAACCTCGACTCCGACGACGCCACCGACGTCCTCGAGGATCTCGAACCCGCCGATCAGAAAGAGGCCCTGCAGGCCCTGCCCGCCGACGAGCGCGCCCGCGTCGAAGAGCTGCTGCGCTACGAGCCCGACACGGCCGGCGGCATCATGCAGGTCGAGCGCGCCCAGGTGCGCCGCAACCAAACCGTCGACGACGCCGTGGCCCGCGTGCGCGAGCTCGTCGAAGACGACACGCAGGTCTACAACGTCTACGTCGTCGACGAAGAAGAGCGCCTCGTCGGCATCGTCGACATCGCCGCGCTGTTGTTGAACCGCCGCGATCGCATCATCGGTGAAATTTGCGAAGCGCCCGTGGCGCGCGTGCTGCCCGACCTCGACCAGGAGCAGGTGGCACGGCTGTTCAAGAAGTACAGCATGCTGGCCCTGCCCGTCGTCGACAAAGAGGGCCGCATGCTCGGCCGCATCTTGCACGACGACGTGATCGACGTGGTCGACGAAGAAGCCGAAGAAGACGCCCTGAAACAGGTGGGTACGTCGTCAGAAGAGTTGCTCTACCGCGACCGCGTGCTCGCCATTTCGCGCGTGCGTTTGCCCTGGCTCATCGTCACGCTCATGGGCTCGCTGGTGTCGGCCAAGCTCATCGACATGTTCTCCGGGATGCTCAGCACCGCGATCGTGCTGGCGTCGTTCATCCCCGTCGTCACGGCCATGGGCGGCAACGTGGGGTCGCAGTCGGCCACCATCCTCACGCGCGGGTTGGCCACGGGCCGTGTCGACCTGGGCGACCTCGCCACGGTGGTGTTTCGCGAGTTCCGCGTTGGCCTCGTGATGGGCGTGATTTGCGGCGGTGTCGTCGGCGGCGTGGCCTCGCTGTTGTTCGCGGGCGGCAAGCCCATGCTGGGCATTGTGGTCTTCGCCGCGATGGTTGCTGCGATGACGGTGGCAGCCACGGTGGGCACGTTGGCGCCGGCGTTGATGAAGCGCGCCGGCATCGACCCGGCCATCGCCTCGGGCCCGTTTGTCACGACGGCCAACGACGTCATCGGCATCATCATCTACTTGAGCACAGCACTCTTCTTCATCGAGCAGCTCAAGTGACGACGACGGTGGCGCTGTTTTGTGACGGCTCATGCCTCGGTAACCCAGGGCCTGGCGGTTGGGCGTGTCTGATGCGCGCCTCCACGTCGTCGGGCGTGCACGAAAAAATGCTCACGGGCGGCGAGCCCAACTCCACCAACAACCGCATGGAGTTGATGGCGGCGATCAAGGGCCTCGAAGCACTCACCCGCCCCTGCGCCGTCGAGGTCGTCACCGACTCGAACTACGTCGTCGAAGGCATGAAGAGCTGGATCCACGGCTGGAAAAAGGGCGGCTGGAAATCAGCGGGCGGCAAGCCCGTCAAAAACGTCGAGCTGTGGCAGGCCCTCGACGCGGCGGCCGCCAAACACGAGGTGCGCTGGCGCTGGGTCAAGGGCCACGCCGGCCACGCCGAGAACGAACGCGTCGACGCCGCCGCCCGCGACGTCGCCGCCACCTTCAGCAAGCGCTGACCCCGTGAGCGTGCGCTACGGCATCGGCGTTGGCGCCTCTGGCAGCACCGCCCGCGTGTTCGTCGACGAGGGCGTACGCCTGCTGCGCGAGCGCCTCGTCGGCGTGGGCGCGGTCCTCGGCGAGAGCCGCCGCTACGACAACCCGGCCTGGGGCGGTGTCACCTTCGCGCCGTTCGTGAACGCGGCCGTCGTCGTCGAGGTGCCGTGGACCGCCACCGCGCTGCTCGACGAGCTGTTTGTGATCGAGCGCCGCTTCGGCCGCGTGCGTGGGCAGAAAAACGCAGCGCGCACCCTCGACCTCGACGTGCTGTGGTCGTCGTCGCCGTGGGTCAACACGCCCGGCGTGCGTGGCCCCACCATCCCGCACCCACGCCTGCGCGAGCGCGCCTTCGCCGTGCGCCCCCTCGTGGAAGCCCTCAACGCTGCAGGCATCGTGGTCGAACTCGGCTTGCAGCAGGCGTCG
The DNA here is from genome assembly GCA_044349155.1 of Myxococcota bacterium. GTDB lineage: Bacteria > Myxococcota > UBA727 > UBA727 > VGSZ01 > VGSZ01. The sequence goes on from JBIKRQ010000094.1 coordinate 14,877, forward strand.
AATCAGCACGGCACCGCACCGCTGACCGCTCATCAAAACCACTGACATTTCGTCTGCTTACGGATCGCAGGCGCGCCACGCCGCCCACTGCAGCGGATCGCGGCCGCGCACCCACGGGTCCATGCGCTCGCGTTCGCGCATGGGCGTGGTCCACAACGTGGTGGTCGCCACCTTCACAGCACCTTGCGCATCGGCAGCACAGCGAAACGTGACGTGCACGCCCCGGTCGATGGCATCGCCAACGGCCACCGCTTCGACGATCTCGCCGTGTCGCCAACGCCAGCGCACCTCGGCCGGCGTCAGTGGTCCTGGGCCGCTACAGGCGCTCAGGAGGCCCAGCAGGAGCGGCAAGCATCGGCCCGCTGTCGTCCACCGTGAGCACCGTCGCCACCACCAGCTTGCGGAGGGCGGCAGCATCAAGCTTGACGGTCTGTGACGCGCCATTTCCGGCATCGGCATCTGCGTCGGCATGGACGTCGACCGCTTCTGTGGCGTCATGGGTACGTTCGGTGGTGCTCATCGTGACCTCGCGGGGCAACGATGATGCGGACTTTTCACAACGCCGGTGCAGATTTCGTCCGATCGCTCATTTTGCGACAGGTTCGGCGGTGGACGGCACCACAGCGTCGTCAACGTGGGCAGCGGGCGCCACTTCCGAAGAAGCAGCGGACATGCCCGGAAACAAGCCACGGCCAACACCGTCGCCGCGGAAGGGCCACGGGTTGCCGAGCATCAACACCACGAACGCGATCGTGAAAAACAAGCGAGCCGTCTTGTGCTTCGCTGCATCACCCTGCGCGCGACGCGTGCGAGCGCTGCCGATGGTGGCGACGACGACGGCGATGAGCATGAGCAGCACGTGCTCCATGCCGTAAAAGCGCAGCATCGCGACCTTCATCGACCCACCCGGGTCGGCGCGAAACGCCGCCGCCAGCCCCGAGGTGGCGAAGTAGATGATGAAGCCGAGGATGAGCTGCACGTGCAGGCTCGCGACAAACACCGTCGCTGGCGCCTTGTTGTACGGCTTGCCCGACGAGGCGCCCAAAAACGCACGCACGACGGCGACGAGCCCGGCAACGACGATCACGAGGCGCAACAGGTTGTGCAGGTGCAAAAGGCCAGCAGACATGGTTTCACTCCGGTGAGGCCGTCGTCGTGCTGCGGCAGCGAAGAAGACACAACCACCGGCTGTGCGGTTTTGTCGCCGAGCGAGCCGACAAAAAAAGCCCGCCGAAGCGGGCTTGTTTCTCGACGTCGTGCAGACGTGCGGGCCGTGCTCAGGCCGAAGCGCCAGGCAGCAACGCATCGGACTTCTTCGCCGTCGCCACGCGGGCGGCGATGTCGTCCCAGTTCCACAGGTTCCACAGGGCGTCGAAGAACTCGGCCTTGCGGTTTTGGTACTGCAGGTACCAGGCGTGCTCCCACGCATCGGCGACCATCACGGGCGTGCCGCCGACGGTGAAGTTGCTCTGGTGGTCGTAGATCTGGGTGATCACGAGCTTGCCCAGCACGGGCTCCCACACCACAGCGCCCCAGCCCGAGCCGAACACCGTCGAGGCGGCGGCGTTGAGCTGCTTCTTGAACGCATCGAAGCTGCCGAAGTCTTTGGTGATCTGGGCCGCGAGGTCGCCCGTGGGCTCACCGCCGCCGCCGTGCTTCAGGTTCTTCCAGAAGATCGAATGCAGCACGTGGCCAGCGACGTTGAACGCGAGGGCGCGCTCGAGGTGCGGGATGCTCGCGAAGTCGCCCTTGGTGCGCGCGTCTTCGAGCTTTTCGAGCATCGCGTTGGCGTTCGTGACGTAGGCGGCGTGGTGCTTGCCGTGGTGCAGCTCGACGATCTGCTTTTGCATGTGGGGCTCGAGCGCGTCGGTTGCGTAGCCGAGTTCAGGAAGGGTGTACTTGGCGGGCATCGGGGGCCTCCGGCTGGGTGGGTTCTGGTTGTTCGGACAGTGGTGCCGACGACGACGCACGGGGCGCGAGGCCGGCGGCTGTGAGATGCACGAACGCCCGCTGGGTAGCACGATCTCGGTGACATCGTCGACATCGGGCAGGTTTTCAGCGGCCGGCGCACTCCGATGCGTTGACGGACCGAGGTACATCGGTACAGTCGCGGCGGCTTTCCCATATCGCCGCGGTTCGTCGACCACCTTCGGACCGCCACGCGTAACGACGAACCCGGATGCTGGATGTCTCGCGAAGATCAGATTGAAGTCGACGGTACGGTCCGCGAAGTGCTGCAGGGCGGCATGTTCCGCGTGCAGCTCGAAAACGGCCACGAAGTGCTCGCCTACACCTCGGGCAAGATGCGCAAGTACACGATCCGCATCGTGCTTGGCGACAAGGTGAAGGTCGCGCTCTCGCCGTACGACCTCACAAAGGGCCGTGTCATCTTCCGCGCCCGCTGAAGGCTCTCCACGCGCTCCCGCAGCCCTCGGCGTCGTCGCCGTGCTGTGCGGAGCGCTGGTGTTCAAGCTCGCCACCGCGGCCACGTTGTCGTTTTCTGCCGACAGCGCGCCGGGCGTTTTCTCGATCATCGCGCATCTTGCGGCTGGCTTCGGCAGCGACCTTGTCGTCGTCGTACCCCTGCTGCTGCTCGCGTCCGTTGCCCCGCGTCTTTCAGCGGTGGCTGGCGTGTGTGGCGCCGTCCTCGTCGTCCTGCAGGTCTACTTCGGCGTCGCCTTCGGCAGCCCGGCCACGTGGCATCTGCTCGCCTATGGCGGTGCAGTCGACGTGCGGCTGCTCGATGCGCGCGCGCTGGCCGCCGTTGCTGGTGGTGCCGTCGTCGTCGTCGCCACCACCTTCGCGTTCCGCCGTACACCGCGTCGAACATTGTGGGTCGTGTGCGGCGTGCTCGGCGTGTGCGCGATCGTCGGCCGGGTGGTCGACGACGGGAGCAGTGACGCGCTTGGGCTGTCGCGCTCGCCCCTGCTGGCCCTCGTGCCTGCCCAGCACCACGACAGCAACAGCGACGCCGTCCACGACGTCAGCGCCCTCGATCCCGAACCACCCGCGCGCCGCGCCCCCGTCGTTGTCACCGGCGAACGCCCGCGCCACGTCGTGCTGTTCATCTCGGAGTCGACCGCGAGCCGCTTCGTCAACACCACCACGATGCCCACGTTGTCGGCCCTCGCTGCCGACCACGGCCTGAGCTTCGTCGACCACGTCGCCGAGAGCCCGGTGAGCATCAAGGCGCTGTTCTCGCTGTTGTGTGGTGTGCCGCCGCTGCCCGACGCAACGCTTGAAACGTCGTCGTCACTGGCGCGTCTCGACTGTGCCTCGCTGCCCGAAGTGTTGTCGGCGGCGGGCTTCGACGCGGGCTTGTTTCACGGCGGCTACTTCGCGTTCACCGACAAGCGTGCGTTGTTGAACGAGCGCGGATTTTCGCGCCTCGTCGACGGCGAAGACATCAGCAGCGACCACTGGCACAACGGCTGGGGGACCGACGATCGCGTCGTGGTCGATGAAGCCCTCGCCTTCCTCGATGCCCGCACCGACCAGGCCCGCAGCAGCTTCATCGTCGTCGTCCCCCTCGTGCCGCACCACGAGTACTTCCTGCCGCCCGATGCGCCGCAGCCCTTCGGCACTGGCTCGATGATCGCGCGCTACAAAAACGGCCTGCACTTCGCCGATGATGTGTTGCGCCGCCTTGTCGACGGCTACAAAGCGCGCGGCCTCTACGACGACAGCGTGTTCGTCGTCGTCGGCGACCACGGCGAAGCGTTCGACGAACACCCGCGCAACCGCCTGCACGGCACGTTCTTGTTCGAAGAGAACCTCCGCGCGCCCCTCGTGATCCACAGCCCGCGCGCGCTGCCGGCGGGAGCGC
>JBIKRQ010000451.1:0-4992 GCA_044349155.1 Myxococcota bacterium
CGTCGCCTGTGCCGTGTTGCTTTGGCCCTTCAGCGTCTCGGTGCGCAGCGTGACCTCGTCACCGATGTCGACCTTCAAGCGCTTCGCCTGACTCGCGAACAGCATGATGGTGTTGGGCTTCTTCAAGTCCGCAAACGAACCATGCGTGGCCTCGGGGTCCGTCGGCTTCTCGAGGTAGTCCTTCGCGGGTGCCAACGTCAGAATCGACAACAGTGCACTCTCGTCGTCGAAGTCGATGCCGGTGATGCCGCTTTGCACGGTGCCACGGTCCGAGATCACCTTGCCCCAGCCGCGCATGCGGTCGAGGATCGCGATGGCTTCGTCGCCGAGGATTTCTTTGGCGTCAGACTTCAGCTTGCTCACGTTGAGCACGACGGTCTGCGAGTCTGACGGCGTGGCCTTGTAGTAGCCGCCGATGTTCACGTGCCCCGACGAGATGTTCGTCGCGGCGCGCACCAGGTTGTCGGTCACCCCTGCCGTGAGCGCCAGCAGCGTCACGAAGAACAAGGTGACCAGGAACAGTGCGGTGCCCAGGAACAGCGACCGACGTCCTGACGCCAACAAATTGTTGAGAGCGATGCGGAGAATCAGCATGACGTCACTCCTTGCCTTGCATCGCGACCACGGGCTGCACCGACACCGCGAGGCGTGCCGGGTACAGCGTGGCCAACACGGCAACGATGAAGGTCGCAAGCAAACCGGCAAACACGTTGAACACGGTCACCGACGGAAACAGGCGTGGGCCGCCGAAGAGGACCTGAAATATGTCGGCGGGTGCCGGAATCCCGTAGTGCTTCAACACCTCGATCACGACCACGCCAAGGCCTGCGCCGATCGAGCCCGCAATCGCCGCGAGCACGCCGGTCTCAAACACCACCATCGCGTTCACAAAGCTCTTTTGCGCGCCAATGGCCCGCAACGTCCCGAATTCGCTCACCCTTTCGAGGGTCGCCATCACGAGCGAGTTGTTGAGAATCACGATCGTGACCAAAAACAGAATCGCAATCGCCCCCAGCAGAATGGCGCGCACGACGAGCGTGATCTGACCAATCAGCCCCGTTGATTGCTGCCAGTCGGCCACCTGAATCCCCAGGGGTTCAGCGATCTTCTTGATGGCGGCGATGGCGTCGCGGCTCTTGCTGCCGTCTTTGAGCAGCACGCCGACCGATGTGACCATGCCCTGGTTCACTTCGGCCTGGTCGAACGTGAGCAGCTCTTTGCGCTCCAGTTTCTCGACGAGGTCGGTCGCTGGCGCTTCGCTTGGTGCGGCCACGGCCACTTCAACGGCAGCGGTGTCATCACCGCCAAAGAGTGCTGCTTCGGCATCTTCGCGTTTCACTTCCGCAGCGCCGGTTTTTTCGCGCATCGCCTTGAGTTCGTCGTCGAGTGCAGCCGTGCGTTGACCGTAGAGTTCGCGGAACGTCACGAGGTCGGTGAGCGACAACGCACCAGCGAGGTCGTTCCCCTCGAGACCTTCGATCGTGTAGATGCCGTAGACCTTCGTGTTGATCGATCGCAGGTAGCCCGACTTGGTAAACGCGCTCATCGTGATCGTGTCGCCCACACGAAACGGGTACAGCTGAATGTGCGGCGCAATCACGTCGTAAAACAGCTTGTAGCGACGCGTGAAGTTCTCGTCGGTGAGCGCCAGGAACTCCTCGAGCAGCGCCTCGTTCAACTTCGTGCCGGCGGGCTTACCGAGTTCGGCGGCGAGTGCCGCAGCAACACCGTCAACCGCCTTTGGTTGCAGCAGGTAGATGATGCGCGGTGAGGCGCGGCGTGCCTTCGCCACGGTCTCTTGCAACGTCGTCGAGGCGGCGATCTTTTCGCCACGCTCCAGCTCGCGCGAGATCGTGTCGAGGTTCATGGCCACCGCCATCTTCAAGCGGCGATCGATGAAGCTCTTGCCGACCAGCAGGCCGCGCGTGTTGGGAGGTACTGGTTCGCCTTCAACGATCTTCAAGCGCGAGAACGTCGACGTGAATGCCGTCAGGTCGGTGCCCACCAGACGAAAGATGAACTGGTTGCCCTGCTCGCCAAGCGGCGCGAGCTTCGTGTCGAGCCAGTCGAGGGTGGCCACGGGATCGGCGGCGAAGTCGACCCACAACTGCGGCGACGCGGCTTTGTCGACGATCGCGAGCGCATCTTCGTTGCTGCCGTTGGTCGACGACGACACCGACGCCTGCTTCTTCTGCTGCTCTTGCAGCACCGCGATGATGCCCTTGAGGCGATCGACGAGCGAGGCTTCTTCAGCCTTGTCGCCAGCCTTCACGGCGTTGCGCAGAGCATTGAGCGTGCGATCGAGATCGCCTGGCGCTGCCACCACGGCGTTCGCGAGGCCCACGGGAACCACACCAGCGACGTTGTCGACGCCAGCGATCGCATCCTTCACCTTCTGGTACGACTCAACCTCGCCGAGGTCTTCGGTGCCAAGGCCGATGCCGCCAAACAGCGACAGCGAGTCCTTCGCGGCTGCCGAATACAGCTGCATGTCGCCCGAGATCGACTGCACGATCGTGGCGCGCGTGCTGCGCTCCACCGAGTCGAGCAGCGCCAGACTCACCGTGACCAGGAAGGCGCCAAACACCATCAGGCCGCCGACGATCAACGTCTTGGCGCGGTGGGCCCGCAAACTTTGCAGGCCGAGATGAACCAACAGACGAGCAATCTCAAACATGGTTGCTCCTCAGTGGGCCGCGACGGCGGTGGCCGCAGCAGACGTGTTCTTGGTGTGTCCGTCGTCGACGATCTTGCCGTCTTGCACGCGAACAATGCGGCTCGCCATCTCCATCACCTTCGCGTCGTGCGTCGAGAAGATGAACGTGGTGCCTTCGGTATTGAGCTCCTTCATGAGCTCGAGGATCGAATTGCCCGTCACCGAATCGAGGTTCGCGGTGGGCTCGTCGGCGAGCACCAACTTCGGGCTACTCACGAGCGCACGCGCGATCGCCACACGTTGACGTTGACCACCCGACAGCTCGTTGGGCCGGTGCTTCAGGTACTTCGCGAGGCCAACGCGCTCGATGATCTTTTCGACGCGGCGCTTGCGCTCGTCGGGGGCGACGGTGCCCAGCAACAGCAGCGGCAGCTCGACGTTTTGAAACACCGAGAGCACGGGCACGAGGTTGAAGCTTTGAAAGATGAAGCCGAGCTTCTCAAGCCGCAGCTGCGTGAGCGCCTTGTCGCTCAGCGACGACGTCACCACGCCGTCAAACGCCACGGTCCCCTGCGTGGGCACATCGACACAGCCGATCAGGTTCAACAGCGTCGTCTTGCCCGACCCCGAGGGCCCAGCGATCGTGGTGAACTCGCCACGCTCAACGACGAGGTCGATGCCGTGCAGCGCACGCACCGTCAGCTTGCCCAGCGGGTAGTCCTTGATCACGCCCCGCACTTCAATGATCGCACTCATGACCGCTCCTTCATCTCATCGCTGTCGTCGCCAGCAGCGACGTCGGTACTGGTGTCTGGTGAACTGGAATTCAAACCCTTGGCGTCCCGCCAAGGGTCTGAATGTATTGATGAATTCGGGCGCGAAGCGCCCGAATTGGAAGTGTGCGCCGCTGCATGCCCCGGGCAGCCGCGCGCGCGCATCATGTCGGGGATGGCCAGCGACAACTCGCTGACGACCTGGCCAAGCACGTCGAACAACGCCGTACGCGTCGACGGCGAAAGCGGATCCAGCGACGCCTGCAGCTCCTCAAAGCGGGTGCGCGTGATTTCGGCGACGAAGTCGGTGCCGGCTTTGCTCAGCGCGATCACCTTTTGTCGACGATCGCCAGGACTGTCGGTCCGCTCGCACAGCCCCAGCTCGACGAGCCGTTGCAGCAAATGGCTCGTCGCACTCGTCGAGAGCCCGAGGTGGTCCACCAGCGTTGTCATCGTTTGCTTGCCGTCAAACGCGATGACGTGCAGCGCAGCCATCATCGGCATCGTCAGCCCAAGGTCGCTGATGCTTCTCAGGTTGCGCGAGAAGCTGCGCCCCTGCGACAGCCGCATCGCCACCGTCATCCAGCTCATCATCAGCTTCGCCACGTCGGCGGCGCTGGGCGCTTCTGCTTCGACTGGTGGGATTTTCCGGCTCACGCGATATTCCTAAGCATCGGAACATCTGGCGTCAAGCCGCATCCGCCCGCGTTGGATGCCGGATCTTGCATTTGGACTCGCCGCATCCTGCTGCGCAATGCAATGGCGGGGAAGTTCCCCTCAAGAGTCGCTCAACGGTACCCGGCCGCCAGCAGGTAGGAGAACGTATTACACAGCCCGTGGAAGGCCACAGCACCAGCGATCGACCCGCTGCGCCGCGTCAACGCCGAGAACAGGAACGCGGGGAAGAACGGGCCCAGGCGCGCCGGGTTGTACTCGCCGAGGAAGTGCCCCAGGGCAAACAGCGCCGAGGCCACAAACACCGTGCGCCCCAACGGAATCCACGCCACGAACCGCTTCGTTGGCCACCAACGCTCCAGCCGGGTCTCGAGAAAGCCGCGGTAGAAGAGCTCTTCAGGCAAGGCGATCAGAAACGTGTTCTTCGCCCAAAACATCAGGATGTCGGGCGGCACGCGAAACGCCTTGTGGTGCAAGCCCAGCAGCGACTGCCAGCCATGGTGGGCCAGCGCGAACGGCGGCAAAAAAACCGCGCACAACACGAGCACAGCGCCCATGTCTTTGCGAAAGGCCTGCGGCCGCCACACGGCCCCACGGGCATAGGTCGCAAGCAGCTCCATCATCGGCCGACGACGACGACGCAGATGCGGCGCTGGCCCCGTCTTCGGCAGCGGCAACAGCGGCAACCATGCTGCGCGTCCTCGTCGACGACGCGCCAACACGAGTCGCTTCCGCAACGAGGCCAACGGCGCCAGCAATGCCCCGTGCACGTTGATGCCGTGCGACTCCGGCAGCTCCCCTGCCCGTTGGATCAACCACAACGGCACGTACAGCTGCATCGCCGCGAGGGCCGTGTAGATGACGGGTGCTGCCGGCCCAACCGCGAGG
>JBIKRQ010000095.1:0-18500 GCA_044349155.1 Myxococcota bacterium
ACCAGAAATCCACGATGTGTGCCAAGGTGCGCATCGCGTTCGGATGCGGGGTTTCGGTCGCAGTTGCCGCTTCGGGCCGTTCCACGTGGGCCATCTTGCTGCGATCAGCCGCGGCGTTGCTTGTCGACGACGACGACGCGCGCATACCTGTGCCCTCCTGTTTTCGAACCGAAGGCCCCGATGAAAGCCATGATCCACCGTCGCTACGGCGGCCCCGACGTCCTCGAAGCCGCGACACTCGAGGCTCCCGCGCCCGCAGCCGGGCAACTGCTCGTGCAGGTCGCCGCCACCAGCATCAACCCCATCGACTGGAAGCGCGCCTCGGGGGCCTTCAGGCTGCTCATGCCCGTGAAGTTTCCGGCGTGTCCTGGCTACGACATCGCCGGCACCGTCGCTGCTGTGGGGGCTGGCGTGACCGGTTTTGCCGTGGGCCAACGCGTTCACGCGCGGATCGCGGAGGCGAGCGGCGGGGCGTCGGCGCAGTTGGCAGTGGTTGGCGTCGACGTCGTCACCGCGATGCCTGAGGGCATGTCGATGAACGACGCTGCCGCTCTCCCGCTCGCTGGCATGACGGCCCTGCAGGCCCTGCGTGATGGTGCGCTGATGGCGATGTCGGGCAGCCGCGACCGCGTGCTCGTCGTTGGCGCCTCGGGTGGCGTTGGCCACTTTGGTGTGCAGGTTGCGAAGGCCGCGGGGGCCACCGTCATTGGTGTGTGCAGCGCGAAGAACGCCGAACTTGTGCGCAGCCTGGGAGCCGATGACGTCGTCGACTACGCTGCCGCCGATCCCTTCGCCGGGCAGGCGCCGTTCGATGTCGTGCTGGATTGCGTGGGCGGTGATGCATCGAAGTGGACGCCGCGCTTGAAGAAGGGCGGGCGCTACGCCTCGGTTCTACCGACGCCGCAGCTGTTTGTGCGCAGCTTCTTCAACGCATTGGCGTCGACGCGGGCGGTGCCTGTGATGTTGAAGCCCAACGCCGACGACCTGGCGTTTCTGGATCGCCTGTATGCCGACGGACGCTTGAAGGTGGTGGTGGACAGCACGTTTCCACTGGAGCGCCTGGGCGAGGCGTGGGCGCGCTCGATCACGGGACGCGCGGCGGGCAAGATCGTCGTCGAGGTGGCTTGAGCCGCACGTTCACCCACGCCCCGCTGGGGCCCTCCCCGAAAACGGAAGACCAAAAATGGTGGCGTGCTCCCTCCCCCAGCACGCTCCGACTCGACGTGGGGGCACGTCCCACGCCAGTCAGCGTCCACCAACCTGCGCGCCAGCCCGCACAGGCCACTGCCAGACCCGCCCGAAGGCGCTGGCCCCAACACACCCTCCCGCGTCCGGTGGTGTGCCCCAACGACTGCACGGCCTTTGCCAATGACCTGCCAGCATCCAGCCGCGGCGTGCCTGGGCGAAGAGATGGAATTCGTTCCACCGCACATCTCTGGTCGTTCCACGCATGTTCGATCGACACTCGACAAAAGTGTGCGTCCCAACGGCGAAGCTGGCGTCTGTAGTGGCAGAGGTACTGAACCATGACCCAGAACACCGTCGCTCCTGCTTCCCTTCCTTCCCCCGCTGCCGATGTTGCCGATGCCGTGCGCGCCACTGTGCGTGACCAGTACGCGGTGGTCGCCCGCGCCCCGTCAGCCACGGCGTCGGCGTGTTGTACGCCCGGCTGCTGCACCCCCGGCGGCAACGCCAACGCGAGCCTGGCGCTCGGCTATGACGCCGCAGACCTCGCGGCTGTGCCCGAGGGCGCCAACATGGGCCTCGGCTGCGGCAATCCGCAGGCGATGGCGCAGCTGAAGCCAGGCGAAGTCGTGCTCGACCTGGGCAGCGGCGGCGGCTTCGACTGCTTCCTCGCCGCACAGCAGGTGGGGCCAACGGGCTCTGTGATTGGCGTGGACACGACGCCCGACATGGTGAGCAAGGCCCGCGCAAACGCAAAAACGGCGAAGGCCGCCAACGTGTCGTTTCGCCTGGGTGAGATTGAGCATCTGCCGGTCGCCGACCAGAGCGTCGACGTGATCATGTCGAACTGCGTGATCAACCTGAGCCCCGACAAAGCAGCCGTGTTCGCCGACGCCTTTCGCGTGCGCAAAGCGGGCGGCCGGCTGGCCATCTCCGACGTCGTCGCGACCGGTGATGTGCCTGAGAACCTGCGGCGCGACGTGACCGCGTTGGTGGGTTGCATCGGCGGGGCTGCACCAGTTGTCGAACTGCAACAGATGCTTGTCGCCGCCGGGTTTGTCGACGTGGCGGTCGATGTGGATGAGGCCAGTCGCGCCGTGATCGCCGACTGGTTGCCGGGCAGCGGCGCTGAGCGCTACGTCGCCTCGGCGAAGATTGCCGCGCGCAAGCCTGCGACGGAGACGAAGACGAAGCCGCGGGTGCCGTTGGCGGCGCTGACGACGTTTGCCCCCGCCGCTGATGCCTGCTGCGCCCCCGGCTGTTGCGAGGAGACCTGAGATGACGACGACGACGGCCAACCACGCGTGGGCGGAGATGCGGCAGCAGTTGCAGCCGTTTGTGGCGCGCCGCGTGGGGGCCGCCGACGTCGACGACGTGCTGCAAGAGATCCTCGTGCGTGTGCAGCGCGGTGTTGCTGGTGTGCGCGACGAACACCGCGTGGGTGCGTGGATGTACCAGGTGGCGCGTCACGTGATTGTGGATCACCACCGTCGACGCTCACGCCAACCGACGGCGCACGCAGCGCCCATCGACGACGACGATATTGCAAGCAACCTCGTCGACGTGGGCGCTGTGGGTGACGACAGCGATGCACCGCCCGAGCTGTTGTCGTGCGTGGCACCGTTCATCGCGCAGTTGCCGTCGCCCTACCGCGAAGCGCTCACGCTCACGGAGCTGCAGGGCGTGTCGCAGAAGGAGGCGGCGGCGATGGTGGGCGTGTCGGTGTCGGGGATGAAGTCGCGGGTGCAACGGGGGCGTGCGCAGTTGCGTGCGGCGTTCGAAGCATGCTGCGAGATCGCCTGCGATGCGCGCGGCCACGTCGTGGACGTCGTGCCACGCGACGGCGCGTGTCCGCCGATCGAAGCATCGTCCGTCACTGTTTCCACATCGTCACCGGCGTGCTGCACGACGACACCGCGAGACCCTGTATGAGTTCTGTATGAGTTCTGTCGTGCAACAACTGCCACTGCTCGATCGCTTTTTGACCGTGTGGATCTTCCTGGCGATGGCGGTCGGCGTGGCCCTTGGCACCTGGGTGCCCGAGCTGACGCAGTTGTTGTCGTCGATGACGGTGGGCACGACGTCGGTGCCGATCGCGGTCGGCCTGATCGTGATGATGTTTCCGCCCCTGGCGCGCGTTCGCTACGAGGAGCTGCCGCGCGTGTTTCGGCACACGCGCGTGTTTGCCTTGTCGGTGGTGCTGAACTGGGTGTTGGCGCCGTTGTTCATGTTCGCGCTGGCAGCGACGTTGCTGCCCGACAAGCCCGACTACATGACGGGGCTGATCGTCGTCGGCATCTCACCGTGCATCGCGATGGTGCTGGTGTGGAACACGCTGGCGCGCGGCGACCCCGAATACTGCGCGGGTCTGGTGGCCTTCAACTCGTTGTTTCAAATCCTCTTCTTTCCCCTCTACGCATCGTTCTACGTCACGGTGCTGCCAGGCTGGCTCGGCTTTGCGGGAGCAACCCTCGACATCGAGGTGCTCGACGTCGCCAGGACGGTTCTGCTCTATCTGGGCGTGCCGTTTGCGGCGGGGTTTCTCGTTCGGCGTGTCGTTGTCGCGTCACGGGGGCGGGCCTTTTACGACGACGTCCTGATGCCGAAGCTTGCGCCGCTCACGCTGGTGTTCTTGCTGTTCACCATTGTGGTGATGTTCTCGCTGAAGGGCGCCACCATCATCGAGCTGCCGCTGGATGCCGTCCGGATCGCGCTGCCATTGCTGCTGTACTTCGTCGCGATGTTTGCTTTCACCTTTGCGGTTGGTCGCCGTGCCGGTGCGACCTACGCCCAGACGGCGACGTTGGCGCTCACGGCGTCGTCGAACAACTTCGAGCTGGCGATCGCGGTGTGCATTGCAAGCTTCGGGATCCAAAGCGGCGCGGCGTTCGCAGCCGTGATGGGGCCGCTTGTTGAGGTGCCGGTGCTCATTGGTCTTGTGCAGGTCTCCCTGTGGGGCCGCCGCTTTTTTCAACCTGACGGTACAAGGTGATGTCTGTGACGACGTTGAGACCGCCGCGCGTGCTCTTTTTGTGCGTGGCCAATGCCGCGCGCAGCCAAATGGCCGAGGGCATCGCACGTTCGTTGTGGGGCGAGCACGCCGTGGTGCAGTCGGCAGGCTCGCGGCCGTCGCGCGTGCATCCCCTTGCTGTTGCGGTGCTCGGCGAGATTCGCATCGACGCGACACAGCACCACAGCAAGCACGTCGACGCGATCGATCCAGCGAGCATCGACGTGGTGATCACGCTGTGCGCCGAGGAGGAGTGCCCGGTATTTCTGGGGCGCGCGGCACGTTTGTCGTGGGCGATGCCCGACCCCGATCGTCGAGAAGACGTTTTGGCTGGTTCTTCGGCTGGCGCCGAAGAAGCCCTCGACGACGCCGCTCGCCTCAACCAGTTTCGCGCGACGCGCGACGCACTGCGAACACGCCTGCAGGAGTGGCAGGCTGCCGGGTATCCGGTTTGATTCCGCCAGGTCTGGATGTGTGCCGTCAGTTCTTCGGCAAGACCGGCGTGCCTTCTTTGCCCGCGTTGACCTCGTTGAGGCGGGCCTTCCACGACGGATCGTCCTTGATCTTGAGCGCCGCTTCGAGGGCCTTCTTGCTCTCTTTCAACTTCCCCTGACGCGCGAGCAGGTCGCCCAACCCGGCCCAGGCAATCGCGAGCTTCGGGTCGGCGGCAACGGCGCCACGGAGTAGTGCTTCGGCTCTTGGCGCATCGCTGTTCAAGCGCGTGAGGCTCATGCCCAACGCGGCCCTGGCGCGCGCGTGGTCGGGCTCGACCTTGAGCACCTGCGTGAACTTCGCCGCAGCACCAGCGTCGTCGTTTTTGGCCTGCAGCAGCACCCCCAGCTGAAAGAGTGCGGGCACGTGCAGCTCGTCGCTGTCGATGGCCTCGCGAAACGCCGACTGCGCGGCCTTGCTGTTGCCGAGGCCCACTTCGGCCATGCCGAGGGTGTACAGCGCGTCGGGGTTGTCGGGGCTCATCTCGACCGCGCGGTGGGCGAACTCGCGGGCTTCCCAGAAGCGGCCCACCGTCGACAACGCGTAGGCGGCATCGGCCCACAATTCCGGATCGGCCGCGGCGCGCATTGCCGCCTTCTGCAAGACTTCAGCACCGTCGGCGTTCATGCCCGCCGACAACAGCGACATGCCGAGTTCGTGCGCGAGTGCCGTCGACGCTGGCACTGCTTCGTGCCCCTTGCGGTAGGCGTCGATGCTGCCCGCGGCGTCGCCGAGTTCGTCTTTCGCCATGCCGAGATAGAGCCACGCCTTCTCGGATTTCGGCGCCAACGTGGTGGCCTGCTCGAGGTGGCTGACGGCGTCGGCACCCTTCTTCTGCTGCAACAGCGAAAGCCCCAACGCCTGCTCGGCACGCGCGCGCTGAACGGGCGTCAGCGTTGTGTCGGTCAGCGCCTTCTCGAGATGGGGCTGCGCCTTTTGGCCGGCACCTTTGGCCACGAGGCCCTCGCCCAACATGATGGCGTCGGCGGACGACATGGGAGCAGCGGCCGCAACGGCAGCGACGACGACGACGATCGGGGTCATGGGATCCTTGCGGTGTCAGTAGCCAGTGATGCCGGGGATGTCGTTGGACTTCTTCTTCGGCTGGTTCTTCGGGTCGAGGTCTTCGATGATCGGATGCCCACCACCGTCGAGCCGCGCGGTCTTGAAGCTCGCGTACAGCTCGCGCAGGTCTTTGGCGTGCGCGGTCATCTGGTCTGCTCGGCCCTCGTAGAAGATGACGTAGGCCTTGCTTGGGCGCACCAGGTAGAGCACCTGCGCGCCGACGCCGAGCTCGACGTTGCCGTTGTGGTCGTAGGTGTAGCTCGCGAGCAACGCTTTCGCGCCGTCGATGGTCATTTTGCGTTGGTGCACGAGCTGGAAGTGCGGCTTCTTTTTGTACGCGTCGCTCTGGTTGAGCGCGAACAACTCGACGGTGGCCGACGACGGCACATCGATAACGTCGATGCTGAGCGCGCCTTGCACGCCGCGGTTGCTTTGGCAGCGAATCTTGCGCGGCGCTGCTTCACAATCGAAGCCCGACGGCAGCACCACCGAGAAGAAGCCCGCAGGATCGATCACTGGCTTTTGTTCTCGCCCCGTGAGCCCCTCGAGGAAGTCCTGAGCAGCGGCAGGGACAGTCCCCAGCGAGACAAGGATGGCAACGGCAGCGACGACAAAACGCATGACAGGCATCGTACCAGCAGACGCTGGCAACGGCACCGCATTTGAGCCTCGAAGAGAAAACCGGGGTCAGGCGGGGGCGATGCGCGACGTGAGTGCCTGCAGCGTTTTCTCGACGTCGAAGGCCGGGGCACCACTCCGAGCAGCCAACCAGTGCCACGCCGGCTCGAGCTGCTGAAACACCTGCGTGACGATGGGTGTGGGGCGCAGCAGCAAAATGCCCGCGGTGGCTGAGCGGATGACCGACGCGGAAAACCCGGTGGCCTCGATGACGACCGCAGCGGCCAGCACGCTTTCGTCACGACGTGCGAAGTGCTCGAGCATGGCGTTGCGGACGGCGGGGGCGGCGCGGCCAATCGGGCTGCCTTCGGCGACGCGGTGCACGTACAGCAGACGACGACCTGCACCGTAGTGGGCTACGCCGGCGTCGCAGGCAGCCTCGGCGGCGGCGATGGGCGACGTGGCTGTGGCGCTGCGCCAATCCATGACGATCACAGGCCCCAGCAGCAGCACGCCACCGCTTTCGTCGTCGAGAAACACCTGCACTGTGTTTGCGTCCATCGCTCTCCCGGGAAACAGGTCAGCGAAAGCGTCGCCGCGTGTGACGGTGAAACGCTTTGGGCCATGATGGCACGGACACAGCACCGTCGTCGTCAGAGGCGAACCAGCCGAGCAAGTGAAACGACTGTGCGGGCATGAACCCCTGGCCCAACAACCAGCGTTCGCTGCCATCGGTGGCGCGCGCGACGTCGACAATGACCAACACATGTCCAGGCGCTCCCGGCAGCACCAACAGGTCGCCGGGCTGCACAGCGTCGACAGCAACCGTGTCTTGCGCGAGCGATTGCGACCCGGCGAACTGGAACGCGTCGTCGAGAAACAGCGCCCACACCGCGTCGGCTGTTGTTGTGCGCGATGTCACAGGCACCCACGCGAGGCCTTTGCCGCGGGGCAGAACGCGTTCGCCGCTGACGTAGCGGGCCCAGGGCAACGGCGTGCCGTCGGTGGCGTGGATCACAAGGGTCGAGGCTGTGCCGCGGTCTTTGTGCCACTCGGCCCACAAGCGCAGGGCGGAGTCGGCGCACTGCTGCAGGTCGCGTGGCGCAACGGGCAGGTCGACGACGGCCACGGCCCACGCTGCACCTCGCCGTCGAAGCGCAACACCGGCGTGCCTGCTGGCCGCAACGGGCGTTCGCGCAGCCACGCGCCGAACGAGCCCGGTGCGACGTCGACGGAGATGTAGCCCGCAGGTGGAGGCACGCGTGCGGCGATGTCGGCGCTGTGCGCGGAGGCTGCAGCAAGAGCACTGACGACGACGAACGACCACAGCGCATGCATGCGGCACACGATAGCAAGCTGCAGCAGCCGACTACGAGCCGCGCAGGCGATCGAGAATGATGGCGGCGGCCGAACGCACGCTGAGGTGGTTGTAGAAGCTGCCGTCGTCGTCGGGCGGGCCGTTGACTGGTGCGAGCACGAGGTCGGCGGTGGTGTGCACGCTGTCGGCGAGGCCGTGGCCGGTGCCGAACAACACGAGCGCGTGCGCACCCTCGTCGAGGCGGCGACGCAGCTCGGTGTAGGGCACCGTGCCCTGCGGCCGCGCCGACGTGACAACGATGAGCGGGCGGTTGCCGGTGGCCGCCACCTCGGCAGCGATGGCGCTCTCGACGTCGACGACGACCTTCACGCGCGACATCGCCTCGGAGCGATCGCGGTTCTTGCTGGTGCCGCGGTCGCCTTCCCAGTAGCCGACGATGGCGTGGGCCTGCTCGAGCTGCGCGTCGATGGGGGTGACGACGTAGTAGGCGGCACAGCCAAAGGTGCGGCTGCTGCGCGCGAGGTCGTGCACATCGAGGTTGGTGAGTGCTGTGGTTTGCACCTCACCGAAGCGGTTGAGGACCGGGTGGTGAACCAATGCCACCGACAGGCGGCCCCGCGGAGCAGCCGTCGTCGTCGTCGTGTTCGTCATCGTGTGCTTTCAGCTGTGGGTCAGAAGGGGCGCGGAAACGGATCGAGCTGGCCCAGCTGCGTGAGCGTGGGCTGCGCCAGTGGATCGTCGCCCCAGACAATCTCGAGGGCCTTCCACATCTGCTGGTCGTCTTCGAACAACTGGCGCAACTCGATCGCCTGACGACCCAGCACAAACACGCGCAACGTTGCCGTCGTCGACTCGAGCACCGAGCGCTGGTTCCAGTAGTGCACGTACACGACCCAACGCGAGCCGAGGGCAGGGTGCTTGAGGTTGGCGTTTTCGGGGCCGTAGCCGTCGCTGTCGTCTTTATCGAGACGGGGGTTCTCGTCGGGGCTGATCGACCAGCTCGGCGTGTCGTCGGTGCGCTCGGGCAAGCGGTTGCTGAAGTAGACGTCGTCGTCGTGGTTGAAGGTGCTGCCGCCGTCGCGCACGACGTGCAGGTCGAAGTCGGTGTTGGGTGAATCCCACACGAGCTGGATGTGCAGGTCGTCTTCGGGCACCACGTCGATGTCGACGATCGACGGCGTGCACGAGCGAATCAGACCGGCGTCGGGGCGCGCGTCGTCGACGGCGAACACCGTGAGTTGCACCTGGTAGAAGCCCGCGAGGTCGACGGGCAGCTCAGTGATGTTGTTGTTGATCGACGACAACGTGGTGGTGCTGCCCACCGGGCGCTGCACGAGCTGCCACTCGTAGCCGTCGGGCGGCGGCGGAATCGACGTGCCGGCAGCGGTGGTGGAGCTGCCACGGCCGTCGAGGCGCACGGTGTCGAAGGGCTCGATGTCGCCTTCGTCGACGCGTACGGCGAGGGCGGTGGGGCAGTCGATCGCCTGCGCCGAGAGCGTGACGGTGACTTCGCTCTCGTTGGGATCGTTGCTCTTGATGACAAAGCTGCTGTTGTGCTGCTCGGTGTCGCCAGGACGGAACGTGACGATGCACTCGAGGCTCTGACCAGCACTGATCGCCGTTCCCGCCGGCGGGCAGCCGACGAGTGTGAAGGGGGCTTCGGGCTTGCTGACGTCGTCGATCACGAGGTCGCGAATGCCGGTGTTTTTGATCGTGACAATCTCGCGACCAACATCGGCGCGGCCGATGACATCGAACACGACGTCGACGGGGGTGACTTCGATGTCGGGCAGGCCGACGTCGACGGCGGTGACCGTGATGGGCACCTCGACGTGGTTGGGCAGGGCGAGCTCGTTGGCATCGACGATGAGCACCGCGGTGATGGTGCCCTCGACGACGGGCCGCACGTTGACGACGAGCTGACCGACGAAGCCGGGGTCGACGCGATCGATGGTGTTTTCGACGAGGCTGAAGGCCGGATCGCTCGCTTCGAGGTCGAGGGTGGCCACCACTTCGGTGAGGCCCACGCTGCGGCGGTTCGGGACCGAAAACGTGATGGGCGTGTCTTGCGCGACCGGCACGCCGGTGATGATGGCCTCGCCGGGCTCGACGACGAGGGAGGCGCGGACCAACTCAAGTCCGTCGTCGCAGCCACCGCACGACGGCAACAGCGTGAGGGCGAGGGCTGTAGCGAGCAGGTATGACAAGCGCATACGCACCACCGTAGCGCACGTTGTGCAGAACGCCCACGCCGAGGATCGACCGATGCGCGCGGTGCAATGAGACAGATCCCTGAAGTTGCACGCCGCCAGGTGCCCGTCGCTACACTTTCGAACAGCTCCACCGATCGTCAGCAGCACACGCCGAAGGAAGGACGCGCCATGCACCTGCGACTCGCCGCCGACCTGATGTTCCGCTCCTGGTTCGCTCTCGCCACAGCCCTGGCGGTGGCCAGCGTCGTTCACGACAGCGACACCTTCCGCTTGATGGACGTGCGACCCAGCACGCGCGTTGTCGACACCGAGTTCGGGGTGTTTGACGAGTGCGGTTTGACGTCGTCAACCCACGTGCCGTGGGCGGTGGGCGAGGCCTTCGGCTGGAGCCTGCAGGTGCCCGACGGCCAGCCCGTTGCCTGGCGCGAAGAACTCGTGTTGCCGACGGCACCGCAGGAGTGGTCAGGCAGCAACTTCGTCGACATCAAAGACGACGGCCGCACCGCGGTGACCGCAGGTGTTGACATCCCGTTCGATGGCGAGCTGGCCCATGCCTGGCGCCTCGACGACGGCGACCCGCCCGGCGAGTACGAGCTGCGCTTGTGGATCGATGGCAGCCTGCACCAGGTGTTTCACTTCCACGTCGAGTAGCACTGACACGTTCGACGAAGCAGACGATCACGGCCGCGCCCGAGGCTCGAAGAGAAAACCGGCTTTGCGGTTTTGTCGCCGAGGCGAGTCTCTTGAGGGGTGGGCGGGGAAACTTCCCCGCCAGATCAACTGTGCGGCCGTTTTCGTGTGAGGTGCTCGCGCAGCGCCTCGGCCGCCGGACCCACGGGCGAGCGCAAGACCAGCGTGGGTGAAAACGTATGCAGGCCCACGCCGTCGACGTTGAGGGCTACCAACTCGCCGCGCGCGCGCTCGTCGACGCTGAGCCAGTCGGGCAACCACCCAAAGCCGATGCCGGCGACGATGGCGGCTTTCTTCGCGTGAAAGTCCGACAGGTGCACCGTCGACTGCGCGTCGAGGTCGGCGGTGGGCAGGTGCAAACGTGGGTCGCTGCCACGCACCGTGAGCAACACATGTTCGGCGAGTGCGGCGCGCGTCAGGCGTGTGGTTGACGACGACGACGACGCGGACTTCTTGTGCTTGCCACCCACGAGTGGGTGCCGGCGGTGGGCGAGCAGGCGCGCCTTGAGGGCGGGCAAAGCAGCGGTGACGACGCCGCGCAGATCGTCGACGGGGAGGACCGTGATCATCGCGTGGGCGTGCTCGGTCGCGAAGCGATCGCTGACCCCCGCGAGGGAGTCGACCGACAACTGCACGCGCGTGGGTGCTTGCGCGGCCTGCAACACGCGCACGACCTCGAGCACCGGGCCCAGCGGCACGATCGCGTCGAAGACCACGCGCAGCACCGGCTCCCACCCCGAGCGCAACTCGCTGCAGGCGGTGACCAACGCGCGCTCGGCGTCGAGCAGACGGCGGCAGTGGCGCAGGACCGCTTCGCCCGCCGACGTGAGGCGCATGCGGTAGCCGCTGCGATCCAACAGCGGAAACCCGCACTGCTCCTCGAGGGTGTTGAGCGCGTACAGCACCGCCGTGTGCGCCTTGTGCAGGGCGGTGGCGGCGGCCTGCAGGGTGCCGGCGTTCGCGAAGGCGTCGAAGACGCGGGCTTGCTCAAGCGAGATGTTCATATTGGTTGAACAAGTTTGCCAGATCTTTGTCATTTCTGTGCGAGGCACTGCTGCCTACTTCTGCAGCATGGACATCCCCTGGATTCGTGGTCGCGTTGCGCTTCAGGCCCATGTCGGACTCCCCGACAACACCGTCGAGGAGGAGTACGCCCGAAACGGCTTCTTCGGCCGCTACGCGCACCTGTACCGAAAGAACGCGCCCGTTGGTTGGACGCGCATCGAGGGCCCGCTCAAGCCGCGCGCCTACGATCTGCGCGAAGTGAAGGGCGATGCCGATGACTGGCTCGCGGGCCGCCACGGCGTGCTCGGCAACGACGACGTGGTGATGAGCTGGGCGCGCCTCACGCAGCCGATGCCGTACCTGTTTCGCAACGCCGACGCCGACGAAGTCTTGTTCGTGCACGACGGCGCTGGCCGCCTTGAAACCGACTTTGGTCCGCTGCCCTACGAGCCCGGCGACTACATCGTGGTGCCGCGCGGCACGGCGTATCGTTTGGCGCCGACGTCGTCGTCAACGGTGCTGGTGATCGAAGCGTTCAGTGAAGTGTCGCTGCCCGACAAAGGCATGCTCGGCCAGACCGCGTTGTTCGATCCCGCACTCATTCAAGTGCCCACGCCCGAGGCGGGATCGCTGGCGCCAAACGCCGACGGTGAGTTCGAAGTGCGCATCAAGCGCGAGGGTGAATACACCAGCGTGTTTTACGGCTTCGACCCCCACGACGTCGTCGGCTGGAAGGGCACGCTGGCGGCGTACAAGATCAACGTGAAAGACATCCGCCCGGTGTTGTCGGACCGCTACCACCTGCCGCCGTCGGCCCACACGACCTTCGTGATGCACAACGCGGTGATCTGCACGTTCCTGCCGCGACCGTTGGAAAACGGCGATCCGACGGCGCTGAAGGTGCCGTTTTACCACTCGAACATCGACTTCGACGAGGTCATCTTCTACCACTCCGGCGAGTTCTTCAGCCGCGTGGGCATCGCTCCCGGCATGGTCACGTTTCATCCACAGGGCATTCACCACGGGCCGCAGGGCCAGGCGAACGCGCGCGCGCAGGCGGCCAAGCGCACCGAAGAAGTGGCCGTCATGCTCGACACGAAACGCCCGCTGCGGCCGTTGGCATCGGCGGCTGACGTCGAGGTTGTCGACTACTGCAACAGCTGGAAGCCGCGCTGAGCGCACGCCTCACGTTGGGCATCACCGATCACCGCTCACAGGATGTCACCATGACGAACCCCGCGATCCTCGCGCCGCAGTTTGCAGTCTCGGACAACAACCCCACCGGCTTGTGTGGCATCGACTTCGTCGAGTTTGCGTCGCCCGACCCGGCCGCGCTTGAGGCGTTGTTTCTGGGCTTTGGCTTCTCGAAAACCATGCAGCACGTCGACAAACCCATCGACCTGTTTGTGCAAAACGACATCGCCTTCATCGTGAACCGCGAGAAGCGCTCGGTGGCCTCGGGCTTCGCCAACGCCCACGGCCCAAGCATCTGCGCGATGGGGTGGCGCGCGAACGACGCGACGGTGGCGCGCGATGTCGCCGTTGGCCGTGGTGCGGTGGCCCGCGAGGGCGACTATCTGGTGGCTGGCAAGTCTCTGCCTGCCATCGATGGGATTGGCGGCAGCCTCATCTATTTCGTCGATGGGTTCGCCAACACCGACCGCTGGATGCGGCTTGGTTTCGAGCCCCACACAAAGCCGATCCACACCGAGCCCAAGGGCTTTCTCGCCGTCGACCATCTGACGAACAACGTCGAGAAGGGCACGATGCAGAAGTGGGCGAGCTTCTACAAAGACGTGTTCGGCTTTGCCGAGGTTCGCTACTTCGACATCCGCGGCGCGAAGACCGGGCTCACGTCGTACGCGCTGCGCTCGCCGTGCGGCAATTTCTGCATTCCGATCAACGAGGCGAACGAGGCGCGCTCGCAGATCAACGAGTACATCGACGAGTACAAAGGCCCCGGCATCCAGCACCTGGCGTTTTTGACCACCGACATTTTGTCGTCGCTGCACAAGCTCGAAGGCACGCCGGTGTCGATGCTCGACATCGAGCCGGGCTACTACCAGGACATCTTTCAGAAGTTCCCGCACGTGACCGAAGACCATGCCGAGATTGAGCGCCGCAACGTGCTCGTCGACGGTGATGAGCACGGCTACCTGCTGCAGATCTTCACGAAGAATCTGATCGGCCCGATCTTCATCGAGCTCATTCAGCGAAAGAACCACCACAGCTTTGGCGAAGGAAACTTCGGCGCGCTGTTCCGCTCGATCGAGCTCGACCAGCAGCGGCGCGGTGTGCTGTGACGACGTCGCCACGCTGGTTGGTCGTTGGAGCGCATCACGGCACCGGCGCGCTTGTGGTTGAGGCCGCTCGTGCTGCCGGCGTGCACGTGGATGCGTTTGTTGGCGACGTGCTCGACCACGACGCGGTGTTGCGCGCGCTGTCGGGGCACGACGCGGTCATCTCGCTGTTGGGGCCGCGGGCGGATTCGCCAGTTGATGTGTGCAGCCGCGGCACCGCCAACATTGTTGGCGCGATGACGGCAACGGGTGTGTCGCGCCTTGTCGTCGTCACCGGTGCGATGATCGGCCACGACCCTGTGCACCTCGGGCTGCTGTACCGCACCATCCAGCATTTCCTGCCCCACGAGCTGCTCGACGATCGGCGCGCGAGCGAAGCCATCGTTCGCGACAGCGACCTGCAGTGGACCATCGTGCGCCCACCGCGCCTGACCGACGGCGACGCGGGTCCGGTGCAGGTCGACACCGACCTCGATGTTGGGGCCTTCGCCCACCTGTCGCGGGCCTCGCTCTGGCGGCGTTCCTGGTGCACGAGGTGCGTGCGTGTCGGTGGGTGCATCAGGGTGTGGTTGTGCAGGCCACCTGACCGACGACGGGCGGAACGACGCGGCCTGCTGCGCTGTGTCGCACTGCGTTGTGTGCGGTGACGACGAGGGATGGCATCTGCGCGTGGGCGCGCTATGTCGCGAACAACCTTTGTGAGGCGAACGATGACCAAGACCACGACTCCCGCCATCATCTACACCCACACCGACGAGGCCCCCGCCCTCGCCACCTACGCCTTTTTGCCCGTGGTGAAGGCTTTCGCCGCCCAGGCTGGCGTGGCCGTTGAGCGCCGCGACATCAGCCTCGCCGGCCGCATCGTCGCGTCCTTCCCCGAGTCGTTGACCGACGCGCAGAAGCAGACCGACGACCTCAAGGAGCTCGGCGCGCTCACGCTGCTGCCCGAGGCCAACATCATCAAGCTGCCCAACGTGTCGGCGTCGATGCCCCAGCTCAAGGCGGCCATCGCTGAGCTGCAGGCCCTTGGCTACAAGCTGCCCAACTACCCCGACGCGCCCGCGAACGACGACGAGAAGGCCATCAAGGGCCGCTACGACAAGATCAAGGGCAGTGCCGTGAACCCGGTGTTGCGCGAGGGCAACTCCGATCGCCGCGCGCCCAAGAGCGTGAAGGCCTACGCGCGCAAGAACCCGCACTCGATGGGCGCGTGGTCGAAGGACTCAAAGACCCACGTCGCCCACATGAACGGCGGCGACTTCTACTCGCACGAGAAGTCCACGACGATGACGGCGGCCGGTTCGCTGCGCATCGAACTCGTCGGCAAAGACGGCACCACCCGCGTGCTCAAGGACAAAGTCCCGGTCCTCGCCGGCGAAGTCATCGACGCAACGTTCATGAGTGCCAAGGCGCTGCGTTCGTTCTTCGACGCTGAGATCAAGGACGCGAAGAAGCAGGGCGTGCTGTTCTCGTTGCACCTCAAGGCGACGATGATGAAGGTCAGCGATCCGCTGATGTTCGGTCACGCCGTGAAGGCCTACTTCGCCAACGTGTTCGACAAGCACGGCGCGGCCCTCGCCTCGGTGGGTGCAAACCCGAGCGACGGCTTTGGTCAGGTGCTCGCCGCGATCGAGAAGCTGCCCGCCGACCAGAAGAAGGCCATCGAAGCCGACATCGCCCTCGCCTACGAAATGGGCCCCGACGTCGCGATGGTGAACTCCGACAAGGGCATCACCAATCTGCACGTGCCCAGCGACGTCATCGTCGACGCCTCGATGCCCGCGATGGTCCGCACCTCGGGCCAGATGTGGAACAAGCAGGGCAAGGCGCAAGACACGAAGGCGGTCATCCCCGACAACAGCTACGCCGGCGTGTACGAAGAGGTCATCGCGTTTTGCAAAGAGCACGGCGCACTCGACCCGAAGACCATGGGCTCGGTGCCAAACGTTGGTCTGATGGCGCAGGCGGCCGAAGAGTACGGCTCGCACGACAAGACGTTCGAGATCCCCGCTGATGGCACCGTGCGCGTCGTCAACAACGACGGTGGCGCGGTCGTGTTCGAGCACGTCTGCGAAGCCGGCGACATCTGGCGCATGTGCCAGGTGAAGGATGCGCCGATCCAGGATTGGGTGAAGCTTGCTGTTGGTCGTGCGCGTGCCACGGGCGCGCCCACCATCTTCTGGCTCGACGACAAGCGCGCCCACGATCGCGAGCTGATCAAGAAGGTGAAGCAGTACCTGCCCAACCACGACACGAGCGGTCTGCAGATCGAGATCATGAACCCGTCGGCGGCGACGAAGTTCTCGCTCGTGCGCATCAAGGATGGCCTCGACACCATCTCGTGCACTGGCAACGTGCTGCGCGACTACCTCACCGACTTGTTCCCGATCCTCGAGCTCGGCACGTCGGCGAAGATGCTTTCGATCGTGCCGCTCATGAACGGTGGCGGTCTGTTTGAGACCGGTGCCGGCGGCAGCGCGCCCAAGCATGTGCAGCAGTTCACCGAGGAGAACCACCTGCGGTGGGACAGCCTCGGTGAGTTCCTCGCGTTGGCGGTGAGCTTTGAGCATCTCGCCGACACCACGAAGAACGCGCGCGCGAAGGTGTTGGCCACCACGCTCGATGCCGCCACGGGCAAGCTGCTCGACGAGAACAAGTCGCCACAGGGCAAGGTCGGTCAGCTCGACAACCGCGACAGCCAGTTCTTCCTCACCTTGTGGTGGGCCGAAGCGCTTGCTGAGCAGAAGGACGACGCGGCGTTGGCGACGGCGTTTGCGCCTGTGGCCAAGGCCCTGCGCGAGAGCACCGACACCATCGTCGCTGAGCTGAAGGCGGTTCAGGGCAAGGCGGTCGACATCGGCGGCTACTACGCGCCGAACTACGACAAGGCGACGGCGGCCATGCGCCCGAGCGCGACGTTCAACACGATCGTCGATGGCATGAAGGCCTGAGCACGTTCGACCGCCATGACATCACGGCGTTCGCGCAAGACGTGGTCGACCCGAAAGGTTGACCACGTTTTCTTTTTGAAAAGCGCACAATTTCAACCACTTGTGCGAGTTTTTGCGTGGGCTACAGTGCGCGAATGACAAGCATCTCCGCGCGCCCTGGCGCTGTGCCCACGACGACTTCAGCGACGGCCACGACCGCTGCGCAGGGCGGCCCGCCACACGTCGCTGGGCCGTCGACGGTGGTCGAGGCGCAGCCAGCGCCACACGACGTCTACGAGGCGATTCCGGCGGTCTACACGCGGCCGTCGGCGCACATGGGCACGAGCTTCAATGGCTACAGCTGGCGCGCCGAAGACCTCGACGCGGTGATGAAGCAGTTTGCGATCGGCGACGCGACGGCGCTGATCCAAACCGCGATTGCGCTCAAGCGTGGCGAGCGGGTCTTGTCGGCGGTTGACCTCGTGACGGCCGCTCGCTCGATGGCCGCGCGCTACACGCAGGGCGTTCGGTTCTCGCCGAGTGTCGTGGCCGACATCATGCTTCGTCGCGGCATCGCCGAGGAGTCGGCACTGCTGCGGGCTGCCCGAAAGCTCGACGACGGCGACCGCTTCTTGAGCCGCGCTGAACTCGAAGCGGCCGCTGATGTGCTGCAAGGCATTGTGCAGGCCAACGACATCAGCGCTGTTGAAGCGCGCATCGCGGACCTCACCGCGCGCGGCGTGTCGACGACAACGCTCGGGGTGGTTGATGGGCACTCGATCGCCGCCCTTCATCTGCCGCACACCGGAGCAGCACCGCAACCACGGCTGAAAGTCGTGGTCACCGGGGGTGTTCATGGCAACGAGCCCTGCGGAACAGCCGCCGCCATGCTGTTGCTTGAGCAGCTGATGGCTGACCCGCGTTTGCGCGAGGACGTGGCGTTCGTCGTCGTGCCGCTGGTCAATCCCCGTGGCTATGCACAAGGCACGCGGCGTACCCCAGACAACATCGACGTGAACCGCAGCTTCGGTACAGACGCCGAGGGTGACAGCGAAGAAGCCCGGTTGCTGCGCGCGTTTTACGACGACACCGACGTCGACCTCGCCATCGACCTGCATGCGGGCTACTCGTCGCGCGACGGCTTTTGGCTCTACCACGTCAACGCCGCCGAGCTGGCGGCCGACGCGATGAGCGGGTTTGCCGAAGACTTCCCGACGTTGTCACCGCAGAGCGCCGGCAAGCCGATGGTGGCCCCCGGTGTTGTCGAGAGCGCGCCGCGCGCCCCGGGCGAGGCGCATGCCGGCACGCTGAAGGACTACGCCATCGATGCTGGCGCGCGCTGGTCGTTCACGGTCGAGGCGCCAGGCAGCGTTGGCTACGTCGATCAGGTGATGGGCGAGAACGAACTGGTGCACCAGCTCGTGCAGAGCGCGCGTCGGTTGCAGGCGCTCGAGGCCGAACGCCAGGGATGATTCGGGCGCTCCGCGCCCGAATTCGGGTGCTCCGCGCCCGAATTCATATTGACTTTCATGGAGTTGGCGGCATGCCTCCATGAATTCAAGCGCGTGAAGTTCTAGCAGGTTGCTGAAAAATGGCGCTTTGGGCGCGACGATGACGTCGTCAAACTTGTGTTCGACGACGTCATTGCCGTTTCGGCGCTCGATTTCGTGCCTC
>JBIKRQ010000452.1:0-4963 GCA_044349155.1 Myxococcota bacterium
CCGGTGGCGGAGGGTGTCGACGACGTCAGCACGGGACGACCACCGCCAGACTCGGTGGTGTAGGTGTTGACGGTTTTCGAGAACACCGTCGTCGTACCGTTACTTTCAGTCTGGACTTCTTCCGTCTTTGTGAGCGCGGCCGCGATGGAAGCGTCTGTTGAGTTGTATCGATAGGTTGTCTTGTTCCCGCCGACGATCCCCTCTTCGAGAACCCGCCCCATGGCTGTCGCGGTGCGGAACCTGGCCAGGAGCGTCGCGCCTGTTTCATCCGTCGACGTCCACGTGCGTTTGCGGGCGCCAACGTCAGTGACGCTCGTTTCGTTCACCCGGTAGAAGTCTGTTCCGTGCGGAACCTCAAGGCACGTCAGCAAACCTTCCTCGTCATACAAGACCGCGGTGCCGCACTCTTTCCACAAGTACACCCGATCAGTGGAAGATGTGCTCGACGCGGTCTTTTGGATGGCAAACGATGAGGGCAATCCAGCCCGGCGTGGCGTGGTCGTCAGATTCTTATAGCCTCTATAAAGAGTCTCGACGGAGCTCCACGCCCATCCTGTCGGGTTGAAGGGTGTAATGAGCCCCAGCTTCCAGGCGAAACGTCGGTCGACAGCCGAGGTCGCCGACGTGCCAGTCACACCACGAGACCGACGGCCATGGCGGTCGACGCCGAACACCTGGCAGGTGCCGGCCTCGTCTGCGCCATCAACGCTGCCCATCGTCGTCGTGCGCGTGAGTGCGAAGTCACCCTGAAGCCCGACGCCAGGCTCCTCGTTCAGCGTCCTGCCTGCGGCCGTACCGTCGTCGTTGCTGTTCCGATCGTACACACTCACGCGATAGCTGTTGGTGACGCCGTTGTCGGCGTACGTCGTTGACAGCACAGGACAAGTAGTCAGCGGCACATCCGAGGTTTCAAACCAGTCGCCATTCCCGTCGACCGGGAACGAAAGGCTTGCAGAATTCGTGGAAGTTCCGGAGTTGAGCCACTCAGCCTCCGCGCGAAGGACACCTGTTTGGCCAACATAGTAGTATCGATGCACACTGCGAACATTACCAACAACCGATATGCGATCAAATGTTCGCATCTCTTCATCGTAATTCGCAATCAAACAGTCCGATCCGCTGGCAATCGGGACCACCTCGCACGTCACCATGAGCCGATCAAAAGCATCATACATGTAGTACATATGCGTATTGCGCTCTGTGGCAACGAACGAAGGGCCTGGGCTATAGAAGTCATCATAAACGACCGAGCGCGCATAGTCTCGCGCCCCAACACCGCAGTGGCCGCTGGCGCATGTCACAATGTGGCCCTGATCGTCGAACGTCGACGTTTCCGTCGCCCCGTTCCGAGTCCATGTCATTGACGAAGGATTGGGAGTGCTCGTCGTCGCAACAGCGATGTCGCGACTCTGATGACTCGCAACAAGCCCACTCGTTGACCATGTAAAGCTCTCAACTGGTGCCAATCTCCTGCACAGTGGACAGCTGCCAGCGATTCGCACCAGTTGACGCGATCCACTGGAAACCAAGTTTCACTGAGAGGTCACCCGTCCCGTACCGAGCGTCCTTGACCGCTCTCAGCTGTGCGGACTGAGTTGCCGCATTGTCATAGGTAAACGTCGCCAGGACGGGCAATGTGTCTGTTGAGTAACCCGCCTCAGCTCGAAAAGCCCCTGCTAGAATCTTCGCCAGCCGCACTTCGCCACGGGAGCTGAGACCACCGGGTTCATACTTGAACTCCATGCTCGGGCCTGGCGTAACCGTTCCGGAAACCTCAATCCATTCGACACCGATACGGGTCAACAAGCCGCGGGTCGCACTGCAGCCCGTCGCGTTGGGCGTAATCTGGTCACAGCAGTTTGTTAGCTCGTTGGGGTTCGGATCCGGGAGCAGAGTGCAACGACCGACGCTCGGCGCATCATCCTCGTAGTTGAGAGCGAATCGATACCCGACCAGAGACTTCGGGTTGGTGGTTCGCACCGCTCCACGGATGTGATGCAGTACCTGGGCTCTGCTCAAAGAGCAGAAGGTCACCGTCGTTGCTCAGAAGGCGCCATTGTCCTGGCTGACCGTCGACACTTGTGAGTTGGTCCGACCGGCCAGGAACAGCTCGGAATCTCATCGGACCACTCGGACCAGTGTCTTCACGCACCAGAATGACGCTGCCTTTTCCGTGCAGCCACGTCACAACCTGCGGGTTCGTCGGGTCGTCGAAGATCAGGCGGTGGTCCCAGCTGTGTCGAACGCCCATTCCGAGCGTGCGCTGGAAGGGCAGCTGAGTGCCGCCCACACCAGAGACATCGTCCAGGTAGTCCGCTTTGGCGGTAGGGCTATCATAACCAACCTCAAACTTCAGACTGTGGTCTGGGCTAATCGGAATATCGATTGATGCCGCAGTTCGAGAGGTCACATACATCTGTCGAGTAAGCAAATTCACCGGTTCTGCGACGAATGGGCATTGGTCGCAGCTCGCCATCATACCGGAGCCACCCTCGTCGATGGAACCATCTCCGTCATCGTCTTTTCCGTTGCACGGGACCTCGACAATCTTCCAACATGGCTCGCAGTTTGTGTCTAAGCAATCTGCTCTACCATCACAATCATCATCCGTCCCGTTGTCGCACACCTCAGTAGTGCAAGCGTCACACGGAACCTGCATGCCGTTGACGACTAACGCTTGCTCACCACCTCGCGTCCAACATTCAACCGCGCCTGGGCGGTAGACTCCTGGCCCCTCGATTCGAGCGCTGCATGTAGCTGATATGTATTTAACATGCCCATCTACATCGCAGTAGTAGTGTGGTTCACAGTTGATGCCCTGCGTATTGTTTTCTCCCTCTCGACATGATTGCTCACAGTCATAATCCTGATAGTCGGCGGGCAATTCCTCCATCACATCTTGCCAGCATATGGCGGTCCCCTTTTTGCAATCATCACACGTACCGGAGCAACGTGTGCCGAAGCATATTGCACCATCGAAACAGTCCTCATCGGTGACGCAATCGCCGCCAGGAAACCCTTCGCCGCAACATGATGGATACGATTTGAGCGGGGCGTGATACAAACAAAAAAGGGCAAATACAACGGGCAGCAAGTCCAAGCGAAGCATTTGCGGCCCTTATCCGAATTCCTTCCTGCTCGCAAGTCGTGCCCCTGAAACTGTTACGTGACAGCCTCGAGAATCCACTCAGCTCGGCGACAGACGCTCAGCGCACCGGCATCGGCGGCAACGACACCGGCGTGGGCGGCAACGTCATCGTCGGCATGCTCATCGCGCGGCGCTGCACCACCTCGGGCCACACCTTCGTGGTGAGCTGCTCGTAGTCGGCGGGCGTGTCGACGGCGAAGAACGTGGTGGCCGCATCGAGGGCGACGACGTCGACGAGGTCGAGGGTCATCATCGCCTGCGTGATGTCTTCGTGCGCGCTGCGCGTGCCCGCACTGCTGTTGGCGATGACCCAGTCGGTGATGCCAACGAAGCGGGCATGGTCGCCCGGCGCCATCAGCACGATGCCCGTGGCCTCGCCCACCGCCGTGAGTCCGTCGACCAACGGCGTGCCCCGCAGACGCGCGCCATGCCGAACCGCGTTGTGCGGCGCGTGCGGGTCGGCCCACACCACGACTTTGTCGACGGCGTTGTCGTCGACGCGCGCGGCAACGAGGGTGGCGGAACGGCGGGGATCGGCGGCGGCGAGGCGGGCGAAGACGTCGTCGTCGTACACCACGTCGGCATCCATGAAGACCACGCGCCGCTGACCATCGAGCAGACCGCTGGCGTGGTGCATCGCGTGCCACAAGCTGTGGGCACTGCCCGACGTCGACAGGTCGTCGGTGGGGTTCACCACCATGCGCACGTTGAGCTTGCCGGCGAGCTGCAGGATCGAGCGCAACGGCGCGCGCGCGGTGGTGGCGTTGCCGACAATCACCACCTCTTTGACGCCGTGGTGGGCCAACGAGCGCAGGTGCATGTCCAAAAAGCAGCTGTCGCCCGCACGGCCCGACAACGACAGCAGCGGCTTGGGCGTCGACGACACCGCGCTCAGACGTTCACCGCGACCGGCAGCAAGGATGATGGCAGCGTCGATGGGCACACAGACTCCACATTGAGCCTCGAAGAGAAACCGGCTTGCGGTTTGTCGCCGAGGCGAACGGCTTTGAGGGGCTCCCCGCCAATCAAAGTGACGACAGCGCGTCGTGGCATAGATGCACTTCAGCGCTGAATGGTGTCAACGCGGCGGGATCGTTGTGGGCGGTAATGCTTGCAGCGCTTCTTCACGACCAGCACTGCCGAGCACCGCCACCACGTCGAGCACCAGGAGCCCCAGGCCCTGCGTGATGATCCCGGTGCCGTGCGCCATCCAATCGACGGCGGGCTGCGCTCCCGACGTGCCAGCCGCCACCAACGCACCGCCGGCCATCATGTAGCCGACGTCGAGTCCGACATTCACCCACAGCACCTTGGCGTTGTCGTCTTCGGCGGCGAGGGCGGCTTCGCGTGTCAGATCGACGTCAGATGGGCTGGTGACCAGACCGATGCCCGCGATCGCGAGGTTCACCGCTCCCCAGCCGATGCTCTGGATGCCGTAGCCGCGCAGCGCTGGCGGTGGTGCTTCCAACGGCGACACCGCGGGGCTGCCCATCGCCAACAGACCAGCACCCGCGACGACGTTGGTGACGCCCCAGATGCCCAAACGCTTGAGGTGATCGCGCTCGGCCCGCTGCCGCAACGACACCAGGCGCTGCACTTGCGCATGATCGATGGCGGCTTGATCGAGGCTCGCCGGCGGCACCCCCGACGCGGCCGGTGCAGATGCCAGTGCGAGGGTCAGCGGCAACAGCAACATCCAGCCAATCTAGCACCGAGCGCGCTAGCAGGTTGCTGAAAAAGTCGGCAGTCGGTTCTCGACGAGAAATGAGGTGTTCGTCGTCGAGAGCTGCGCCAAATATCGGGTGTTCCGGATCT
>JBIKRQ010000096.1:0-18483 GCA_044349155.1 Myxococcota bacterium
ACGACAACTACCCAGACGACAACTACGAAGCAGAAGAAGTAGGCAGTTCAAGGGGAGATGTAGTTGTCGTTGGCGGGAGCTTGTAGTTGACGTCGCCCACGAGAGCGAACGTGTTGGTGTCGTCATTGCGACGTCGAACGGCTCGTCGGCGAGCCATGGCACGTCGACAGAGAGTCCGCCCACGATGCGATCCAGGTCGCACACCTGGCCGCAGCCAGCGGCACCCCAAGCGATCGAAAACAACAGCGCGATGGCAGGGTTCTTCATGGTTCCTCAGCTGTGCGCGAAACGCACGCACGCCGATCCCACTGCATCTCGCGTGCCGCCTGTCGACGACGTCAGGGCTTCGCGGGCAGCAGGTCGAAGCGGTAGCCGAGGCCGCGCACCGTGATGAAGTGGGCGGGCGCGTCGGCATCGACCTCGAGCTTCTTTCTCAGGCTGACCACGAAGTTGTCGACGGTGCGCTCGGTGCCTTCGTAGTCGAGGCCCCACGCACCCTCGAGCAGCTGATCGCGCGAGTGCGCTCGGCCCGGGTGGTCGACGAGAAACAGCAGCAGCGACATCTCGCGCGGCGACACCGCCACCACCTCGCCACGCCGGCTCACCGTGCGCGCCCGACGATCCACCACCACCGCATCGCCGAACTCGACGAGGCTGGGCTGTTGGGCCGATCGTCGACGCAGCACCGCGTTGATGCGCGCAATCAACTCCGACAGGCCAAAGGGCTTTTGCACGTAGTCGTCGGCACCGAGGTCGAGGCCCATGACCTTGTCTTCTTCAAGCCCCTTCGCCGTCAGCATGATGATGCCCGAGGTACTTCCACGACGACGCAGCTCGCGCAGCACCTCGAAGCCGTTCATGCTCGGCAACATCACGTCGAGGATGACGAGGTCGGGGGCTTCGTCGAGGGCCCGCTTCAACCCCGCCTGCCCATCGCTCTCGACGGTGACCGCACACCCTTCGTGCCGCAGGTTCAAGCGCAACCCCGCAGCAATCGAGGCATCGTCTTCGACGATCAACACGCGCGGCTTGGTGGCTGGATCGCGGCTCATCACTCGACCTCGTTCGCTGCAAGGGTCGTCGTCGTCGTCGTCGTCGCTGCTTCGCCGATCCAACTGCCCGGGATGAACATGCCCACCACGGCACCCGCGACCGCACCACCCAACGCGAGGCCTGCACCCACGCGCGTGGCGACGTCGAGATCGCTCGGCACAGCGGCAAACGCGATGGTGCCCACCACGCCGGCACCAATGCCGGCACCACCCACCACCGTGACCACGCGCATGGGCGTGACGTCGACCAGCGGGGCCGCCGCCAACGCGCCAAGCCCCGCCACCCCCGCCCCCGCCACAGCGGCACCCACGCCAATGCTGGCCCGTGCGACACCGTTGACCTCGGTGAGGGCGACGGGAAGTGCCGCGAACACGCCGAACAAACCAGCCATCGTGCCCATGCTCATCGCGCCAAGAACGAGGGTGTTGTCGTTGGCCGTGACGTCGACGACGCGCACCCACCCCATGCTGGCCATAAGCCCCGCCGTGGTGGTGGCTGCCAACACCACGGCACCCGTGCCACCCGACGGCAACAACGCGTAGGCAAGGCCCGCACCGACCAGCGCCGCACTGCTGGTGCCTGCGGCACTGGCGGCAGCTTCCGACGTCGACAACGGGCCCGCCACGCGATCGAGCGCGAAGGCCGCACCACCAAAGGCCACACCGCCGGCAAGGCTGCTGGCGATGGTGGTGCCGAACGAAATCTCCTGGCGCGACAAACGCGTCGAGGTGTCGTCGTAGACGAGGAAGTCGCGCGCGGGCACGAACCCCGCCGGCAACGTGCCACCCACCATCAAGCCAGCACCCGTCGCCACGGCCACGGTGAGCCAGTCGGTGTCGACCACGGGGGCAGGGGTTTTGCCGACCAGCTCCGGGCTGCTGGGCGTGGTGCTGTCGTCGGGCCGTGGCGGCAGCGGGCTGACATTGGCGGGGCGCGCAGGCAGGCCAGCGAAGCGCGCGAAGCACTGGTAGCGCTGGTCGGACGACGACGACGCCCGCTGTTGCAACGCTGCTTGCGCGTCGGTGGGCGACAAGGCCGCGAGCAACTCGGCAGCCACGCACGAGACTTCGTCAGAGCGATCGTCGACGAGCGCAAGGGCTGTGGCCGTCACGTTCGCGCGCTCGCCCGGCTCGGTGAGCCGACGGCCCAGCGGCATGAGCGATTGGCCAACGGTGGCGCGGACGCGATCGTCGTCGTCGTGGCTGGCCTTGAGCAGCAGCGGGACGGCCACCGCTGGCTCGAGCCACGGCAACACCGCAACGGCGGTGGCGCGCACGACGGGGAACTGGCTGCCGACAAGGTCGACCAGGGCGCTGCGGTCGGCAGCAACGAGGCTGCGGCCCACCGACAGTTCACTTTCGATGCGGCGCAAGGTGGCGAGCTGTTGTTGCTCGACGGTGAGTTCAGCGGGGCGCTCGACGACGGACGAGGGCGTTGCTGATGCGGCGGCAACCGGATCAACCGGATCGGCAGCCGGATCGAAGGTGGTTGTGGCCTGGGCGGCCAGCAGCAACTGCAGGGTAGCGACGAGCAACATCTCGCTGAACGCTGCCCCCGACGACGGCGGGACGCAAGCGTTGACCGGTCTGGCACGGGTTGCAGCCCGCTTGCGCCTGCGTCAACGACGACCATGGCCTCGCTCGATACGGTGCTGACCCGCGTGAAGAAGCTGCTGGCGTTGTCGACGTCGAGCAATGTGCACGAGGCGGCGTCGGCGTTTGCCGCGGCGCAGGCGTTGATCACGCGCTACCAGTTGTCGTCGTTGCTGGCGGGCACGTCCGACGACAAAAACGATCCGATCACCGACGGACGCGAGCAGCCGTTGGAACGCTCGCGGCGCTTTCGGCGCTGGAAGCTGTTTTTGGCCAGCGGGTTGGCCGCCGAAAACGCGGGCATCGCCTACACCGTCGACGTCGACGACGAGACGTGGTTGTGCTTCTGCGGCTTCGCCAAAGACCGCGAGGCCGTGCTCGTGCTGTGGTCCAGCCTGGTCACGCGCATCGAGTGGTTGTCGGCGACACACGGCCCGGGGCGTCCGCGGCAGTGGCACGAGGCGTTTCGCATTGGCGCGGCCGAAGCGATCGTTGAACGTCTGGGCAGCGGCGAGCTCACGATTGGCAACGACGACGACGTGGCCGATGGCACTGCCGGGCTCGTGCTCTCGTCAGCGCGTCCGTTGCGTGCAGCACGCGTGGCCGCCGTCGAGGCCTACGCGCACAAGCACCTGCCGCCGCAGAAGGGGCGTGCGGTGCTGGTGGATCTGCGGGCCGTGAAGCGGGGGCGCGAGGCCGCCAGCGCGTGGAACCTGTGAAACCTGCCAAAAACCGTCGGTGTTTCAGCATGATAGCCACGATCGTCGCAGACGTGTCGGTGGTCACAGCGTGTGCGGCCGAGGTCTGCACGGCGCGCACCGGCTCACGCATCGCAACGGGCATGCGGTGGTGTGTGGTGGCAGCAGTGGCGGCGAGTGCGGCGTGCGATTCGTTGCGGCCACCGGGCGATCTCGGCTTCGAGGAATTCTCGCTGCCGGTGTTGATCGAAGACGTCATCGACAACGGCATGCCCGCGGCGGCGTGGTCGACGTCGAAGGGGCCCGATCTCGCCGTGTGTGCCTTGAGCAGCTTCGAGCCCGGCGAGACCTGGCTGTCGGTGTATGAGTTGCCCCCTGACGACGGCAGCGACGACGGCATCTCGCGCTTCGACATCTTTTTCGGCGCCCCCGACGATGTGTTCGCCGCCTTCGAAGACAACGACGTCGAGGCCAGCGCGCGCATCGCCCGCTCGCGCTCGAGCGTGTGGCAGATCGAAAGCCGCGACAACATCGCCGCCCTACCGTTTGTCGTCGACGGCCTCGAAGAAGAACTCGAATTCGACGACGCCACGGCCTACGTGTTCGACAGCAGCGATCCCGCCGCACGCCGCTGTGGTGACGACGTCGCGGCCACCTGCGCCACCGACTGCGACGTCGTCACGGGGCGCGGCGAGGCCGACTGCTGTGCCGAGGCCGCCGCTGCCTTCGCGGCCTGCGAGGCCGTCGTGTTCACGCTCGACACCACCAACCAGGTGGCGCGCCTGCGCAAGGGGCTGTGACGACGTGCTGATGAGTGTTCTTCCCCCGGCCCCCGACGGCAGCGACCGCTTTGACGCGGCCGCCATCGAAGCGCTGTACCGCAGCCACGGCGGGCTCGCGCTGCGACGGGCGCGCTCGATCCTTGGCAACGAAGACGACGCGCGCGATGCCATACAGAGTATCTTTACAAGGCTGCTGACAAAGCCCGATTCTTTTCAGGGTCGCAGCCGGCCCGCCACGTTTCTGTACGCGGTGACCACCAACCATTGCCTGGCCACGCTGCGGGATCGCAACAACCGCCGCCGCATCGTCGACGACCACGTGGCGCCATCGCTGGCGCGCGCCCAAGCACCCACCGGCGACCACCGCAACGAACTGCGCCTGCTGCTGGCCCGCTTGCCTGACGATGTCGCTCAAGTTGTGGTGTATTATTATATCGATGAAATGACGCAAGATCAGATTGCCGAAGTGTTGGGCATCGGTCGGCGCGCGGTGGCTGCAGCGTTGGCCCTCGCCACAGAAACAGCCCGCAAGGCGGCACAGGAGCACCATGTCTGACCCGTCTGACCCGTCTGACCCAGCTGATCCATCTGATCCGTCTGGCCTGTCTGGCTTTGACGTCGACAGCGCGCGTCTGCCGTGGGGCGAGGGGCCGCTGTTGGCCCAGTTGTCGACGATGGGACCGCGCGGCTGTTGCAGCGACCTCGACTTCGATCGCGTGCTCACCAACGAAGCCACCGCCGAACAACGCACAGCTCTCGAGACGCATCTGTCGTCGTCACCGGCGTGTCAGGCCCGCTTCACCGCCCACCGCGAGGAATGGTTGCAGTGGCAGAGCGCGCCGTTGCCGCTGCCCGCGTTGTCGACGGCTGCTGCTCCACCGTCGTCGTCGTCGTCGTCGTCGTCGTCGTCGTTGGCGCAGGTGATCTCGCTGTCGTCGCGCCGCGCGATCCGATGGGGCTCGGGCCTTGGCGCTGCGGCGGCGGCCGCCGTCGTCGTGCTGGCGGTGTGGGGACCGACGGTGCCCGAGCCCGACGCCGACGTGCGCGAGCGTCTGAAGGGCCTGGGCGTGACAGCGCAGTTCGGCGTGCTCGACGGTGCCGACCTCTTTGACGGCGACACCGTGCCCAGCACTGCGCGTGTGCGCGCCCACGTCACCAGCAAAAGCGACGGCGTGGCAGTCGTGTCGAGCAGCGCTGACGGCACAACGTGGCAGCCCATCGCTGGACCAACGCCCGTGCACGCGCAGCAGCCGGTCCAGCTGTTGTCGTCGACGCTTGCCGCCAACACGCAGCAGATTCGTGTGCTTGTGTGCAACACCGAGGCCGCCACGCAGGCCTTCGATGGTGCGGCCCACCTCGCGATCGACCACCCACAACGCCCCGCGTGTGTCGTCGACACCATTGGTGTTCACGTCGAGCCGCGTCCATGAGGCTGGTCTGTGCGGCACTGCTCGTGTGGTGCGCCACGACGGCGCATGCGGCGTCGGCAGGGTCGAGTGCTGCGGCCAACGAACCGCGGCGCTTCGCGTTGGTGATCGGCCACAACGAAGGCGACGTCGGCGAAGAAGCCCTGCGCTACGCGCGCGTCGACGCCGAACGCATGGCCGATGTGCTGCTGCGCCTGGGCGATGTGCGCGCCACCGATCTCGTCACGCTCGTCGACGACCGCGACACCGCCGACACCGTGATCTCTGCCCTCGACGAACTCGAGCAGCGCATCGCTCAGGTCAGCGGGCCAACGTTGCTCGTCGTGTACTACTCAGGGCACGCCAGCCAACGCGCGCTGCACCTGGGCCGGTCGCAGTTGGTGCTGCGCGACCTCGACGAGCGCCTGCGCCAAAGCCGTGCCGCCACCCGCCTGCTCATCCTCGATGCGTGCCGCTCTGGCAGCCTCACGCGCGTGAAAGGTGGCGAAGCCGCAGCCCCCGAGATCGACGCTGTGGGCTACGCCATCGTCACCGCGTCGGCCGCCGGCGAAGACGCCGCCGAGTCTGATGACCTGCAGGGATCGTTTTTCACCCACGCGCTCACCTCGGCGCTGTCAGGCGCTGC
Source organism: Myxococcota bacterium (assembly GCA_044349155.1). Taxonomy (GTDB): domain Bacteria; phylum Myxococcota; class UBA727; order UBA727; family VGSZ01; genus VGSZ01. The sequence continues at coordinate 6,178 of JBIKRQ010000096.1, forward strand.
CGACGACGACGGCGACCGCCGCATCACCCTCACCGAGGCCTACGACTACGCCTTCAACCACACGGTAAAGTTGTCGACCACGTCGTCAGCAGGCGTGCAGCACCCCACGTTTCGCTACGACCTGCGCGGCCGCAGCGATCTCGTGCTCACCCGTTTCGACGACGAGCAGGGCCGCGTGTTCGCGTCGGCACGCACGCAGATGGTGCTGTTTTCGTCGGGGCGCGTGGTGGCTGAATTGGCGGCCAACGACACCAACCGGTTCCTCGTGGTGGCACCTGGCACCTATGCCGTGGTGGCGCGCAGCGATGACACCATGTTCGAAGGCGACCTCGTCGTCGTCGCGGGCCAGACCACGGCGTTGAACGTGTCGATGTTGAAGGCGTCGTCGTTTGCGCGCCTGGTGCGCAAAGGGCACAGCGAGCGGCCACTGGTGGCCGGGTTGGCGCTTGGTCCGTCGTTGACGTTCAGCGCGTTGCCGTGGTCGGTCGGTGTGCATCTGCAGGTGCCGATCGCCTTGAGTCAGGTCACCATCACGCCGCAGCTCGATGTGATGTCGGGCAGTGAGTACTTCTACGTCAACACCGTCAGCGACGAGACCATCACGCAGAGCTACACGTCGGCACGCCTGTCGACGGCGTTGTCGTTGACGTGGGATGCGTCGTGGGTCTCGTTGTCTGCTGGCGTTGTCGGCGGCGTGCATGTTGTGCAGCAGACCACCGAACGCAGCTGGGGCTCTGGCGATGGTGGCTTTGCCGTCGGGCTCGTTGGTGGGCTTGATGCTGCTGCTCAGTTCTCGTTGCCTGGGCGCTGGTTTCTTGAGGCTGGCAGTGGGCTTGGTGTCTCCACGGTGACCATCGTTCCTGGCACCACCAATGTGCAGTTTGCGCCTCGCCTGCTTCTTGGCTTGTGGCTGTAGCTGTCGTCCCCCCTCTGCCAACAACCGTGGGAATCTTCGACTGCCTGAAATTACTGACGGGGCGTGAAAGTCTTGCCCATGGCCAACCAGGTCGGTCCCCTCCCCTCGAACAAGCCTGACACCGAGGTCAGCGCTCGTGCTCGACGTCGAACGTACACCGCGGCGTACAAGCTCAAGGTGCTCGACGAGGTCGCCGCCGCCACCGAGCGTGGCGCTGTCGCCGTCATCCTGCGACGCGAGGGCCTGTACGCGTCGCACCTCGCTGCGTGGCGGAAGGAGCTGCGCAACGGCGGTGTCGCCGCCCTGCAGAAGAAGCGCGGCCGCAAGCCCGCACAGCCCGTCGACGCCGAACTGGTGCGTCTGCAACGCGAGAACGCGAAACTGTCTCGTCGGCTGGCGCAGGCCGAGGCCATCATCGATGTCCAAAAAAAAGTGGCTTCGCTGCTGGGCATCACGCTGAAGACGCTCGACAACGACGAGAGCGACTCATGAGCGCTGCCGCTGAAACCATCCCGACGTCGGGAGTCGTCGCCACGCTCGACGCGTTGGGCTTGTCGACGTCTACATTCTATCGGCTTCTGCAGCCTTCTCGGCCGTCGAAGCGTCGAACGCCGGCACGGGCGTTGTCGGCGACCGAGCAGCAGGTGGCCCTGGATGCCCTACACGAGGAGCGGTTTCAGGACCGCCCTCCTGCCGAGGTCGTGGCGACGCTCGCAGAGGAGGGCCGCTACGTTGGCTCTGAGCGCACGTTGTACCGGCTGCTCGCCAAGCACGACGAGGTGCGCGAGCGCCGCAACCAGCTGGTGCATCCGAACTACGCGAAGCCCGAGCTGGTCGCGACGGCGCCAAATCAGGTGTGGTCGTGGGACATCACCAAGCTGCTGACGACGACGAAGCTCGTCTACCTGTACCTGTACGTCGTCATCGACATCTACAGCCGCTACGTCGTCGGCTGGCTGCTTGCTGAGCGCGAGAACGCCGCGCTGGCGACGCGTCTCGTCGACGAAGTTGTGGCAAGGAACGATGTCAAACCCGGCTGCATCACGCTGCACGCAGACCGCGGCGCGCCCATGCGTAGCAAACTGTTGTCGCAGTTGTTGGCCGAGCTCGACGTCAACAAGAGTTTCAGCCGACCGCACACGAGCAACGACAACCCGTACTCCGAGAGCCACTTCAAGACGTTGAAGTACCACCCCGGCTTCCCGCGAAAGTTGCGAAACCTCGACGACGGACTCGCCCACTGCCGGCAGTTCTTTTCTTGGTACAACGACGAACACCATCACAGCGGCATCGAGCTGCTCACCCCGAGCGACGTGCACTTCGGCCGCGCTGACGCCGTGCTCAAGCAGCGCCACGACGTGATGATGGCGGCCTACGCGCAACACCCGGAGCGCTTCGTTCAAGGCCCGCCGCGACTGCGGCAACTGCCATCGCAGGTGGCCATCAATCCCCCGACGACGAGCCCAGCCGCAACCACGCCAGTCTGCTCGACCCAACCTTCACCAGCCTCCGTTGCCGCATCGACGACGTTTTCCACGGAGGTCTACCCGCACGCACCAGTCAGCTCACAAGATTCGGTTCACTGAATGCCAGCAACTCGATTCCCAAAGTCGTTGACAGGTTCCGGTCGTCGTCGTCGTCGTTTGTCGTTTGTCGTTTGTCGTTTGTCGTTTGTCGTTTGTCGTTTGTCGTTTGTCGTTTGTCGTTTGTCGTTTGTCGTTTGTCGTTTGTCGTTTGTCGTTTGTCGTTTGTCGTTTGTCGTTTGTCGTCGTCGTCGTTGCTGTCGTGTTTGTGGCGCGCTTCACGTCGTCGCGTCACTCGTTGATCGGCGATCAGTGCGTCCTGGCTTTGGACTACGCCTTCGGCGCGACTTGGGGGCCGCGGTGCGCGGCGGCCCCCAAGACCCCCGCGCGCTTTTGCTTGATATTTCGGGTGGTTGCGCCGCGTTCTACGGAGCGACGCCCGCCCCTTTCAGCTCGCCGGCGCGGGCGTTTCCCCTGCGGTCGCGCTCCTGCGAGGCGTCGGACCCGGCGCCCGCCGGCCTGCGCGTGCTTGTGTTTGCTCGGGCTTCTGTGGCGTGCGGCGTGCGCCCGCCGGCCTGCGCGTGCTCGTTGCTGCGCGGGTGCTGCCTGCGCTTGCTCGTTGCTGCCTGCGCTTGCTCGTTGCTGCCTGCCCTTGCTCGTTGCTGCCTGCGCTTGCTCGTTGCTGCGCGGGCTCCTGCGTGCTGCTCGGAGCCGCCGTGCGTGCCGCTGGCGTTGCCCCTGGTCGTCGTTGTTTGACGGTTTCGTGCGTTGGCGTGCTCGAACGTCGTAGGGTGCTGCCCATGCGCGCCCACGACGTTGTTTCGCTGTTGTCTGCTGCGGTGGTGTTTACAGCTTCGGCGGCCCGCGCCGACGACGACAGGCTGGTGCTCGCTGCCCCCAATGCGCTTGGCCAAAACGGCCTCGTGCACACCACCAGTGCGATCGTCGGCGACACCGGCCTGTCGTGGCTTGGTGTGTCGGGCAGCGGCTTCACCAGCAGCGACGGTGTCGTGCCCGGCAAAGACGACGCCAACACGCTGCTTGCTGGCAACGCCGTCGTCGGCTTCTCGGCGTTTCGTGCGCTCGAAATCTCCGTTGCCATGCGTGCTGCGGCCAACATGAACAGTGCCCGTGCGCAGCCTCAGGCCTCCGTCGGCGACGCGCTGCTCACCGTCAAAGGCGGCGCGGGCTTTGGCCTCGTCAATGCCGCGCTCAGCGCCACGTACGGGTTGCCCACGCGCAGCAACAAAGTCGGTTTCGACCTCGGCAACAGCTCGTTGCGCGCTGCCGGCCACGTCACGTTCGATCTGCTCACAGCGAACCTGCCGCTGCGTGCGCATGTGCTCGCGGGCTACACGCTGCAGTTCGCGCAGCTCGCGGGCGAAGGGGCCGACAACCCCTACCTCCTCGACGGTGCCGACGGGGCGTTGATCGCCCTCGCCACCCAACAGTGGTTGCACAACCAGGTCAGCGTTGGCCTTGGTGTTGAAGCACCGCTGCCGTACGTCACGCCGTTTCTCGAGGTCTGGTACCAAACCGCCCTCGGTGTTCCCGACTACGCCCCCTTCGGCGACGCCTGGCTCACGCTCACGCCTGGTGTGCGGTTGGGCGTTGGTGGTGCGCGCATCGATCTGTCGGCCGACGTCGGGCTCTCGGGCACCGCCGGTGGTGCCGCCATCGACCTCGCGCAAACCGTCGCTGGCCAGCCCATCAATCCGTTGTGGAGCGCGCGCATCGCCGTCAGCCACGCGTTCGATCTGTTCGGCACCGCCATGTCGTCGTCGTCGTCACCCACGGTGCCCGTCGCGGGCGTGGTCGGTGGTGGGCCTGCGCATGGTCGCCTCGAAGGCTGCGTGAAAGATGCCGCTGGCGTGGTCGCTGATGCCACTGTGTCATTGACGATCGACGGCCAACCGGGGCCGCAATTGCTCGTCGACACCGCGGGCTGTTTCGCCTTGCCCGTCGGCAATGGTTCGGTGGTCGCGCGCGTGACCGCACCCGGCCACGACGACGTGAGCACCACCGTGGTCATCAATGGCAGCACGGCGCGCGCCGATGTCTCCATGACCGCGCGCGCAGGTGCTGGCGTCACGCACGTCGTCGGCTTTGCCACCAACAAAGAAGACGAGGCCGTCGAGGTGCTGCTCGAGGTCACCGATCGCAGCGGTACCCGCGATGGCGGCACGGCGAAAAGCGGTGCCTTCGACCTCGAGGTCAAGCCTGGTGCGGTGCAGGTCACGGCGCGTGCGGTGGGGTATCTCGCGCAGGCGTCGCGCTTTGTCGTCGAGCCCGGCGGTCGCGCGGCCACCACCTTCGAGATGCGCAAGTTGCCCAAGAAGCGTTCGGCGTCGTTGAACAAAGACCGCCTCGAGACCACCAGCCGCATGCCGTTTGTGTTCAAGACCGCGCGCTTGCAGTCGACGGCGGCGTACCTCCTCGAGGAAGTGGCCGACCTGCTCATCACGAGCCCCACCACGCGCTTGAGCATCGAGGCCCACACCGACGCGAGCGAGGTGGCCGATCCGTCGGAGGCCAAGGCCCTCACCGAGGCGCGCGCGCAGTCGGTGAAAGACGCGTTGGTGGCTCTGGGCATTGCCCCCGAGCGCTTCGAGACCTCGGGCATGGGCCTGAAAAGCCCGGTCGGCGCCGCCAACGATCCAAAGAACCGCCGCGTCGAATTCGTCGTCGTCGGCCCCTGACGTCGACGCGCAACAGCTCAAGAGGTGCACATGCTGTGGTTGCTTGCTCCGGTGTGCTCGTTGGCGCTCGCTGCACCTCCTGCGGGCGGTGTGGTCGCCGCCACCCCACTCGACGAGGTGAAGGCGTTTGACGCGCAGCTGCCAACAGCCCTCAAAGGCGAGGGCCTCGAGGCGTTGCTTGCCACCGACGCCGAGTTGAAGCGGCTGTTTCTCAAGGCGGGTGTCGGCCAGCGCGACGTCGACATGCTCGTGAAGAACAGTCCGCGCGTCATCGACGACGACGACATTCCGCAGCCGTACACGCCCATCGTCGCGTTGTGGATACCTGGCGAGGGTGGCTCGCACGAGGTGCGCTTCTACGACGAGGCCATGTACCGCATCGACCTCGACGTGTTCGCGCGCGCCAGCGGTCGTTTTGCGCTCAGCGCTCCGCCGAGTGGTCAGCCATCGAACTTCGCCGACGACCTCGAGTGGCTCCATGCCGCGGTGGCCGAAGGACGACGCAAGGCGCTGCCCACGGCGTTTTCCAAGGCGCCAGGCGGTTGGGTCGTCGACACGTTGCCGGCTACCGATGCGGCGCTCTGCCGGGACGCGATGCACGCGAAGGCCAAACAGATTCACGCCGCGCAGGTGGCGTACCGCCAGGAGCACCAGAAGTTTCGCGGCGGCGAGAAGCTCACGTCGTTTGGTGATGGCTTCATGGGCTACAGCGCCATCGAGCCCATCGACGACGACCACTACCGCGCCGAGGTCGGCCGCCACGGCGGGTTGGTCACCATCGACGAGGCGGGCGTTGTCACCGATGTGTCGCCCTGTGCGCTCACCAAAGACGCGGTGAAGGCAGCGGCAAAGGCAGCAAAGGCAGCGAAGGCGAAGGCTGCGCAGGCGAAGAAAGCACCGCAGCAGTAGTCGCTGACCGCGTTGCACTGCTGTCGTTGACGCTGCCGTGCAAAAACGGCCGCGGTTTGGAAACGGTCGCGCATGAAACTGTCGGAAAGCCCTGCAACGGGGTAGACACCACTCGTCTTTCTGCCTGCGTGGGAGCTTCGCGAATGCATACGATCCTCGTCGCCGACGACAGCGTCACGATCCAGCGTGCTGTCGAGATCGTGTTCGACAAAGAACCGTTCACGGTGATCAAAGCCGGCAGCGCTGCCGAAGCGATCAGCCGCGCGAAGGCCCAGGCTCCGTCGTTGGTGCTCGCCGACCACACCATGGCCGACCAAAGCGGCTACGACCTCGCTGCCGCCCTGCGCGCCGACCCCGCCACCGCCAACATCCCGGTGATGTTGTTGTCGGCCGCGGCCAACCCCTACGACGAGGGCCGTGGTTCGGCCGCTGGCATCGTGGGCTTTGTGCAAAAGCCGTTCGACTGCGCCACGTTGCTCGATCGCGTGCGCAACGTCCTCGGCGTGGCCGCCACGCCGCCAGGCTCGTTCGTGTCGTCGACGGCACCGTCCACGGCCGCGGCGATCAACATGCCGCGTCCGCCGTCGCTGGGTGGTTTGCCGCGTCCGCCGGGCCTTGGTGGTGTGCCGTCGTTTGCGCCGCGCCCCGCCGTGCCAAGCATTCCGCCCACGCCCGTGGCCGCACCCGCTCCAGCTGCGCGCGCGCTCGATCCGTTTGGCCTGGGAGCCGCGGTGTCGTCGGCCGCTCCGGTCGCTGCGGCACCGGCCGCGTCGCCGTTTTCGGCGCCCAACACTGTCGCCCCGGTGGCTGCCGCCCCGACCGCGAACGCTGGTTGGCAGGCGATGTCGCCGGGGGCTGGTTTGCCCGCCACGACGTTGCCGCCGTTTGCCGCCGCCGAAGAAGCGGTCAAGCCTGCGCCTGCGGTTCCAGCGTGGACGCCGCCAGCGCCACCGTTTCAGCCCGCCCGCGTGCCCACGCCGTTGCCAGCGGCTCCCGTGTTGGCCCGCGCGCCCACACTCGCGATCGAGGCGATGGGCCTTGGTTCCACCGAGACCGGCAACGCGGGCTTCGATCTCGCCGAGGCCGTGTCGACGTCGAGCGCCGATCTCGCCAAGACCACGGCGCGCATCGCCATCGACGAGCTGGTGACGGCTGAAGAGACAGCACAGCCGGTGACGGTGCCCACGGCAGCGCCTGTGGCTGCAGCGGTGGCCGCGGCGACGGCGGCGGTGGTGGCCCAGGCAGCGCCGGCGATTGCGGCGACCACGGGCGAGGCGCCGTCGACGGCGGCGCTGTCGGCCGAGGCGAAGGCGATCATCGAGCGCATCTGCTGGGAGATCGTGCCCGAGCTCGCCGAGGTCATCATCAAAGAGGAGCTGCAGCGGCTCTTGAAGGCCCGCAACGCCTGAGCAGCGTGCGTTGTCATCGACACAGCGACGGGCGCTGGGCATGGGCCCTCGTCGTCGCTGTTGTTGTTTCTGCCGCGTGCGTGCCGCGTGCAGCGCCCACGGTGTCAGCGCTGCACGCGGGCGCGCCGGTGTGGACCGCAACGTTGTTGCCCGGCGGTGACGTCGACGTGGGGGCCGTGCAGATGCGCCTGTGCTTCGCGGGCACGCCGCCGCCGCGCGTGGTCCCCGAGTACGACGATGCCATCGCCCACCTGATCGAGGTCCCCGTCGTCGTCGACACGGCGGGCCACGTGCTGGGCCACCTGCCGATGGACGATCGCGGTATTGACACCTCGGTGCTGCGGCCAGGCTTGTGCGTGGGCTACGTCGTCGACATCGAAGGCCTCGCGCGCACCGTCGACCGCCACGACATCGCCCAGATCGTGGGCCGCAGCGTGCTGCTCAGCCCCGACGCGTGGTTGTGGCGACCCGAGCCGTGGCCCTCGTCGTCAGCAGCGTCGTCGGTGACGGGGCGCGTGGTGGTCAACAGCGGTGCCACCGACGGGCCCGCGTTGTCGGCGGCGTTGCCGTTCGTCGTCGACGATCGCGGCGGCTTCATCGTGCCCGCGAGCACGTTCGCCGTGCAGTCGTTTGGCGCGTTGGGAGCGTTGTCGACGCGCACCTCGAGCATCGCGCGCGCGGGCACCACGTTGCGCGTGGTGTGGCTCGACGACAGCGCTGCAGTCGCGCCGAGCACATTGTCGACGTGGTTGCAGGCTGCCGTCGACGACGTGGCCTCGGTGACCGGGCAGTTCCCCCAGCCCGAGGTGTTGGTGTTGGTGGCGCCGCACGCCGGCAGCCGTGCCGTGTTGATGGGCTTTTTGGGCCGTGGTGGCGACGTGCCGGGCATGGTGCTGCACGTGGGGCGCGGACCGTTGGCGGCGCCCGCCGTGCCCACACCGACCGCAGGTGACGACGTCGACAGCAATGGTCGTTGGGTGTTGACCCACGAGTTGGCGCACACGCTGTTGCCGCCAGTGGTGCGCGGCGACGGCTGGTTCAACGAAGGACTGACGACGTGGGAGCAGGAGCTGCTGCCCGTGCGTTCGCAGCGTCGGTCGAAGCAGACGGCGCAGGCCGAGTTGGCGATGGGCCTGGCAGCAGGCAAAGCCCGCGCCGTCGACGACGGTCTCAGCGTCGAGCGCGCCTGCAGCGAGATGGACGCGCGCCACAGCTACCAACATTGCTACTGGGCCGGCGCGGCAATGGCGCAGTTGGTGGCCGACCAGCTCGGCGACGACGCGGTGTTCGCGTTGATCGCGGCGTTGTCGCAGCAGCCCTTTGCGGGCGAGCCGCGGCGCGCGGTGGCGGTGCTGCAGTCGGTGGCGTCGTCGTCGTCGTCGTCGCCGGAGGCCGTGAAAGCGGCGAAGGCGTTGTTGCAGGTGTGGCAGCAACAGCGAGGCATGCCGTTTCCGCAGGCCACCGATGATGGCGCGGACTGGTCCACCGAGCAGGAGTGATCCCGACAGGACCGCTCCAGTTGACCGCACAAGACGCCTGCGCGACTGCCGTTTCATGACGTTTCACGTCCGCGCCCGAGACCGCTTCGACGACGTCGTCCACGCCGTCATTGGCCACTACGCCGCCGTCGGCTTTGCCCGCGACGATGCGCAGCCCGACATCACGTGCGAAATCGCGCTGACGCCCGGCGCGTGGGTTCACGTGATCGACGACCTGCACGCGCTCGACGACGATGCCCCAGCGTTCGCCGAGGCACTGGCGTGCAAGCTGTCCAATGTTGGCGAAACACTCCTCGTTGGCCTCGACGTCGACGGCGACGACCACGCGTTGCGACGGTTCGTCAACGGCACCGCGCAGCCGACGAACGGTGATGTGTCGTCGACGCTCAAGCGGCTGGCCGTCGACGTCGATGCGCTCCAGTGTCGTCCCGGTGATGTCGAGGACCTGTGCGCCAACGTCGAGCGTGTTGTCCTCGTTGGTTTTCGCGCCGTCGACGTGCGCGATGCGCGGGTGCTCGGTGCCGTGCAGTTCATCAAACGCAGTCGCTTCGTGCCGCCGCTCAACAAGACCACCGGCACCAACCACACGCTCGACAAGGTGCCGGCGCCGCCATCGCCATCGCCATCGTCGTCGACGGTGACCTCGTCGCTGCAGCGCGAGAGCGATCCAGTTCGCCTGCGGGCAGAGCTCGAACGGCTCATGAGGCAACAGCAGCCGTGGGGTGACGACGACGACCCGTTCGCCTGACAGCCAGCCAGGTTCATGGGTCGTCACGCAGGCACGCGCACCTCAACCCGAGCAGGAACGAAGACGTGCAGGCTGGCGGGCGCCGGGTCCGGCGCCTCGCAGGAGCGCGACCGCAGCGGAAGTGCGGGCACCACAACAGCGACAAGGGGCGGGCGTCGCTCCGTAGAACGCGCGCAACTACCCGAAATATCAAGCAAAAGCGCGCGGGGGCGCCGGGGCCGCCGCGCAACGCGGCCCCCGGCTCGCGCCGAAGGCGTAGTCCAAAGCGAGGACGCACTGATCGCCGATCGTCGAGTGACGCGACAGCGTGAAGCACGACGTCGCGGCAGGAGCGCAGGAGCGCAGGAGCGCAGGAGCGCAGGAGCTCGGAAACCCGAGCAGGAACGAAGACGTGCAGGCTGGCGGGCGCCGGGTCCGGCGCCTCGCAGGAGCGCGACCGCAGCGGAAGTGCGGGCACCACAACAGCGACAAGGGGCGGGCGTCGCTCCGTAGAACGCGCGCAACCACCCGAAATATCAAGCAAAAGCGCGCGGGGGCGCCGGGGGCCGCCGCGCAACGCGGCCCCCGGCTCGCGCCGAAGGCGTAGCCCAAAGCGAGGACGCTCTGATCGCCGACCGTCGAGTGACGCGACAGCGTGAAGCAATGTCGCGGTGAGCAGAACGTCAGTCGGCGGTGTCGGGGTCGCGCACCGCATGCAGCAAGGCTGCGATCGACTTCTCCTGCATTTGCAGCGGCAACAACCACCGCGCGCGACGCTCGGCGCGGGTGAGCACCAACATCGACGCCGCCCTCGACAACCCCTGCTGCCCCGCCTCGCGCAAAAACAGGCGCCGCACGCTGAGCGAGCCCACTGCAAATACCGGCATGCCGACGGAGATCGCCAAAATCCCGTAGAGCAACGCCTGGTACAGCCCGCTCGTGTTCAAGGCGCCAAACGCCACCATGCCCAGCACGCTGCACACCGTGGCCACCGCGTTACGCAACCGACGCAGGCCGAGCAGTTGTTGCAGCAAACCCGCGAGGGTGTCGTCGTCGATGTCGCGCACGCGCCGCAGCCACGGCTCACGAAACGCGGTGTTCGACGTGGGCGCAAACGACGACGTGGCCCGCATCAAAGCAAGGCCCACGTCGTCGTCGTTGTTGGTGTCGTCGGGCGAAGGCATGCGCGCCAGCCTAACGGGTCTATGGGTGACGGCGCAGCCAGCTCGCTGCGTAGCCGCAGATCGGCACGATCTGCAGCCCGCTGGCTCGTGCGTCGTCGACGATGCCCTGCATCAACCGACCCGCGGTGCCCTGGCCCCGCAAGGCCTCGGGCGAGAACACGTAGTCGACAAACAGCGCGCCACCTTCACGGCGGTAACTGGCCCACGCGGTGTGCCCCTGCTCGACGAGCTCGAAGCGGCCGGCAGCGCTGTTGTCGACGACGGTCATGCGTACACCTCAGAAGCGATCGAACACGACGCTCTCGGACGTTGCACGACGGCCGTTGGGCTGCTCGCCCGCGAGCTGCTTTTCGTGCAGCAACGTGGGATCGCCGGGCAGGCCGATGGCGACCACCACCAGCACGTCGAGCTCGGCCGGCACGTTCAACGTCGTCGCGAGGCCGACGTGGTCAAAGCCCTCCATGCCGTGCACCACGAGGCCCATCGCATGACCCTGCAACGCGAGCGACATCCACGCTGCACCGGCGTCGAACGCGCCCAGACGACGTGGCACGACGCTACCGTCGGGGTTCGTGCGGTTCTTCTCGGTGCACACAACGACAAACGCCGACGCGCGCGCACACCACGGCTGGTTGAAGGGCGCCAGGCTGTTGAGCACCGACGTGAACCCGGCACCGCCGGCCTCGGCGAGCACGAAACGCCAGGGCTGCCCGTTGGACGACGACGGCGCCCAGCGCGCGGCCTCAAACAGGCGCATCAGCTCGGCCCGTGGCAGGCGCATGCCCGACATCGCGCGCGGCGAATGACGACGGAGAAACGCGGGTTCGATCGGGCCGAAGTCGGTGGTGCGGGTCATCGTGTGCTCTTTCAGACTCAACCCGGCGCGACGCCAAAGGGCTGAATATATTTATGATTCAAGTCATTGGCGTCCCGCCAAGGACTTGAATGTATTGATCAATTCGGGCGCGGAGCGCCCGAATTCGGGCTCGGAGTCCGAAACGGTCAGGTCAAGACGGTGGTGCCAGCCACACCGCGTTCGGCGTGGTAGCTGGAGCGCACCAGCGGGCCCGCCTCGACGTGGGCAAATCCCAACGTGCGCGCAAAGGCGGCGAATTCGGCGAACTGGTCGGGGCTCACGTAGCGCATCACCTCGTGGTTCCAGCTGCTGGGGCGCAGGTACTGGCCAAGCGTGAGGATGTCGACGTTGTGGGCGCGGGCATCTTTGATGGTTTGGATGATCTCGTCGTCGGTTTCGCCCAGGCCCAGCATCATGCCGGTTTTGGTGCGCACGTCGGGGCGCAGGCGCTTGGCCGTTTGCAGCACCTCGAGGGAGCGCTTGTAGACCGCACCGCTGCGGATCTTTGGCGTGAGGCGTTCGCAGGTTTCGACGTTGTGGTTGAACACGCCGGGATGACCACCAGCCAACAACGCCTCGAGCAC
>JBIKRQ010000453.1:0-4960 GCA_044349155.1 Myxococcota bacterium
TCAAAGACTTCCGCCCGCGTCTGAAAACGCTGCCGATCATCGTCGCCGTCGTCGTGGCGATCGCGATGACCGTGGCCATTTTCAAGGGGCGCATGGCGCTGGTGTTCATCGTCGGCACATACGTGGCGTTGGGCTTGTTCGAAGAGGTCTTCTTCTTCAAGAAGCGCCGCGCTGAAGCAAAGGCGACGACGACAACGCCACCGGCGGTGACCGACGCGCCCGCTACGCCCTGACCACACCTGCGGCGATCACGGTACGCACCGCGCGTTCCGACCAGCGGTAGAGCACTTCGTACGGTGATGGTCCGTCGACGACGACGAGGTCGGCGCGTTTGCCAACTTCGATGCTGCCGCGGTCAAAAAGGCCAAGCGCGCGCGCACTGCCCGCCGTCATTGCGTACAGCGCTTCGTCGGCGACGAGCCCCGCCTGCGTGACGGCGAGCCCAGCGGCGAGCGTCAGGTCAGCGCAGTTGGCGGTGCCCGGATTCAAGTCGCTGCCGATGGCCACCACGCAGCCCGCATCACGCAGCAGACGGCCTGGGATGGGCCGCTGGCCCTTCAAAAACACCTGGGCCGTGGCCAGCACCTCGGCGACCACGCCGGCCCGTGCGAGGGCTTCTGCGTCGTTTGCGGTGATGAACTCAAGGTGGCCCGCACTGCGCGCGCCGACTTCGGCGGCGAGCTGTGCGCCGCCCTGCCACGACAACTGCTCGGCGTGAACGACCGCGGCGAGTCCATGGTGTTGGGCTGCTCGCAGCAAACGCCGGCTGTCGTCGACGGAGAACGCACCCTGTTCGATGAACACGTCGCAGGCCGTGGCCAGCTTCGCGCGCGCGACTTCGGGCAGCAGCTCGTCGATGATCACATCGATCCACGCTGTGGCTGATGCACACTCGGGCGGCACGGCGTGGGCGGCCAGCAACGTGGTGACGACGTCGACACCGGTGTGCTCAGGCAGCAGTCGCGCCGCCACCAGCATCTTGAGTTCGTGCTCAACACTCAGGCCGTAGCCGCTCTTGACCTCGACAGTGGTCACGCCCCGACGAAGCATGCTGCCCACGCGCACGGCCGCAAGCTGCACGAGTTCGTCGACGCTGGCCTCGCGCACAGCGCGCATGGTGGAGCGAATGCCACCGCCCGCAGCAGCGATGGCGACGTAGCCTTCACCTCGAGAACGGCGCGCGAATTCGTCGGCACGGTTGCCGGCAAACACCGCGTGGGTGTGGCAGTCGACAAAGCCCGGCAGCACCGCGTTGCCTTCGCAATCGATGCTTTCGGCGTTGGCAGGGACCGGCATACCGCGCGTGCCCACGGCATCGATACGCCCATCGACGACGACGATCACGGCATCAGCGATGCTGCCGAGGCCGAAGTCGCCCGAGCCGTCCATCGTGCACAGCGTTCCGATGTTGTGCAGCACCAATGGCTTTGTGGCCTTCACGGCGCGTCCGTCGGCGTGCGCTGCTGGATCGTGTGGTTCGCGAGCAACTTCGTGAGGCCCTTGCTGAGCGACACGCTGTTGTCAGTACCGACGACGATCGCGTTGGCCTTCAAGCGTTCGACGAGGGGGAGACCATCCTTCGGGCCCAGCACAAACACCGCGCGTGCCAGACATGCCGCGGTGAGGGCGTCGTTGCTCACGATGGTGACACTGCGCGCTTTTCGCGCCGGCAAACCAGTGCGCGGGTCGAGCAAACGGTGTTGGCGCACGTCGTCGATGAAGAAGACGCCGTCGTTGTCGCTGACGGTGATGATCGCTGCCCCGAGCTCGCGCTCCTTGAGCGGCATCGACAAAAACGGGCCGGTGCCACGTGGGTCTTGCACGCCGACGAGCCACGGCGCGCCGTTTTTCGTGCCATGCCCGACGACGTTGCCGTTGATGCTGAGCAAGAAGCCGTCGACGCCCGCTTCGAGCAAAACGCCACGGGCGCGATCGAGCGCGTAGCCGACCGCAACGTCGGCGAGGTCGAGCACTGCTCCGGCCGCTTTGAGCTTCGCCGTGCGCCGCGTGACGTCGAGGGTGAGCAGCTCGACACCCACGAGCGGCTTGCGCGCGGCGAGCACGTCGGCACCTGGCAGCACGCGCTCGTCGACGGCGGCATCGAACTTCCACGCCGCATACCAGCCGGCAGTCGTGGGGTCGTAGGCACCTTTGGAGAGTTTGGCGACGCGCTGTGCTTCGACGAGGACGGCGAACACCTCGGGCTCAACACTGACCGCTGCGCCATTGCCGGCGGCAACCGCTTGCAGTGGGCCGGTGGGCGAGAACACCGCCGCGGTGCGTGCGACCTCGTCGAACGCCGCGGTGATCGCCGCGTGCGTGGCCGTGGCATCGCGCGACGTGGCCGCGACATCGACGACGAGGCTGCCGACAACGCTGTGCTCGCGGACCACCGTTGGGGCTGTTGCAGTTGCTGCTGTTGGCGGCGTGGTCGTCGACGCAGCGGTCGACGCGGTCAACAACGAGGCAAGGGCAAGCGCACAGAACATGGCACCTTCACAACGCAAGCAGGCAGGTCGTCGACCAACGCGATCGCCGAAGCCATCACCCTCGCACGTTGCACAGCACCCCGGCCACCGCGGCGATTTGATTGGCGGGACGCTTCCCCGCGCTGTTGCGCGAGTGAGACGAGGATGATCGATGGGCGCCGTCGACTTGCCGCGCGATCGCGTCTTGACTTAGACCATCACCAATCGTCTGCGCTCGCGTTCGTGATTCACGTCTGCGGTCCGAAAGGTTCCATGAGCACGCCTGACACCCTCGTCGCCAAGATTGCCTCGCTGCAGAACCGCAAGCTCTACCAGGAGCTGAACTGGGATGGCTCGTTCGAGGAGTACCTCAACATCGTCCGCGCCGACCCGCGCGTGTGCCGTACCGCCTTCCAGCGCGTGCACGACATGGTGATCAGCTACGGTCGCCACGAGTACATCGACAGCAAGAAGAAGGTCGTGCACTACCCCTTCTTCGACGACCCGATCGGCAACGGCAAAGACGCCATCTTCGGCCTCGACATCACGCTGATGCGCATGGTCAACGTGCTCAAGTCGGCGGCCATGGGCTACGGCACCGAGAAGCGCGTGATTCTGCTGCACGGCCCCGTCGGCAGCAGCAAGAGCACCATCGCCCGCCTGATCAAAAAGGGCATCGAGCACTACAGCCACACCGACGAGGGCAAGCTCTACACGTTCGAGTGGCGCCTGCCCAAAGAGCTCAGCCACATCTCGGGCGGCCAGGACGTCTTCGCCGATCCGATGAACGAAGACCCGCTCAAGCTCATCCCGCTCGACATGCGCGCTGAAGCGTTTGAAGCCCTCGGGCTCGTCGGCGCCGACGGTGCGCCGCTCAAGATCAAGGGCGAGCTCAATCCCGCCAGCCGCTTCATCTTCAAGCTCTTGATGGAGCACTACGCGGGCGACCTCGCCAAGGTGCTCTCGCACGTGCGCGTCAAGCGCCTGCTGCTCAGCGAGAAAGACCGCAAGGGCATCGGCACGTTCCAGCCGAAAGACGAGAAGAACCAGGACAGCACCGAGCTCACCGGCGACATCAACTACCGAAAGATCGCCGAGTTCGGCTCCGACTCCGACCCGCGCGCCTTCAACTTCGACGGCGAGTTCTGCGTCGCCAACCGCGGTGTCATCGAGTTCATCGAAATCCTGAAGCTCGACGTCGCCTTCTTGTACGACCTGCTGGGTGCCACCCAGGAGCACAAGATCAAGCCGAAGAAGTTCGCGCAGACCGACATCGACGAAGTGATCATCGGCCACACCAACGAGGCCGAGTACAAGAAGCTGCTGTCCAACGAGTTCATGGAAGCGCTGCGCGACCGTACAGTAAAGATTGATGTTCCGTACATCACCAAGCTGACGGAAGAGATCAAGATCTACAAGAAGGACTACAACAACACCACAATCCGCGGGAAGCATATTGCTCCCCACACGATCGAGATGGCGGCGATGTGGGCGGTGCTCACGCGCATCGAAGAGCCCAAGGGTCACAACCTCACGATCCTGCAGAAGCTCAAGCTGTATGACGGTAAGAGCCTGCCTGGTTACACCGAAGACTCGGTAAAAGAGCTGCGCAAGTCGGCCTCGCGCGAGGGCATGGAAGGCGTGTCTGCCCGCTACGTGCAGGACAAGATCTCGAACGCCCTCGTGAGCGACAAGAGCGAGTCGAGCATCAACCCGTTCCTGGTGATGAACGAGCTCGAAAGCGGCCTGCGGACCCACTCGCTGATCACCAACGAAGAGCAGCGTAAACGCTATATCGAGTTGCTGCAGGTGGTGCGTCAGGAGTACGAGGAAATCGTCAAGAACGAAGTGCAGCGCGCGATCTCGGCCGACGAAGACGCCATCGCCAAGCTGTGTGCGAACTACATCGACAACATCAAGGCCTACACGCAAAAAGAACGCGTGCGCAACAAGTACACGGGCCAGGACGAAGATGCCGATGAGCGTCTGATGCGCTCGATCGAAGAAAAGATCGACATCCCCGAGAGCCGCAAAGACGCGTTCCGTCGCGAGATCATGAACTTCATCGGTGCGCTGGCCATCGATGGCAAGAAGTTCGATTACCGCACCAACGAGCGCTTGCACCGCGCCCTTGAACTCAAGCTGTTCGAGGATCAGAAAGACACCATCAAGCTCACCACCATGGTCAGCAATGTGGTCGACCGCGAAACGCAAGAGAAGATCGATATCGTCAAGCAGCGGCTCATCAAGAATTACGGCTACAACGAAGAGTCGGCTACCGACGTGCTCAACTTCGTCGCCAGCATCTTTGCTCGCGGCGACACCAAGGGCTCGAAGTAGTGCCCGCTCAACGACGACCCGCCGCGCTGGGTCGTCAATTCGACCGCTTGCGGTCGAATCCGTATTGATATTCATGGGGTTGGCGGCACGCCAACTCCATGAGTCGTTTGTGAGAACGCGTCGAAGCCCGCTGAGGAGCACCGATGAGCTTG
>JBIKRQ010000097.1:0-18445 GCA_044349155.1 Myxococcota bacterium
CGACGACAACATCCACGGAGGTCGATCCCGAAGCCTCACTTAGCTCACAAGATTTGGTTCACTGAAAGCGCACAACTCGATTCCCAAAGTCGTTGACAGGTTCCGGTTCTCGTCGAAGCTGTCGCTGGTCAACGGTGTGCTGGCCACAACATCGTCGGTGTCGACGACGACGATCGCCGGGACCGTCACCTGTGCAGAGGTCAACAACAACAGCGAGAGGGCGGTGCTCAACATGCAAGGCACAAAGCATCTGCTGTGCCAGCCACGGTGTGCGCCATGCGATCACCGTGGGCGCGTCTGGAACTCGAAGCTCAGGTGATCGGCGGGGAAGCCTCCCGCTTTCCCTTTCGAGGCTCGTGAGAGCCGAAATCAGGAGGTGCGGCGTTGGTTGCGTGCTGGGAGTTCCCGACTACCCCGCGCGTCGCGCGTCGCCGCCATTGCCCAACAACGGTGTGACGATGTTGGTGGCCAGACGACCAACAATCTCGTCGTCAACGCCCAGCAGCGTACGACCCAGCATGAGCACCGCGCGGTTGTCGACCTCGTCGATGGCGTGCTCGTACAAGCCGCGGCTCTTCACAAGTGCGTTGGCGAAGCAGGCCACGTTGATGGGCGAGCTGCGGTTCATCGCGTCGTATTCGAGGGGGTCTTTGATGAAGGTGATGATGATGCGCGGAAAGCCCCAGCGCTCGGCCACCTGAATCCCGATTTCGCGGTGGTGGGCGGTGATCGCTTCCTCCCACGCTTGTGCATCCAACCAGGTCACGCTGCCGACCGCCATCGAGCGCTCAGCGTCGAGGAGATAGCCGGCAAAGATGAGCTTGCCGATGTCGTGCATCAAGCCCACGAGGTACGCGGCCTCGGCGTCTTGATGACCAAGGATGCCTGCGATGTCGCGCGCCAACCGCGCCACAGCGATCGTGTGGTTGAGCAACGTGCGGTGCACGCTGTCGATGCGGGAGTCGCGCGACGTTTGAATCGGTCGGCCATGCACATCAGCCGCAAACGGCTTCAAGCCACGCATGCCCACAGCGTTGACGACCTGCTCGATGGTTTCGAACGTGCCGCCACCAGCACCCGAGCTGGCCACCTTCAACATCGTCGCGGCGGTGAGGGGGTCGCGCTCCATCAGGCGCACAATCTCAGCAACGTTGAACTGACCGTTCTTCGCCATGGTCTGCAGCGCCGACGTCACCGTGGGCATCGCCGGAAGGTCGAGGCGGTCTTTGCCAATGCGGCTCAGAATAATCCGATGAATCTCTTTTGCGATGTGCATCGGACCGTTCCTCCTCCTGTCGTCGATCAAACGAGGTCTGTTACCTGCCGAGGAGTCAACACGTGTGAGTCACCTCGTCCTCGACACACCGTCGAGGACGAGGCACGAAGCGAAGGTCAGGCCCGCGCTTCAGACACCGCCGAGAAGGCCTGCACCGCATGGGTGTCGGCAAACGAACTCAGCAGCTTGCGCATGTCGGGACCTGCCACGAGGCGCAGTTCCAGACCAAGCCCCACCGCTGAGCTGGCGATCGCCCCGATGAACTTCGGCAAGCGGTCGGGGCGCAGTGGAGCCTTCGACACGTCGACGACCACTTCTTCGAAGCAGGCCGCAGCGATGTCGTCGAGTTCCTTGGTGACGAGGCCGAGCACGCGCTCGAAGTAGCGCTCCTGGCGATCGTCTTTGCCGACGAAGGCCGCCACCGACAACACGTTGTCGTCGCGCACGACGAGTTCCTGGTTGTCGAAGTACTGCTGGATGACCTCGTCGAGCTCGGCCTGATCAAACGGCTTGTGCAGCACGCCGTCGAAGCCATCGGCCACCGAACGATCCTTCGCGTCGGAGCCGCGCAGACCAAGCGCAATCACGCCAGCGTGGGGCTGCAACGAACGCAGCTGCGACACGAGCGAGGCTGCGGCCACGTCGGGAAGATCGATGTCGATCATCATGACGCGAAACACCTTGTCCTGTGCGGCCTGCACGGCGGCACGCGCGCTGTTCACGCCGGCCATCGAGATGTGCTGCGGCAGGATCGTGCGCACCTTCTTGTGCACGTTTTCCATGTCGTCGACGACGAGTACGTCGATGAAGGCGCGACCACCGATGCTGCGTGCACCTGCGCCACCACCACCGCTGCTGGCACTGGGCGCCGCCGCCGCCGCCGGTGCTGCCGCCACATTGGCGCCACCACCGGGGTCACCCAGGACTTTGGCGATTTTGGCCGCGAGGTCCTCGGGCTTGAAAGGTTTGAGGATGTAGTCACTGATGCCGCTTTGCATCACGTTGGCCACAATCGAGCGCTTCGACTCCGACGTGAGCATCAACACCGGTGTCTTGTCGCCGCGAGCGCGCATGCGTTCGAGCATGCCGGGGCCATCAAGAACGGGCATGGTCACGTCGAGGAGAATCAGGTCGTACGTGGCTTCTTCAAGACGAGCGAGCCCCTGCTCACCGTCTTCAGCCTCGTCGACCTCATAGCCGGCCTCACGGACGGCCTTGGTCACCATCGAACGCACCGCACGACTGTCATCGACCGTCAACAATTTCTTCACGTCAGGCTCCTTCCGCCATGACCTCAGTCATGCGTTCCTGGATGGTCGCGGTATCGAAGGGCTTCATGATGAAGTCGTCGATCCCGCTACTGAGCGCCATCGTGAGCGCCTCATGGGTAGATTCGGACGTCACCATCACGATCTTGAGCCCCACACTCTGGGGAAGTCGGCGAATCTCCTTCGCGAGATCCACGCCGGTGCCGTCGGGCATGTGCCAGTCGGTCACCAGCACGTCGAACTGCTCGGCGAGCAGCAGCCGCATGGCGTCGACGGTGCCCGGGGCGGTCACCACCGTCCAGCCCAGCTGCTCGAGCGCCTTCTGCAAGATGCGACGCATCGCTGCGGAATCATCTACAACCAGTGCACGCATCGGTAGCTCCTCACTTCTCGGTGATGGCGACCCAGAACAACTGCTCCTGGCCTCCACCACCATGACCGGGCGACAACACCGCCGAGCGCCACGCGCCGTCGACGCCGATGCCCACCGGCAATACTTGTGGCAAGCCAAGCGCTTGATCGAGCGCCATGGCGGACTTCACTTGCCCAGCGATGATGTTGGCGAGCTCGCACAGCGTGTCGACGAGCATGGACTCATCGACTTCGGCGGGCGCAAGCGAGAACATCCGCCCACCAATCACCTTGCCGGTGGCTTCGTCAGCAGCAACAGCGACGGTGACGTGGCGCTTGCCGGGGATGGGCAGCAACACCGTGCGCCACTTCGGCACCTCCTCCCACGGCACCAGATCGGTGCGGTCGCTGGAGACCGAAAACGTCATCCCGATCATGGTCTCGGTCACTCGCGTCACCAACGCAGCGAGAGTGGCTGGAGACGGCAAGGGCGGGGGCAAGTTGCGGGCTGTGGCGGTCATCGTGGGTCCTTCTGTGCAGGCTGGTACCAGCCACCGGCGAGGCTCGGCGCCACCATCAATTCGCTGCTGCCGAGCCCGATGAAGCCTTCGGGTTTCAGCGCGTTGACGAGTTTGGTGGTGGCCCGTTCTTTGTCTTGACGATCGAAGTAGATCAGCACGTTGCGACACAAGACGATGTCGAACGGGCCGCCCGGTGGGCGATCTTCAACGACGTTTTGTGCCCGCCAATCAATCGAGGCGGAGAGCTCTGGGTGAATGGCGAATCCGCCCAGAGCTGTGTCGAAGAAGCGCGCCAGGCGACGAGCGCCCAGACCGCGGTTGACCTCGAGAGTGGTGAAACTGCCCAGGCGTGCGCGCTGCACCGACAACGGCGACACGTCGGTGGCCACGATGCGCACGCGGTGTGCGTCTTCGGGCCAGCGTTCGCGCACGAGCATGGCAATCGAATACGGCTCTTGTCCGGTGGAGCACGCGCCGGACCAGATATCGATGACGTCGCGCTTTTTGAGCAGCGGCCCGAGCACTTGTTGCTCAAACACCGTCCAAAACGTGGCGTCGCGAAAGAAGAAGGTTTCGTGCGTGGTCATCGCATCGATCACAGCGAGGCGGGCGTCTTCTTCGCCCAGCTCGACGGCACGGTGAACGAGGTCGGCGACGCTGTGGACGCCCAGCTGACGCACCACGGGCATCAGGCGACTGTCGAGGAGGTAGTCCTGGTCGTCGGCGATCACCACGCCACAACGATTTCGCATCAGGTCTTGCACCTGCCGAAACGCGCTACGACCAGGGACACGCGCAGTTTGGGACATCAGGCAACACCTTCGTCGATCCCGAGCGCATCGATGCGCAACTCGATCACGAGCGCCCCATCAACGGGGCAGATGCGTTGAATGCCAAGCTCGCCACTCATCACCATCGTGGGTGGTGGGGGCTGCCAACGGTCGGTGGGCAAGTCGAGCACGTCGCCGATGTCGTCGACGACGACGCTGACGGGGCGACCATCTTCCTGGCTGACCACCAGAATTGACCCCGGCAGATGCTCAGGTCGCTCGGCAAGACCAAGGCGCTTGCGCAGATCGATCGCGGTCATGATTTGGCCGCGCAGATTCAGCAGTCCAACGATGTGCGGCGGCGACAACGGCACCGGTGTGAGCACCTGCGCGCGCAGCACCTCTTGCACATCGTCGACACGCATCGCGAAGGTCTCGCCAGCGACGGTAAACGTCGCCCAGCGTTCCAATGGCGATGTGCTGTGTGGCGTGGTGGCGGTGGCCGTCATTGGTGTCCTCGAGCTGGCAAACGCGGCGGGCTCTTCGGCCATCGGCATGCCTGCACAGAACCTGACCACCTGAGATCTGCCTGCGGGCAGATCTGCGGTGCTCGTCGTCGTCACCCGACGGCCAGCACCATCCGCGCGACCTGCGGCGCAATATCGTTCAACGGCAGCACCTGGTCGGCGGCACCGATGGCGACGGTGGCCCCGGGCATGCCCCACACCACGCTGGAGGCCTGGTCCTGCACCACCACAGCGCCGCCCACATCGTGCACGGCCAGGGCGCCAGCAGCGCCGTCGATGCCCATGCCCGTGAGCACGACCACAATCGCACCAGCGCCCACCACGGCGGCGACGCTGCGCAACAGCGGGTCGACCGCGGGCACGCAATTGTGCTCTGCCGGTCCACCGATCACGTCGACGTAGAGGTCGCCCCCCAGGCGCTCGACGCCGATGTGCCCATCGCCCGAGGCCAGGTAGATGTGGCCGGGCTGCAGTCGGATCCGGGCGCTGACCAACTCAACGGGGCGTGCACACTGCCGGGCGATGCTGTCGGCGAAGAAGGCCAGGTGGTCTTTCGGCATGTGCTGCACCATCACGATCGGCAGCTGGAAACTCGGCGGCAAGCCGCGAAGCATGTGCTGCACCGCCTGCGGTCCACCGGTGGACGAGCCGATCGCCAACAACTCGCGGGGGCGCATCGGCGGTGGGCCGTGCGCCATCACCCGCATGCGCGCCGGCGGTGTGGCCGCCACCGGGATCGGCCATTTGTTGGAGGGCGGCCGCGTCATCGTCGGCACCTCTGGCCAACGGATGCCGGCAACGGCTTTGACGGCGGCGGCGTCGTTCTCGCTGTGGGGAGACACCAGGCTCTCAACGACACGCACCGTGCCGATGGCCGGACACATCGCCACCGCACGAGCATCTTCGTGGGGAAAGCGTGGACCAGCTCGGTGGAGACTGCATGGTGTTCCACACGAGCGCAGTCGGCACACCAGCGCATCGGGCGCACTGATCGAGACCGCCCGCCCTGCCGCGGCCACTTTGTCGACGGCAGCCACAACCACACCGCCCGCGGCCTCGATGGTGCGCCCCACGAGGCGACGCATCGTGGCGTCGTCGTCGAGGATCACAAACCGTCGTGGAGGCGCGGCGCTCATGACTCCCCTGTGGCTACAGCAAGATCGAAACGTTCGGGCACGAAGGCCCGAACGGATGCGGCAAAGGCGACCCTCAGGTGTCACCTCTGATCGCGACATCTCCATGACCATCGATCATGGAGATGTCGTGTTTCTTCGGGGCTGATGCAGCACCCGCCCCAACTCCGCTCCGCGTCATCCCGAATGACCTTCGGCAAGACAGGGACGACGGTCCTTACCGCGCGATGCTGGCCAGTTCTGCAGCCAACGTCGTGATGCTGTGCGACGCCGCCTGTGTGAGGCCCGCGTTGCGTTCGGCTTCGCGTGAAGCGTCGGCAACACCCGTGATGTTCTGCACCACGTTGGCCACACCGCGGCTGACTTCGCTCGCATTGCGGGCGATGTCTTTGACCGTGGCCGACTGCTCTTCGACCGAGGCGGCAATCGACGACGCGTACCCATCGATGCGGTCGATGACGGCGACGATTTCGGCGATGGCCTTCACGCTGCGTTGGGTGTCGCGCTGAATCGACTCGATCTGCCCCGAGATTTCTTCGGTGGCGCGCGCGGTTTCCTTCGCGAGCTCCTTCACCTCGTTGGCGACGACGGCGAAGCCCTTGCCTGCTTCACCGGCGCGCGCAGCTTCGATGGTGGCGTTGAGGGCCAGCAGGTTCGTTTGCTGCGCGATGGTCGAGATGACCTTCGTGACCTTGCCGATCGCCGACGACGACTGCGACAGCGTCTGGATGGTCGAGTCTGCACCGCTGGCGAGGTCTTTGGCCTGGCTCGCCGTGCGTGCCGATTCTGCAGCGTTGCCGGCGATTTCGCGCACGGTGGCGCTCATCTGTTCAGCAGCACTCGCCACCGAGGCCACGTTGGTGCGCATCTGGTCGGCAGCGCTCGCCACGTTGGTGGCCTGCGACGCCGACTGCGTGGCACCGCTCGCCAGGTGCGAACTCACGTCGCGCAACTGTTGGGCCGATTCCGTCAGGCGCTTGAGTGACGAAGCGATTTGCGTCGCTGCCGCGCGTTCGCGCTGTTCGGCATTGGCGCGCTCGGTCACCACGTCGAGCTGGATCGCGGGGCCCATGTAGGCGCCATCGTCAGAGAAGACGGCGAAGGCTTTGAGCTCCAGGACGTCGACGCCGAGGTTCAAGCGCGAGGTGGTGGGCAGGCTGCGCGGGTCCTGCAGCATGCGGCGCCAGGCGCCATCCCGCTGCACGACTTCGATTCCCTGGCCGACCACATCGCCCGAGCCGCTGCGTTCCAGCAGGGTGCGTGCAGCGTTGTTGACGGTGCGGATGACGAGGGCGTTGTCGCACACGACCATCGCGGTGGGGGACTGCTCAAGGACGAGCTGGGCCATCGGCGTGCGCGGTGCCTCGGGAGCGGGCTTGCCGCCGCCGCCGCCGCCGCCGCCGCCACCTCCCCGCTTGCCGCGGCTGGTGGTGGCGTCGCTGTCGGGCTCATAGGGGGACTCTGCCATGCTGCCTCCGGTACGCCTTGAGCATCGGGCAAGCAGACCCACACTTGAGAGGCGCCGAGCGACCGGGAGATCTCCTCAGGCCGGCAGCGGCTACGCGCCTTCCCCGGCTGGGTCTTTGGCGCCGATGCCGCGCAGCAGCATGGTCACAACGCGCTGCAGCCAGGCGGTATCGGCGGGGCGACGCTCCACCAGCACGCGGTGCAGGATGGTGCCGGCAAACGACAGCAGCACGAGTTCGGCGTCGACGTCGGCGGCCACTTCGCCGCGTGCTTTTGCCTGCTCAAGCAGGGTGATGGGCACAAGCCGTCCCTGCAGGGGGGCGAGGGTGGCGGCCACGGCTTGCAGGGCGGGGTCGACCTGGGTGGCGAGCATCAAGCGCACGGCCAACTGCCCGATCGGCGTCTGCAAGAACGCGGCGAGGGCAGCACCAGCGGCCACGAGGTCGTCGCGCACGGCCCCCTGTGGTGGGAGTGGCGCCGACACTTCGATCATCGCGATCAACGCATCGCGCACGAGCTCGCCTTTGCCGGGCCAGCGTCGATAGATGCTTGTTTTGTTCACGCCCGCGCGCGCCGCCACGTCGGGGATCGTGAGCTGTTCAAAGCCGTGCTCGGCCAACGCCGACAACACGGCCTCAAACACCTTCTGCACAAACGCCATGCCCCGGTCCTGGGCCGGTCCGGGTGCTTCCGCCGTCGACATGCCTCGCTCCACCATCAGCGCCTTGTAGCGAACGGAAGCCCGCTTGGGGTGCTGCCCGCGCGCGGTTTGAGATCTTTGCAACTCCGAGTTGCAATTTCGACGGGCCATCCGCACAATGCAACTCATGGTTGCTTTGTCGTTCTGTCTGCTCGCGCTGCTGCCCGCTGGCCCGCCCCTCAGGTCGAGCGAGTGGGAGCTGGTCAACCCACCGGCCGCCACAGCTGCCGTCAACGCCGCCCTCGACGTGGCGGTGGCCGACTTCAACTTCCTCATGCGCGGCTTTGCCCGCGAGCAGCTCGCGAAGAGTGTGCTGCCGGTGTCGACCACGGTGATCGTCGACGTCGACGGCCCCGATGTTGGCTTGCACTGGCAAGGGCGGCCCGCCGTGAGCGGCCCACTCAACACGGTGTTCACCGGCAACCCCGACGGTGCAGGCGATGCCCGCGTGTTGTTCCTGTTCGACGGCACCACCCTCACCCAGCGCGCCACGCGCGACGAGGGCACGCGCACCACGACGGTGTCGTTGGTGGCCGGCGCGAGCGACACGGGCAACACGGGCAACACGGGCGACACGGGCAACACACCCGCGGAACTGGTGGTGGTCACGCGGCTCGAAGCAAAAGCGCTCGCAGCACCGCTCGTGTGGACGCAACGCTTTCGTCTTCGTCGTCGTGGAGGTTGACATGAACGCAGCAGAACTCGTCTCGTCGTACGTGCAAGCACTCTTGCCGCAAGCCGTGAGCTACTTCGCCGTCGCTGGCCTGTTGTACGTCGTGGTGTGGCGCGTTTTTGGGGCGCGGTTTGCAGCCCGGCGCATCCAGAAGAAGGCCCGCGTCGACGGTGCGCAGATCAAGCGCGAAGTGCTGCTCACGCTGCTCACGTTGGCGATTGGCGCCGCAAACGCGATGGTGATCTTGTCGCTGCACGCCTCGGGACACACGCAGCTCTCCGACGACACCAGCCGCTTTCCCGCCTGGCAGATCGCCCTGAGCTTCGTCGGCCTGCTCGTCTACAACGACGCCTGGTTCTACTGGTGGCACCGGCTGCTGCACCACCCGTTCTTCTTTCGCCACGTCCACGCCGCCCACCACAAGAGCGTCGATGTGAACCCGTTCTCGTCGTACGCCTTCCACGGCTTTGAGGGCTTCATCCTCGGCGCGGGCGTGCTGCCGCTGTTGGTGTTCGTGCCGCTGTACCTGCCGGTGGTGGGTGCGTTGCAGGTGGTGGGTTTGGCGAAGAACCTCGAGAGCCACCTGGGCTACGAGTTCATGCCCGCCTGGTACGCGCGCGTCCCACCATTTCGCTGGTTCACGACGTCGACCTACCACAACCTGCACCACTCCCGGTTCAACGGGAACTACGGACTCACCTTCCGCTTCTGGGACAAAGTGTGCGGGACCGAAGTCGCCGACACCGACGCGGTCTTTCTCGCCAGCCGCCCGGGCCCAACGCCGGAGCAACGAAACACGAGCGTTTGACGGCGCACGTCGAGGTGGGCAGCGTGCCTCGGTCACGTTCGCCGAGGCATTCATGGTTGGGTCTGCTGGTTCTCCTCCGATGATGCGTCCCCTGGCGAACGAGCCCTTTGTCCTGCCTGGCTCCCCGACGACGGTGGTGCTGGCCCACGGCCTCGGCGGCGGCACCTACGAGCTGCAACGGTTGGGCGAAGCGATCCACGCGGCCTGCGGCTGGACGGTGCGCGCCATCCACCTGCCCGGTCACACCACGCCGTCGACGTTCATGCCGTCGTCGCGCCACGAAGACTGGGTGGCGGCGGTGCACGCGGCCATCGACGACGCCGTTGCTGCGGCCGGTGCAAGCGGTGCGTGCGTGCACGTCATCGGCTTTTCCACCGGAGCACTCGCCGCCTTGCGCGTCGCCGAAGAGCGCACGTGGCCTGGTCGCCTGGTGCTGCTGGCACCCCTGGTGCGCGTGTATCGCCCAGCGCTGTTGCCGGTGGCGGCGGAGCAGGTGCTGGCGGCACTGCCGATGCTGCACCACGTGCCTCGTCGACCACCACCGCTGCGCGATCGTGAAACCCGCGACGACGTCACCGCCGTGCTGCCGTTTTTCACGATGAACCTCGACGCCACGCGCAGTGCGGTCGCCTTGAGCAAGCGCACCATGGCCGAGCTTGATCGCGTGACGGTGAAAACGCTGATCGTGCAGGGACGCAACGACACCGTCGTCGATCCCGCAGGTGCAACGCAGATCGCTGCTGGTCTGAAGGCCCCACACGAGCTGCTGTTCCTTGAGGACTCCGACCACCTCGTCACCCTCGACCGCAACCGCGACGAGGTCGGCGCCGCCGTGCTGCGGTTCCTGTCAGAGGGCTGATGCCCCTGCGCGCGTCATCCCGAATGACCTCCTGATCAGGCCCAGGCGCCTGCCCGATTGGCACAAGCGGACTTCCGGGTCAGCTTCCGGGGCGCGCACCTGCAGCGCGAGGCCCGGGCGCCGACACAAGAGGCGTCTTTCTGAGGTATTATGAAGGCTGCGTCATCGGTCGCTTTATCCCTCTTGCTCTCCACACCTGCAGCGGCAGACTGCCTCAATCTTTTGCCTCCAATTGAAGTTCCATTCGACGGCGTCACTTTGGCTTCGAATGCGGAGTTGCGGCTTTTAAACACACGTATCGAGCCGATGATGCTCACGTTGCCCGACAGTACATCTCGGATGCTCGAGGTCGAAAATGACGACCTGGGCGAAGTTGTTGTACTCCCAGACGATCTTCAGCCCCTTCCGGTCGGTGCCTACGAATTCCGTTTCTCGGACACCGCAGGCACATTCAGTGTTTTGGAAGCGATCGACGACGTGGCACCGCCGGCGCCGGTCGTCGCTCTCACCCGTGAGTCGACGTTCACGCCTCCGAGCTTGTGGCCATTTGAAGAGTGCCCACGTCAGGTCGGCAGCAACGACTTCAATGTCTTTACAGTGGATGGTACAGAGCGAGGAGATGTGGTGATTTTGAATGGTGTCGTGGCGGCGATTGGCCACGATGGAACCACAGTATTCTCGCAGCCGCGGAGCGACTCCACCGAGAGTTTCGAGCTTCGGTTGCGAGATGCAGCAGGGAATGAGAGCGAGACAACGATCGCGAATACAGCTGGTGGGTGTGGGTGCGCGGCGGGAGACTCACCCGTTGCACTCTCTTTGGTCGTCCTTGGTCTGGCCACGCGGCGACGCCGGACGCGTCGTGGCCAGGTCTCGCGGTCCAAAGATGACAGCGCTCCCCGAACGAGAACCGAAAGCGAACCGCAAGAGAACCGAAACAGCGAACCCGAAAGAGCGCTGAGGACGTCGACAGCTTTTTCAGCGTCGCCGTGACAACGCTGCAGCAAACCCTGCTAGAAGCGAAGCCGTGGTGAAGGACGACCGCAGCGACGAAGACCTCATGGCCGCCTACAAGGCTGGCGAGGTTGCTGCGTACCGCGTCCTCGTCGAGCGCCACCACGCCCCCGTCTACCGCTTCTGCCTGCGCGCGCTGCGTTCGCCCGAAGCTGCCGCCGATGCCGCACAAGAAGTGTTCCTGCGCGTCGTGAAAAACGCCGGCTCGTGGGAGCGCAAGGCGAAGTTCACGACGTGGCTGTACACGTTGGCGCGCAACTGGTGCATCGACGAGGCCAGAAAAGCCCGCTTCCGCCGCACCGACTCGCTCAACGAAACCATCAGCAAAGATGGCGAGGGCGAAGAGCGCCTCGACCGCGTCGCCTCCGAGGTGCCGCAGCAAGACCGGCTCGCCGACAACGTCAAGCTCCGCAAGGTGCTCGACACCGCGATCGCCGAGCTGCCCGACGAGCAACGCGATGTGTTCCTGCTGCGCGAGCAGGGCGGTCTGCAGTTCAAAGACATCGCCGAGCTCACGGGTGTCGGCGAAAACACCGTCAAATCGCGCATGCGCTACGCGTTGGTGGCGCTGCAGAAGAAGTTGCAGGCGGCGGGTTTTGTCGCGGGTGGTGTGGTGGCTCCCGAGCCCACGCTGCCGGCCGCAGACGGTGTCGTGTCGCGCGAAGTGCCCCGCGGACCGCCCAATGGCGCGCGCGGTCCACCAGCCGGATCGCCGGTCGAGCGGTAGACCCACCAGATCGAAACCGGCACCGGTCCGTTTCCACTGCTCAAGCGCACTTCACCAGCTGCAGACACCACCCTGCCTTTCAAGGTTTCAGTACCGACCCCATGACCGACCCCCGCTCCCCCTCCGACGACGACCTGGTGCTTGCCGCATTCGACGGCAACGCCAACAGCGACGCACGTGCGCCGTTGTCGCCGTCGGTGCAGGCAGAAATCGACGGGCTGCGGGCCGTACGCGCGCTGCTCAACGACGACGCGGCGTGGGGCGAACAGAGTGGCGCCGACGTGCCTCCGCCGCACCTGCTCGACGCGATTGTGCGCGCCGAGGTGGCAGCCCGCTCCGACGTCGTGCGTCAGGCCATCGCCACGGGTTCGTCTCCGGCACCTGCCCCCTCGGCGTGGCAGCGGTTGTCGTCGTGGTTGGTGGGCGGCGGTGTGCTGGTGGGTGCTGCGGCAGCCGTGCTGCTCACGGTGCAGCGCGAACCCGCGATCCAGGCCGAAGCCACAGCGGCCGCTCCCCAGATGGCCCCCACCGCGATCGCCGCCGATGGCGCGCCTGCGCCCGAAGCGCCGGCACCACCGCCTCCTCCACCGCCGGCCGCCCCCGCGGCCGCCGCGATCGCGGCTCCAGCCGACGGCCCTGCGGAAGCAGCGCCCGACGCCGAGCCCGCCAAAGACACCCTCGGTTTCGCCAACGCCAAGGCCACCGCAGGGGCAAGAGCCGAAAGCCGCGTCGCCGAGATCGCGGGTGGCGGTCTGGTCGTGGCCGACGAAGCCATGAAGGCCAAAGAAGCCACTGTCGACGGTCTGGCCCGGCGCGGCGACGTCGGCAGCGCCGTCGGTGGCTTTGCTGGCGCCGACAAAAAGCCCGTCGCCCCCGGCAAAGTCGCGGCGAAAAAGGCCGACGCCTCGATGGACAGCATGGAAGCCGAGGCCGACGACGCCTTCGTGGCTCCCGTGTCGAAGTCGGCACCCATGGCCGCCGCGCCTCCCGCTGCTGCGCCCCCGCCCGCCAAGCCCGCCGAGCCCGCGCCAGCGGCCTCAGCCAACGACGTGCGTCGCTTGTTCCGCGAGCGCATGGCCGAGAAGAAGGCCGAAGCCATCGAAGAGGCCAAAGGCGCCGCAAAGGCTGCGCCGTCGGCCGAAGGCATGATCCGCGATCGTCAGCTGCAAGAGGCCAACAACACCCTGCTCACCGCCGAGCGCGAACTGGCGCAGCGCCGCTTTGGCACGGCCCTCGACCTCGCGCTGCGCGCCGAAGCCACGTCGGGCGGAGCGTTGGGGCTTGCTCCGGTCTCCACCCAGGCGCGGGCCTTGCGGGGGCTGGGGCGGTCAGCGGATGCAGCGCGGTTGGGCAACCGGCTGCTGTCGGCAAACCCCAGCGATCCCCAGCTGATGGCAGGCGTGGTGGCCGCAGCGGCCGCGGCCTACGACGTGGGCGACCGCCAGTTGTGCCGTCGCCTGAGCCAGCTGGCGCTGCAGAAGCCAAACGCCGACGAGAAGCTGCGCGCCGAAGCCAAACGCCTGCTGGGCCTTGTGGCGCAGCCCGCCGCCACCCAGCCTGCCGAGGCCGAGGCTGCCGCCCCTGCGAAGCCCTGAGCCCTCAGTGAGGGCACGTGAGAGCGGATGCCGTTGACGCCGACGGCCCGGTTCGTCAGACGCTGCCCACCATGAACGATCTGTGACCGACCGCGTCGGCCACACATCGACGCCCTGCGAGGCGGTTGTCGACGACAACGCGATCCTGCGTTGAACCCCGGCCACCTGCGTCATCGAGGGGAGAGGACACGACCATGACCGCATTTGCCATCGAAGCCACCGTCCGCACCGCCAACGGCAAGGGCGCTGCGCGCCGCCTGCGCGCTGCCGAGCAGGTCCCCGCGATCGTGTACAGCAAGGGCAAGACCGCCGAGTCCGTCTCGGTCGAACCCAAGGCCCTGGCCAAGGCCCTCCTGGGCGCCAAGCGCCGCAACCAGCTCATCGAGCTGCAGGTCAAGGATGAAGCCGGCAAGTCCGTGGGCAGCCGCTTCGTGATGACCCGCGAAGTCCAGATCCACCCGGTGCGCCGTTCGGCCGTCCACGTCGACTTCCTCGAAGTCAACCCCGAGACCCCGATCCACGCCAAGGTCCCCCTCGAGACCACCGGCAAGTCGAAGGCCGTCGTCAACGGCGCCCGCATGCAGATCGTGCTCCGCACGCTCAACGTGATGGTCAAGCCCGGCCAGATCCCCGAGAAGATCAGCTTCGACACCACCGAGTGCGGCATTGGCGTGGTTCGCGCCGGCGCAGTCTCGATGCCCGAAGGCGTGAAGCTCCTCGACGACGCCGAGCAGCCCGTCCTCTCGCTGCGCATGCCGCGCGGTGAGAAGCCTGCCGAAGAGGCCACCCCGGCCCCCGCTGGCAAGAAGAAGTGAGCGCTTCCTGACCCTGTGTCAGGAGCCAGAAAAGCGGAGCCGCAAGGCTCCGCTTTTTCTTTTTGTCGACGACGACAACAACGCACGCAAAGCGCAGCACAAGAGGCGCAGCGCAGGCAACAGCAGGGACGCCCACGCCAGGCCGGAGGGGCACCTGGCCGATGCACTTTGAACCAGGAGGCGCCAGCCCGTTCGACGACGGAGCAACCTTCCGGCGCCGACGCTCAAAGTGCACGGGGAGCAGCGCACAGACCACAAAAAGCGCGGGGGGTTGTCAGGGGGCAGCACCGCCGTCGGTTTCGACCAACACGCGAAACGACGACAAGAAGCGATCGGCGGTGGCCCCTTCGCCTGCGGGCACCACCGCGACGGCGACGTACACCACGTTGCGATCGCGCACCGCCAACGCGTCGACGACGCGGCCATCCCTCGTGCGTCCGAGTTGCTCGGTGCCGCGAAACACACCGTGCACGTCGTCGCCCTCGACGATCGTGACATCGCGCCCACGTGAGCCACCAGCCGTGGCGTCGAGACGCTCGAGCACGGCGTCGAGCACACGGGTCTGGATGATCGCATCGATGGCCG
Organism: Myxococcota bacterium; assembly: GCA_044349155.1. Classification (GTDB taxonomy): domain Bacteria; phylum Myxococcota; class UBA727; order UBA727; family VGSZ01; genus VGSZ01. Next base: position 15,087 of record JBIKRQ010000097.1, read on the forward strand.
CATCCCACGAGCTCGTGGCGCCATCGCCATCGCCGCCCGGAACCGCCAACGTCATCGCCTCAAACGCATGCCTCGACGACGGCCGCGCCACCAGCGTGCTCGTCAACACCCCGCCCGCCAACGACTGCTCCTTCGTCGGCGTGCACGGCATCGCAATTCGAAACGTGCGGTCAGCGCTCTTGACCGTGGGCCAGCTCCACCCGCCACACACCGGCGTGTCGGGATAGCGAAAGTCGTCGACGGTGCGCTCGGGTCGCGCGCGCTTCGGCAACGTGTCGGTGTACCGACGCAGGCTGCGCTCCCAGCTCGACGTGACCTCGGCCGCCGCGGTGGTGGTCGCGAGATGGACATCGGTGGCGCACGCCTCGGCGTCGTCGCCAGTGCCAAGCACACGCAGGTACGACGTGCCGTTGCCGTGTCGCCACACGGTGCTGCGCTCGAGGATGTCGACGCGCACGATCGAGGTCTCGTCGTGCGTGGCCTTCGACTGCAACACGTTGGTGCCTGGTCGACCAAGCAACGCCTCCATCGGTTCGGGCGCGATGGGAAAGGCTTCGAGCACACAGCGCGCCTTCTTCGTCGTCCACAAGTAGCGCTCACCGCGCACGGGGCTTGTGCCGTAGTGGGCGACTTCGTGTGCCGCGAACTGCGGAAACACCGCCGAGAAGTGCGCATCGCCGACGACGTGGCGCGTGTCGGCGTTTGCGGCCGCCCCGTTGATCGAGCTCCACGCCGACAACACCGGCATGGCGGCGCGCAGGTTGCTGCCAACGAGGGCGGCCCACTCGGGCCCAATCACGTGCCCATCGTTGGTGACGTAGAAGCCGCCTGCCGCACTGCTGTCGCCGTAGCCCGGATCGGCGAGCACCTGCGTGACGCCGCCTTCGCTGTTGTGTCGCACGCTCGACAACCGCACCGTCGCGGCCTGCACCTCTTTGCCCACCAGGCGCACACGACGAATGGTGCTGAGCTCGGTGAGGGCCGCACCTTCTGCGAGGATCGCCGCTGCTGGGGGAACGACGTCGCTGCGGTACAGCGTGAACTCTTGAAACTTTTCGAGGCGCATCACGCGCGGCACGACGACGCCATTGGCAAAGCGCAGTTGCCCCTGGGCTTCGGTCGGTGTTGTGGTGGTGTTGCACACGTACACACCGCCAGGGTTGCGCGCGACGACGACGCACAACGACGACGCTGCACCACTTTCGAGCACGCCAAACACATCGAGCGATTGCGGTTGCAGCGGTGGCACGACGGCTTCTTCTTCGAAGCCGCCCGCGATGGTGCGGTCGCTGCGCAGATCGATCTTCTTTTTCTTCGCAAAGGCGATCACGTCGGCGATGGGCACCGCGTAGTTGAACAACGCCGCGCCCGCGATCGATGCGGCCGAGTACGCCTGCAACGTGGCCACGCCGATGACGTCGCCGGTGTTCGACAACACCGGGCCGCCGCTGTTGCCGGGAAAAATGCCCGCGACGACCTTCACAAACGGCGCGCCGTAGCGTCGCTTCACCTCGCCATCGGTTTGGCCGTAGTTGAACGAGGGGGCAGTGTTCTCGCCGGTGACCGACAGGTTGCCCCACGGAAAGCCCGCCACGACCACGCGCCCAGACGCCGCCGTCGTGGACGACAAGCGCAGGGCGGCCACGTTGGGGTCGTTGCTGCGCAACTTCAGGATCGCGATGTCTCTTTGTTCATCGGCAGCGAGCACCACAGCGTTGACGCCGTCGGGGTCACCGGTGTGCGTGTTGAAGTAGCCGCGGATGATGCCGTCGCGGCCCTTTTTGCCGAGCGCGCCGGCGACAACGTGGTGGTTGGTGACGACGATGCGTTCGCCGTTTCGGGCCGCGACGACAAAGCCGGTGCCCCAGCTGCGCGCGGTGCCGATCAACACCAACGCCGGACGCAGGCGGTCCAAAAACGTCGACGACACAGCACCCGCGGTGAGCGGTTCGGTCACAAACGGCGGCACGGGGACGTCGGCTTCGGCCGTTGGCTCCGCATCCCAGGTGACCGCTTTTTGCTCGGCAGCGCACGACGCCAGCACGACCAGCAGCAACGACACAGCGAACAGACGAAAATGCACACGATGCACGGTGATCCCCCTGCGCGCAGGGTCGATCACGGCGGGCCACCTCGTCAACGACAACGTGAACCGAGTCTCACGGTTCGTCGTCGACAGGGATGCCGTTTCTGGCGATGACCTTGTCGCTGTAGCCGACCTGGACCGCGATCGCCGAGCTGCCCTTCACGGTGATGAGGTCGTCGACGTCGCGCAGCCAGCCCACCTGCAGATCGCCCACCACGTAGAGTTCGGTCTCGTGCACGAGCAGCCGCTCGGCGACCAAAGAGCCGCGCACCACCAGGCACATCAGGCGATCGCTGATGTTGACTTCACGCGCGCGCACGTCACCGTCGATGACCACGGTGCCGACGTCGTCGAAGCCCAGGCCGTAGAAGAAGCTGTCGTCGCCGAACAGGTCATCCTCTACGATATCGCCGCGGATGATGACGACGTGCAGGCCGTAGTTGCCGCCAGATTCGAGCAGCGTGGCAAGGCCGTAGCGGCGGTTGGCTTCGGCTTCGTCGATGAGTTCGAGACGATCGCGCACGACAGACATGGCACCTGCGTAGCACACGCCGCCCATGCGTTCGCTACGGCACGCAGCCAGACAGGTCGAGGACGCGCAGGGTGTGAGTGTGGTCAAACAGCCACATTCGGGTTCGGCCGGTGGCATTCTCGACGATCATGTCGTAAACAAAGCTGGTTCGAACAGGAACCTCGAACTGCGATGAGCCATCGGCAGCGAGCACATCGAGAAAAACGAAACCTGTGTCGTAGTCTTCCCCCGCTGCGACGAACCCGGTGCCGAAAGGCTTCAATGCCGCCGCGCGCCCCGCCCGCAACCTCCTGACCAGGTCGAGCGTCGTCGCCTGCGACGACATCGAGCCGGTGAGCAGGCGCGGCCCAATCGCATTGTCGAGCAGCCAGAAGTCCTCGCCGACCACGACGAGATCCGCGACGTTGCTCTTTGACCTCAGTGTGTCTGGCACGGTGAATCGCGTCACCGCGCTTCCATCAAACACCGCCCCGTTCACCGTGAACAGGGCCACTTCGCTGCTGGTGGCGACGAGGAAACGGTCGACGCCAACGCGTTCGACGGCCACTTTGGGGTCGAAGCGCTGGGCGTCCCCAGGATTCGTCGTGACATGTCCGACGCTGCCGATCTGTCGCGCCGTTTTGGGGTCGATGACACGGACGATGCCGCCGCGCTCGACGACGACGACAAGCCCCGGCGCGTCAGCGGGAGCGGGCGTCGCAGCGATGATGGCCTCTGCGGCTTCGTCGATATCGCTCATGC
>JBIKRQ010000454.1:0-4952 GCA_044349155.1 Myxococcota bacterium
CACTGGATGGCGAAGGCTCGCAGCGGAGAGGTGTCCGGCGGTGGGGCCGGCGATGCTTCTGTGGTCATGGGTTCCTGACGGGCGCTGGGAGGCCCAGGCCAAAGCTTGCAGTTCAAGAGCGTCAAACGCCCGAATTTACGGGGAAATTCGGAATACGTGCGCACGGCGCAACGGGTGGGCAGCGTCGAAGAAAACGCGTCACCCGCCAGGTGGCGCACCTGGCGGGTGCGCGTCAGGCGGTGGGTGGACGTGTGGGCCTGCTCCGCCAGCCGTCGGCCGCTGACGTCGTCAGGGCGAACGAGGCAACCACCCGCTGCATCGGCCACGTCGCGGCAGGCGGCCTGTGCGGCAGCCAGTGTTCCGCGTCGTTTGCGAGGTCGTCTTCAAGGTCTTCTTCGAGATCCTCGACTTCGACTTCGATATCGACGTCAGCGACCAGCACGCTGACGTCGCCGGCGTGCGTCGCGACGTGAAGACCAAGGGCCCCCGCCAACAGCGAACACAACAGCAGGACGAACCAAGCGGAACGCATCAGACGTGCAGCATACGTGTAGTGTCGCGCCGGTCAAAACGCGCTGTTTCTGCGTTCACGAGGCTCTCCGATGACCGAACCGACCACGACCTGGCAAGAATCGCCCACGCCTGACGAAGAGGCCCTGCTCGCGAAGCTCGGCGAGGCCGTTGCTGAGATGCAGCGCGGGACGACGAAGAAGTTCGCGGCGAAGGGTCGAGGGCTGCACCGCAAGGGACGTGGGCTGTTGAAGGCGCGGTTTGAGGTGCTGCCTTCTGCGCCGGCGTGGACGCGCCACGGTGTGTTTGCGACGACGACGACGTACGAGGCGACGCTCCGGCTGTCGAACGCGAGTGCGTTGGTGCAGCCCGACAGCGCGCCCGACATTCGCGGCGTGGCCATCAAGCTGCACGGCGTGAACGGCCCAGGGGCCCTCGGCTCGACGACGACGAGCCAGGACTTTTTGTGCATCAACCAGGATGCCTTTGGCATCAAAGATGGCCGCCAGTTTGTGGAAATCGCCTGCGCTGCGGCGCGCGGCCCGGCGGAACTCATCGGGCACCTGATCAAGACCTTCGGCTTTTTCGGTGCGCTGTCGAATTTGAAGCGCCTGGTGGCCACACTCAGCAAGCCGTTTTCGGGCTTCCTCGACGAGCGCTTCTCGACCACCGTGCCCTTTGCGTGCGGCCCCTATGCCGTGCGCTTGCGGATCGTGCCGACCTCACCTGCACCACCGTCGACGACCGACGCCGATGTGAAGCGCCGCATCGCTGCTGGCGAACACACCTTCACCGTGCAGTTGCAGGGCTTCGTGTCAGAGACGGCCACGCCGATCGAAGACGCCAGCGTGAACTGGGACGAGGCACAAGCACCGTGGGTCGATGTCGCGCGCTTGACCGTGCTGCGCCAGGAACTCGTCGACGCTGAGCAGGTGGCGGGCGAGGCGCTGCGCTTCGATCCGTGGAATGCCCTCGTCGAGCACCGGCCCCTTGGGCACATCATGCGCGTGCGCAAGGTCGCCTACTACATGAGCCAGCAGGGTCGCGCGTAGGCTCGGCTCACTGGCGGGAAGTTTCCCCGCCCATACCCCTCAAGAGACGCGCCTCGGCGCCAAGACCGCAAAGCCGGTTCCTCTTCGAGGCTCAGTCGCTCGACGACAACGTCGGGTACAGCTGCTGGTCGAGCGTGCGCAGCGTGTCGGCGTCTTCGTTGCGCCCGCGACGCTGCAGGCGATCGCTGACGACGACGAGATCATCGTGCAGGTCGGGTCGCACCGGCTGCCCCAGCAGCGCCAGCAGCACCGGACGAACGCGCTGCACATCAAGCAGGTCGCTGCGCGTGAAGCGGGCCGCGGTCTGCGCTGTCGTCGTCGACATCGCCGCGTGCAGACGCATCAAGCGCTCCACCAGCGGGAGGGGCAACGTCTGCTCGGCAGGACAACGCACACGCCTGCACCGCGCGACGTCGTCGACGAAGAAGGCCAGCGGCCCGCGCGCTGGTCGATCGCTTTGGCCGTCGAGTCGGCGCGCGATCGTGGCACCGACGACGACGGTGACGCGGCCGTTCTTCGGGTGGTGCGCCTGCCGCAACGCCTCGCGGGCGGCGTCGGGATTCGCCGTGATCGCTGCGGGATCGGTGAGGGCTGCAAAGCGTGAGAAGGCCGTGTTCGTTGCCGCCGTGTCGACGACGGTGAAGGCCTTGTCGGCAAAAGCGAGGCCGTGGCTGAAGGTGCGGTTGAGGGCTTCGGCGATCACGGCGTCGACGGGATCGTCGGCGTAGATGGCGCGCCGCGGTTGCGCGTTTTCGAGCAGCACCTCGACGACGGCGGCGGCCACGTCGGTCTGCAGCGCCCCCTGCCCCTCGAGGTTGGTGAGCATGACCACGGCGAGATCTTCTGTGGGCAGCAGGAACAACAGCGACGTGGTTTCGGGCTGACCGCCGGCGTGGGCGACGACGAGGTGGCCGCGCTGCGGGTACACCGCGAAGCCGAGGCCGTAGTCGTTTTGCAGGCCGTCGGTGGTGAACGACGGCGTGGTCATCTGCTGCCACGTGATGTCGTCGACGAGGTCGCGATGCAACAATGCCTCGGCATACACGACCAGGTCGTCGACCGTACCGCGCATGCCGCCGCCGGCGAAGCGACTGGAGAGGTCGATGACGTCGCCACGCACCACGCGGCCGTCGTTGGTCACGCGCAGCCCAACAGGCCAATCACGGCGACGATGTCGGCTGTCTTCGACAAAGGTGTGTGCGAGGCCGAGGGGGCCACAAATGCGATCGTCGATGACGTCGGCGTAGCTGGTGTGCTCGTGCGCTTCGAGCAGCGCGCCCAGCACGTCGTAGCCGTAGCTCGTGTAGAGAAACGATTCACCGGGCGGTGCTGCCAGTGGGCGGTCCACAAACAGCGACAACGTCTGCGACGTCGACAGGTGCTTGTTCCACGCGCGCTCTTTGCCCTTGAGCGGGTAGTGCCGAATGCCCGAGCTGTGCTCCAGCAGATGGCGGACCGTGATCGACGACGACGACGCCGGCAGCTGCGGCACGAGCGCACGCACGGGTTGATCGAGCGACAGCTCTCCGTCCGCCACCAACTGCATCACCGCGAGGGCAGTGAACGTTTTGGTGATCGACGCGAGCCGAAATGACGTCGACGACGTCGCGGGCTGACGCGTCTTGCCGTTCACGACCCCGCGCGAGAACCGGTAGTGCTGGCCGTGGTGCAACACCGCGAGCGCGAAGCCGGCGTCGGTCACCATCGGCGTGTCGTCGACGACGTCGGTGATCGCTTGTTCGAGGGCTGTCACCGTTGCGGGCGGAAACGCGGGTGCTGCTGCAACAACAACAGCAGCCACCAGCAGTGCTGCGATCATGGTGATGCCGCCACGCGTTCGGCCTTCCACGACGTCAACAGCGCCTCGGCCAGCAGGTGCCCGAGCACGTCGAGCCCACGGCCGCGGGGGTGCACCAGGTCGTCGTGCAACGCGTTCGCCGCATGCATTCGCTTGAGCGAGCCCTTGCCACCCATGGCCTCAAAGAGGTCGAAGAAGGCGCAGCCCTCGTCGTGGGCGACGCGGCGGTGCAGGTCGTTCACCGTTTGCAGCTGCGGCCGCTGACGCCACGGATCGGCGGTGTCTTTGCCGGTGACGGCGTCGATGGGGCCAATCACCAGGCAGGCGGTGTGGTCGACGTCGCGCACGCGCTGAATCAGCCCGCGTAGATCGGCCTCGATGGTCTCAATGCTGCGGCGGTGCCACGCGAGTCGCTTCGTCTCGTTGCCGCCGAGCATGAGCACCGCGAGATCGGGCGCGCGGGCGGCGAGATGGGCGCTCAACGTTCGTTCGTTGGTCCCCAACCACAACGTGGCGTCGACGGCAGGAACGCCGAAGGTGTCGACGACAACGCCGCCCTGGTCGCGCTCGAGGGCCACGCCATGCACCACCGCGCGCGCACCGGTCGCCTCGAGTTCGAGCACGCGGCTGTTGGGCGGTACCAGCAAGCGATGCACCACATCCGCCGAGGCCGTGACGTCGTCGGCGACGATGCATTGCCACGGGCCGTTGTCGAAGCGCGCGCGCAGACCGCCGCGTGCGTCGTCGACGGCGCCAAAGATGGTGGCGACCTCATCGAGGGGCGTGAGCGAAAACGCACTGCGGGCACCGCGCGCGTTGCTCACGTGCACGACGCCAGGCACGCCCCAGCGCACGCCACGCGACGCCGGCAGCGGCTGCGGATCGCCGAGGGTGCAGGCGGTCCAGCCCGATGCAGATCGAGCTGTGCGGTCGCGCGGACCGTAGGCGGCCATGCGATCGGCGAGCACGAAGCCGCGGCCACCAGCGCCCGCGACGTCGACGAGGCGGCTGCGCACAACGTTCACGATGCGGTCTGCGGCGATGAGCGAGTTGCCGAAGAACGCGACGTTCACGCGCTCGTGCTGGGCTTCGTTCAACGCGGCGAAGAACGACGACAACGCCTGCGGATCGGCGACCGGCGCACCGGGTGCCCGGATGCGATCGGCAAACGCGGCGAGGGCGGTGCGCTCGGCATCGGTGGCGTCGTCGGCGCTGGCGAGGGCGGCGCGGTCATCGTCGGCGTCCTGCACGGTGTTGACGGCGCCAGGCACCGCAACAGCCAACAGGATCGACATCACGAACGCGTTCATGCCCCGACGCTACCAGCCTGCCTGACCACCTTCGCGTTTCTTGCCGTGCGAAAAAGAACTGCAACTTCAAAGAACTGCAGACATGTTCCACGCCAGAAGGCCCCAGGTTTCACGCGCCGGACACGTGTCGGCCGTGCGAAACCAGATTGCCTTGCTGGGGTCGTCGGCTACGACGGCGCCATGGCCAAGGTCCACTTCGTTTCGCTCGGTTGCCCAAAGAACCGCGTCGACGCTGAGCACATGCTCGGCATCACCCTCGCTGGCGGGCACACCGTCGTCGAC
>JBIKRQ010000098.1:0-18411 GCA_044349155.1 Myxococcota bacterium
CGCGGCCATCAACCCCAAAGCGGTTTGACGGCCGCGAGCCGCTCAGTGAAACCCAAGTCCGGCAGCCGGCCCTCACGTAATCCGTGGTCCTAAAAACCGAAGCAGGTCACACACACCTGGGCACCTCCAACCTGTTGATATCGCCGGCTGCTGAGCGGTCTTGAGCAGATCCTGTGCCGACGTCAGAAACCGCGTCCGCGATGCATCACGGCCCGGTTGGAGCAAAGACCAGGGCTTGCAACACGGTCGTGCGACCCGGCGGTGACGGAAACACCGACGACGCCAGCAGCGCCGCGCGCACGCAGTCTTCGACCTCGGGAGACGCCAGCGTCGACGTGTCTTTCCGGCGAACATCAACGACCCGGCCGTGGGTGCTGCCGGGTGTGGCTGCGTCGATGTCGAACTCGAACTCAAAGCGACCCGCCAGCGTCGGTGCGCGCACGAGGGCGCGATGGTAGCAAGCGGACATCTGGTCCTTGAGCTGTGCTGTCGCGGCCTTCACCCCCGCCTGGTCAAACGGACCCGGGGCCGTCTGCGACGACGACGACGACGACGATGGCGACGGCGACGGCACCTCCGGCACCTCCGGCACCACCGGCACCTCCGGCGTCACGGTCGGCGACACACCGGCGTCGTCGGCACCGAACTCGTAGGTGTAGCTGAACAAGATCAGTGTGCCGTCGTCATCGCAGCGGGATGGCAGCTGGCGACGTGGAGCAACAGAGCGCAGAGGCCAAGGCGGCGCATGGTGAACCTTCGGTTGGCAGACGAGCACGCTGCTGGTGAGCGTGCGGCGGTGACACCAGCGCGTCCAGCTGGCCTGCATGTCCCGCGTCACCCACCAAGGGCGATGCCGGCGGCGACCTGCGCTGTGCGCTTGAGGTTGGCCGGCTCGCCCTGAAAGCGGCGCTTGTGAGACGAGGCCGCCGCTTCTTCGCCGCCTTCTTCGTCGCCGGTCGCAGCGCGTCTGCGCGTCGAAGGATAGCACGAGGAGGTCCTTTATCGTCGTCGGTGTCGTTGGTCTCGACGTGTAAAGAGGTTCGAAGTCACGCGCCGCTCGAGCATTTCTTCCCACAGATGCTCGGGGAGACTGAAGAGCTCGTCGTCGATGAGACCGCTTCGCGCTCGCGCCGCTGATGAAGAACGACGCGAAAGCGTGACTGGTGACGATGGCGTCGAGCGGAACCACGTCAGAAGCCGCACACGTGCGTTGATGACGACACTCGCGGCAGCGACAGCCGAATGCCGCTCGATGCCGAGCTGAATGCTGTCGGCGGAAAGCGTGCGGCCACCGGCGGAAGCGACCGATCATGGCTGTCGGCCGCGGTTCGGCCGTCGCCCCAAAGGATCTGCAGCCGGATCATTCGAAGCCGCAACGAAGCACCGCATCGGCCGCAGCATGGACGCCACCGTAGTTGGTGAGGGCCCGTGCAAGACCGTTTGCACGGTCAACGACTCGAGCGTCGCCCAGCCGGTCGACCGCAGCCCGCACGGCGTCGACTGAGAGGTCGGCGGCGCTCATCCGCACGCCGACGCCAAGCCGCTCGACCCGATGCGCGTTTGCGACCTGGTCGCCACCAAAAGGAATCACCACCATCGGTCGACCCGCGGCCAGACACTCCTGCACGGTGTTGTTGCCACCGTGCGTGACGACGGCGTCGACGCGCTGAAGCAGCGGCACCTGCGGCACCCGCCGATGGATGTCCACCGACGGCGAACGCAGATCCGCCAAGGCGTCGAAGCTGGCACCGGCACTGACGACGACGTGGGCACCAGCAGCGGATGCGCCGGCGATCAGGACACGAAAAAGACTGGGTTGTCCGTTGAACACGGTTCCGAGGGAGACATAGACGACGCGCCGTCCGCGCGGGAGCGCATCGATCACGGCCTGGCCCGCGTCGTCGAGCGCTGCACCCATGGGCAGACAAGGACCGACCATCAACACGTTGCCCTCAAGCGGAAGCAGACCAGGCTCGAGCTCCGGAGCGGTCGCAAGCACATTGAGGTCGGGTGAGATCGGTCGCAGCAACACACCGTCGCCGGGTGGCTTGATCCCAAGCCTGTGTGCAGCCCGGGCGATGCGGGAGTCGAAGGCGATGCTCATGCCAGTCAGGCGCGCTTCGGCGACGCGCCAAGCCTCGCTTCCCCGCGCATCCTCGGGAAGAAGGGTCCCAAACGGCGGCGCTCCATCGGTGGGAAACGGCAGCGCTGAGTGGTAGACGGCCACAAACGGCCGTTGAGCAAGGCGTGCCCCAAGCAACGCCGTGGGCATCAAATAGTCGCCGACGACGACAGCGGCGTTGCTGTTACGAACGTAACCGGCGATTTGTCGAGCCTGGGTCACCATCCCGCTTGTAAACAGCGCGAGTGCGATCTCGAGTTCGGCTTGGCCCGTTGCTCGCGGCAATCGCGCCGCGTGCCACAAGGATGCCGGCGACGCGCTCAGCGCCAGGACCTCGGCCCCCTCGGCGGCGATGTCGCTTGGAAGGCGGGCGGCCACCCGAATTGGTTCGGGCCACGCCGACGCCCATGGAACCCGCGTGTGCACGATGGCGAAGCTGGTCGAATGGCCACGTCTTCGCAGCTCGGCGCCAATCGCACGCAGCGCGCTCGTGTGCCCCACCGTCGGATGGGCCGCAAACAGAATGTGCCGTCGATCGGTCATGTTGCCTTGCAACGCTTTTGGGCGTGGTCGGTGCGTGAGGTCGTTATTCGTCAACTCAGGCCGCGCTGATCGGTCGCCGTGCCTCGGCGGGCGTGGGCAGAAACAGCACCTGTGCGATCGACGTGATCAAGATGCCCACGAGGATCGCCAGCGACAACGGTGTCCAAAAAGCGATGCGATCGCGCCAGAGAAAGACCGTGTGCAACGCGACGGTAAAGAGTCCAAGCGCCGCAGACAAAACCGCAGCCCGCCGTGCCGACGGGGCGCCCTCGGCGACCTGGACAAGCCCGACAGCGACGAGTCCGACAGCGACGACGTTGAAGACCAAGAAGAGTGGCAAGCCGCCGGGGACGCCAAAGACGTCCCACTCATGCCAGTACGCTGCGTCGGCTTGGTGCGTGGTGAGCAGCGCGACATTGCCGGCGAATAACCGCGTCGCTGTTCGTCTGCGGGCCTCTAAGGCGAGCGTCATCGGCACTGTTACCATGCGGAACGCTGTCGCGCGATAGACGAAGCTTGGGCGAACAGCGCGCCACGCTCTCGGGAGGATGCCGCCAGCGCCGTGACGCTGACGACGGGAATCGCCAGTCTGCTGACGCGACGTGCGCGCGTCGCCTCGGTCGCGTGCACGCGGGTCACGCCGGGCGCAAGAACCGCCAAAGCCTTGACGCACATCTCTGGCCCAAAGCGTGCTTCGTCTGGGCAGGCCACGTCGTGGTCGTACCCGAGGGATGCTCGATGGCCGATGCCAACGCCGATGCGAACGCCGATGCCCAGGCTGCCACCATTCTCGCGGTGGTGTTGCTCTCGGTGGTCGGCATCCTCGTCATTCCGCTGCCCCCCGTCGTGCTCGATGGCCTGCTCGGGGTGAACCTCGCGGGCGCTGTTATCCGCACGCACAGCGAGATAAGGAGAAGATCGTTGAGCATATGGCTTTTCATGACAGCTTGACAGGCTTGCCGAACCGACTCCTTCTGATGGAGAGGATCGGAGAGCTTATCACGACGGCGGAATGCGATCCGCGAAGCATCGTATTGCTTTTCATTGATTTAGATGGCTTCAAGGCGGTGAACGATTTGCACGGTCATCAGATGGGTGACCATGTGCTGAAAGTCGTTGCGGGTCGGCTTGCGGCTCAAGTGCGCAACTCAGACACTGTCGCAAGGCTTGGAGGTGATGAATTTGTTGTGCTTCTGGATCGGCCAGATTCTTGCGAGAACACTGCCGTGATTGCATCACGTCTGCTCGCTGCCGTCAATGAGCCAATCGACGGATATTGTAATGTTGTTCACGTGGGGGCGTCGATTGGTATCTCGGTCTTCAGGGGAGAAGGACAGTCAGCTGCTCAGTTGCTGAAGGTCGCCAATATGGCCATGTTTGAGGCTAAAAAAGCGGGGAAGAACAAGTTTGTCTTCTCTCGTGAAAGCTCAGGTGGCGAGCCGTCGGAATGTGGTTCCTGTCTTGAATGAAGGCTGCACCGAGCCTCGAACAGAACCCCGGGGTCGCCGAGGTGCCGCCGCCAACCAGGCCGCAGTCTCGACACTCAGAGTGCCTCTTCTCGCAGCGTGAACACCACGTTGGTCTGCGTGGAGGCCACGAACGTCACCACGTCGCCCGCGGTGCGCACGGTGACGCCCGAGCCACCGCTGACGCCTGCGGCACAGGTCTCGATCTCGTTGTCGATGCAGGTGCTCGCAAACACCGAGATGGTCGTCGCGGCATCGGGCGTGATGATCACGCGCGCGTTCGCATTGGTCACGACGTAGTCGTACACGCGGTCGACGGTGCTGAAGCCACCACACCTCGGCGTGAACACGTCGGTCGCCGCGGGGAGATGTTCCGCCGTCGTGCCCCGCAGCACGCGAACGGGAGCAGCGCAAAATTCGGCGAACGGCGTCGTGCAGAACGCGGCATCACCATCGACCATGCAGGCGCTGTCGACGCAGTGGTCGCGCGTGTCGTCTGGCGTGCAGCGACCACCCACAGCGATGTCGACCGCCGTCGTGCACGTTTCGCTGCCGGCGGTGCCAAGGCACGTCGTCGGTAGGGCACAAGGCACGTCGTCGGGGGTGCACACGGCACCCGCAGGCAACTCTTCTCCTTCACCTTCACCTTCACCTTCACCTTCTCCTTCACCCTCGCCTTCACCTTCACCTTCGCCTTCACCTTCGCCTTCACCTTGCGGGTCAACGCAGGCGGGCCCAGACACCACGGCGAGCGACACGACCAACACACACGACGTCAACGATGCTTTCAACATGAACACTCCATGCACGAGCGGGTGGGCGCGCGAGAGCTCCAGGCGCCGCTGCGAGCGTGGACGACGTCGCGTTCGAACAGCAGGCGCCTGACAGCAGGCGCCTGCGACGACGCTCATTCGCAAATGCCGAAGCCACCGCCTGCGTCGGCACAGGTCAGGCCTGCAGCGCAGTCGGCGTCGACGTCGCAGAACGAGCCTGCTTCGCCGCCACCTTCGCCTTCGCCTTCTCCTTCGCCTTCACCGATGCCGCCGCCACCGCACAGGCTGGGAAAGCCAGGCGCGAATTCGTCGCAGGTGAGGCCGTTGCTGCAGTCGGCGTCGACGGTGCACGGCGAGCCCTGCACGCCCGGCGGGTTGCAGCTGCCGACGTCGCCAGCGATCACGACACAGCGCAAGCTCGATGGGCAATCCGCTTGTGTTGCGCACAGTCCCACCAGGCAGATGCGGTCTTTCGTTGGGATGTAGCCCTCGTTGCAGACGGCACCTGCTTCACCGACGGGGCAGTCGCCATCTTCGGGGCAGGGAGGCAGCTGCGTGCATTCGCCGTCGACGTCGTTTTCGGGATCGTCGCCGAGGCACACTTCGTTGCCCGCGCAGCCGTCTTGCAGGTTGTCGTTCCACTGACAGCCTTCGGGCTCGACGGGAATCACGGCGCAGTAGTCGAACACGCAGGCGAAGCCGTCGTCGCACTCGGCGTCATCGCTGCACGTGGGCACTTCGGTGGGCGCGCAGTGGTTGACGTTGCAGTAGGTGTCGGCGTCGCAGTTGTCGTCGCTGGTGCACCCGAGGGCGCAGAAACCATTCCAGCAGAATTGGCCCGAAGGGCAGGGGTTGCTCGCGCTGCACAGCTCGGGGTTTGGCTCGCCTTCGCCCTCACCACCTTCGCCTTCTCCCTCGCCTTCACCGCCGCCATCTCCTGGCGCCAACACCACGCAACCCACGTTCGCCAGGGTCAACAGAGCGACACACGACACCATCATCACGCGCAACATCAGGCACTCCACCGCCCACACATTGGGGCGCACTGGTGCTACGCGGGCCTGGCTGCTCGTGGTGAATTCGGGGCGCAGTTCCACGAATCTTCAGGGGAATCTCGGTTCAGCTCTGGACCGGAATTGAAGCCACGCGAACCGTCAGCGCGCGAACGTGACTGTGGCGGTGTTGATGGTGCAGTCGAGTCCGAAGCCTGACCGATAGGTGCCGCTCAGGGTGCCTGCGGCGTTGTTCTCGTCGCTCGCGGTGACGGTGAACGAGATGGCAGCACCCATCGTGACGGCGTCTTGATTGTCGGTGCCCTTGAGCGGAAACGCGCCCGACAACAGCAGTCGCGTCGCGCTGCCCGAGCCCTGGACGTAGTAGAAGCCACTCGTTTGCCCCTCGAGGGCGCTGTTGTCGCCCGTGATGCTCATGGCCCACGTGCCGCTGTTGTCCGACGTGCGCAGGCTGCCCGCGGCGTCGCAGGTGACGTTGTAGTTGGCCGCGATGGTCCACGTACCGGCCCAGTCGAACTCGGGTGCTTCGCCTTCGCCTTCGCCCTCTGCGGCCTCGCCTTCGCCTTCGCCCTCAGCTGCTTCGCCTTCGCCTTCGCCCTCTGCCGCTTCGTCTTCGCCTTCTGCTGCTTCTTCCTCGCCCTCTGCGGTGTTGCCGCCACCGTCGACGACGACGCACGCGCTGGTCGCGACCACCAACGAGGCCAGCGACAGCCACGACATCCACGACACCTTCAGTTCATGCATTGCCAACTCCATGTGTGGCCACGCCGGTGGCCGATGGTGCAGCTACGCGTGAGCTGGTCGCGTGGCGAAGAATCGATGGAACACCACGAATCTGCGCCGAGATCTTCGTCGTGCGTGAACGAGCCTCGAAGAGAAACCCGCTTTGGGGTTTGTCGCCGAGGCGAGTCTCTTGAGGGGCGGGCGGGGAAACTTCCCCGCCGAGCCAATTGAGCCTCGAAGTGAACCCGCGCGCGTGTCGGCGCTCAGCGCAAAAGCGTCGCCTCGCCGGAGTTGATCGTGCAAGGGATGGTGCTCGCGCTCGCGCTGAAGGTGCCAGCAACGGTCCCGCGCGCCGTGTCTTGATCGACAGCATCAGCCGTGATCGTGACATCGCACGTGGGGAAGCTTGCTTCCTCGTCGTTGGGCGTGAGCAACGGGAAGCACCCCGACAACAGCAGGCGACGCGCCGAACCGGTGCCATCAAGGTCGTAGACGATGTCGATGTCGGCGCTCAAGGCCGCGTTGCTTCCCGTGATCGTCACCACGCGAGTGGCCGTTGTGTCGCCTGTCTGCACCTCGCCACCTGGCAGCGTGCACGACACATTGGTGGCGAGGGTGACAGACCACGTCCCCGTCCATTGCATGGGCAGTTCTCCTTCTCCTTCTCCCTCTCCTTCTCCTTCGCCCTCAGCAGCTTCTCCTTCTCCTTCTCCTTCTCCTTCGCCTTCAGCAAGCACGCAGCGGTTGGCGCTGTTGCAGGTCTGCTGGTCAGGGCATCGCCCGTCGTCGCACAGGTAGTTGCCGTCGACGACGACACAACTGCTGGCCACCAGCAGCGCACACACAACAGCGACGCGATTCATGGAGCTTCTCCGTTTGGCCACGACCACACCGCCGCAGCGGTGGCCACGCCCGACGCCGCCAGCAGACCAATGCTGACGGCCGTTGCGATGTTGATGCGGTTGGCGATGTCTTGCGCGGCAAAGGCCGTGAGGTTGCCAGCACCGTCGTTCAACGCGGCAAACTCGTGCACGGCATACGCACCCGACACGACGGCTCCCACACCAAAGACGGCCGCTCCCGATACGATCGCCGTCGAGACCACCGGGAAGGGTGTCGACGTTGATGCGGTACTGCTCGTGCTTGCCAACCGCTCCAGCTGCGAGGCGTACCCGGCGACGTAGCCGCGACCAAACGGCACCGCGTACAACCCGCGCTGCAGGGCTTCGTCGAGAGAGCCGCGGCTGTCGAGCGCGTCACAGCTGCGCACCAACTGCCAGCCGCGTTCGTCGCGCACCAGCGTCTGCTCCACACCGTCGAGGCGCACGATGAATGGCGCTGCCCCCGCAAGACGCAGATCGAGGCGTTGCTCGTTGCTCTTGTTGAGATCCACGCGCACATCGCCGCGCGCATCAAGCACACTCACGCGGCCTGTGGTGGACTGCGGCACCGTGAAGTTCACGTGATGGGTGGCGAGGCTCGCGACGTCGTCACTCAGCTGCCACAGCGGCCGCGTCAACAGCGCTCGCGGTGGCGAGACCGACACATCGACCCGTGCGCGTTGATCGCGCACGCCGGCGTTGGCGGCATCGACGAAGGCGCCCACTTCGGCGTAGGTGAGCTCGCTGTTGTTGTCGACGTCGGCGGCACCCGCCAGCGCGCTCAACAGCTGATGGCTGAACACACCACCGCGCAGCCGCGACCATTCATGGGTGGCTTGATCGCGGCTGGTGGCCAGCAGCGCGCCGGTGTTCGCGTGACGTTCGAGATCGGCGGACTGCAGAAAGCCGCGCACCGCCGCACTCGCGCTGCCACGGTGCAACAGCAGGTAGGCGCTGCACGCGTCGACGACGATGTGGTTGAAGCGGGCCGGCGATGGCCCCACCACTTCGGCGAACATCTCTGTTCGCGTCAGCCGCGCATCGGCCAACGACACATAGCCTTCGCCCTGCTGCGACACCCCACCATGGCCGGCAAACACGAAGATGAAGTCGGCATCATCGCCAGCGCGACGGTCGGCTTCGATCTGCGCAAACGTCGTCGACAGCGCGGCGGAGAGTGCCTTGCGTGTTGGCGCGACGGCGCGCGCGGCCAGGTCGGGAAACGCACGTTGCAATTCGGGATCGAGCACCGTGAGCAACTGCAACGAGGCCGCTTGCGGGGCGAGCACCTCGGCGTAGCGGACGGCATCGTCGTCGGCGAACGACAGCGCCGGCGTGCCGGCATCCATGCTGGTGTTCACGCCCACCACCACGACGTGGCGCAGCGTGCGTGCCGGTGCCGCGGTGGCCAGCAACAAGACACCGGCGCACAGCACGGCCTGCAATGAACTCAAGGAGCACCCCATGGCACATCGATGTGCCACACCTCGAGCCCCGACGCTCCTGACGTGTACCGCGACGCTGTGGCGCGATCGCAGCGGTCACAGGCGACCACGGTCAGGCGCGGCGGGTCGGTGCCCTGGCGTGTCCAACTGTCGTCGAGGACGGCTTCGCGGTTGGCCTCGAGGCGTTGCCCTGCAGGTGCTGGTGTGGCGGTGAGCCCGCGACCAAACACATGCACCACGGCGGCGTGCGCGAGCTGTACCCGCAGCACCACTTCGTCGGCGTTCGCGCACGGTGTGGTGCTGGTGGCGGGGTGGACGCGCTCGCCGTCGACGCACAACGCCGAAGCCGGCACGTCGACACGATCGGTGCCACGCACCACAAACGCATCGGGCTCGACCGGCCGCAGCCACCACAGCAGCACCGACGCGGCCATCGCTGCAGGCACGAGCACGGGCCAGCCGCGCTTGCACCACGCCACAATGCGCGCGGTGAACGACGGCGCTGCAGGACTCGCCACCAGGGCCTCGGCGGGGACGACGGCAGCCAGCACGCGTTGCAAGATCGCGTCGCGCTCGGGGGCCGACAGCACCTGGGTATTGCCACCGAGCAGTCGCTCGGCGCGCACCAGGGCATCGACGGCCTCACGGCACGAGGCGCAGCTGGCGAGGTGCGCGCGATCGGTGACGCGGCTGCTGTCGGCGACGAAGCGCGCCACATCGATGTGCTTCACAACCACTCCTGCAGGGCCCACAACCACGCCGAACTCAATGCCGCCAGCAGCGCCTGCAACGGACGACCGTGGCTGGCGTCGACGTAGCCGGCCTGGCCCAACTTCTTCAGCAGCCGTTGCCGCACCCGCTGCTCCAACGTGCGCACATGGCTGCGGCCCACGCCGAGACGCTTCGCGGTTTCGATCTGGGTGAGGCCCTGGGCGTAGCGCACGGCGACAAAGCGCTGCTCCAACACCGGCAACAGGTGCTCAAACGACAACACGATGTCTCTGAGTGCTGCGTCGTTGGGGGGCGCTTCGGTGTCGTTGTCGTTGGCAGCGGCGGGCAGGTGGGCGTCGTCGATGGGCTCAGCGGCCATGCGTTTGCTCTTGCGCAAGTGGTCGATGACGACGTTCTTTGTGATGCCGCGCAGGTAGGCACCAAACGGCGTGGTGCCGTCGTAGTTGGTCCGTGCGCTCGTCGACAGCGCCCGCACAAACGCCTCTTGCACCAGGTCTTGTTGGTCGCTGGTGTTGCGCACGCCGGCGAAGCGCAGCGCTTCGTTGCCCGACGTGAACGAGAACCCATCGCGCACCATCCGCGCCACCTCGTCGACATGGTCGCGGTACACGCGCGTGAGCATCGCGCTCTCGCCACGGCGAAAGGCACCCAACGCGTCGGGGTCCCACAACTCAGACATCAACGTGTGCTACGGCGCGCTTTCTGGCGTGGTGAAAAATCGATGCAAGCGATTGAACTCGCTCTTCTTTTCAGATTGGCCACACGCAAGCGACTTACGTCACCGTCAAGGCGAGCTTGCCGCGCACGCCGCCGTCGAGCAGCGTGCGCATCGCCAGCTGCACTTCGTCGAGGGCGAAGGTGCGGTCCAACGGCGGTCGCACCACACCGTCGTCGACGAGCTGGGCCAACGCCGTCAGATCGGCGCCGCTTTGGTGGGGCATCAGCAGTACGCAGCGCTGTGGGCGATGAAACATCGATGTGATCATGCCCATGAGCTGCCGACCCATGCCGCTGATGTTGCCCGCGTCTTCGCCACCGATGAACACGATGGCGCCCGTGGGTGTGAGGGCGGCGCGCATCTGCGACACCTTCGTGTTGCCGGCGATGTCGAACACCACGTCGTACGGGCCACCACTGGTGACGCTGTCGCGCGCGCGATCGAGCACGTGTGTTGCGCCCAGCTCGCGAACGAACGCCGCTTTGCTGGCACTGCACACAGCGGTGACCTCGGCGCCAGCGTGCTTCGCCAACTGCACCAACCACGCGCCAACACCACCTGATGCACCAAGCACCAACACGCGTTGACCGGCCGACAGCTGCGCCAGCCGTACCGCTTGAAACGCCGTGAGCCCCGACACCGGCATGATCGCCGCTTCGGCCCACGACGCGCGCTGCGGCTTCTTCGCCAGCTTCTTCACGTCGACACAGGCATAGCCCGCGAAGCTGCCGCGACCGATACCGCACACCGCGTCGCCCACCTGCACGCCCACCACAGAAGCGCCCAGCGCGACCACCACACCGGCCACATCGAGTCCCGGCACCACCTGCTTCGGCGCGCGCAGCCCCATCGCCAGACGCACCAGATAGGGCGTGCCGGTGGTCAGATGCCACGTGCCGCGATCGAGGCCCGCGGCGTGCACCTGCACCAGCACCTCGCCAGCGCGCGGCTGTGGCACCGCCTGCGTGCCGGGCACGAGCACCTCGACGCCGCCCCAGGCGCGCTGCACGATCGCGGGCATCGACGACGGGAGGGCAAGCGAAGTGGGCTGGTCGGACATCGGGGTGTGCTCCTGGATGAATCGTACTTACGGCGTAAGCCAGACGCAAGCAACATGTGCTTACGATGTAAGTCGTCAAGGCTTGCGCTGCAGATCACGCTGTGCGAGCCCATGACTGTGCCTGCGAAGAAGAAGTCGAAGTCGCCTGTGAAGAAGAAGCGAACGCGCGAACCGCTCAGCCGCGCGCGCGCGCTCGAGGTCGCCGTGGTGCTGGCCGATGCTGAAGGCATCGATGCCGTGAGCATGCGCACGGTGGCGGCCGCCCTCGGTGTCGAGGCGATGTCGCTGTACCACCACGTCGCCAACAAGGCCGACCTGCTCGACGGCATGGTCGACGTGGTCTTCGCCGAGCTGCCCGTGCCGGTGCTCGTGACCGACTGGCAAGCAGCGATGCGTCTGCGTGCACAGCAGGTGCGCGCCATGCTGCATCGACACCGCTGGGCGCTTGGGCTGATGGGGTCGCGGGCCACGCCGGGCCTCGCCACGTTGCGCCATCACGACGCTGTGCTCGGCTGTTTGCGCGCGGCAGGATTCTCGATCCCGCTCACGGCCCACGCCTACAGCGCCCTCGACGCGTACATCTTCGGCTTCGTCCTGGTCGAGCTGCAGTTGCCGTTCGACAGCGGGCAGGGCGAGGTCGTCGACGAGTCGCAGGCCCACGCGGTGATCGCCGCCATGCAGCTGCACGCGATGCCGCACCTGAGCGAACTCGCGCGCGAACACGTCACCCAGCCGGGCTACCGCTACGCCGACGAATTCGGCTTCGGCCTCGAGCTGGTCATCGATGGCCTTGAGCGCACCCATCTCACCGAGCGGGCTCGCACCGGCTGCTGAATGCGTTGCGTCGTCGGGCCGCACAGATCGCTGCTTGTGGTTGACGCCTTCGTCTGGTCCAGTGCGCGCATGCGTATCTTCATTGCTGCTGTGTCGATGTTGGTTCTGGGTGCTGTGGGGGCGTGCGACGCGCCTGCCGAAGGCGAGGGCGAAGGTGAGGGCGAAGGCGAAGGCGAAGGTGAGGGCGAAGGTGAAGGCGAAGGCGAGGGCGAAGTCGTCGACGGCGCCACCCAGGTGACCAACACGTTGTGCGCGCCGCTCGCCGAGGCGATGTGCGCGGGCTACGAAAGTTGCGCGTGTTCCCTTGAAGGGCGTGCGTTCACCGCGGAAAGCTGCGTCGTCGACCGCACCACGTCGTGTACGACGGGGAATGCCGAGCTCGCCGCACTGCTCGATGCGCAGTTCATCACGCTGACCACCGCGAACATCACCGCCTGCCTCGAAGGCATCGCCGCGCTGGCCACAACGTGCACGATCGTCGACGAAGAACACCTGCCGCGCGTGTGCGCTCAACTCTTCGCCGTGAGCGTCGATGTCGGCGAGGCGTGCCCGCAGCCGGGCCTTGGCTGTGCCAACGGGACCGGCATCTGCACCGACGACGGCTGCGTGGCATTGCCCGGCGAAGGCGAGGCTTGCGACAAGAACTGCGCGTCGGGTCTCGTGTGCAGCATCGACAGCGGCGTGTGTCAGACGTCCCTCGCTGACGGCGACAGCTGTAACCCCGGCGATCTGTGTCCCGAGGCGTGCATCGACGGCGTCTGCCGCGCGCGTCTGACGCTTGGCACGGAATGCAGCCGCACCGAAGACTGCGTGGTTGGCCTTGTGTGCGAAGGCACCTGCGATGCGGCCCCGGCGCGCGGCGATCGATGCGGCGGCCCCACGTGCGCCAACGGCGATGCCTGCGTCCGCGAATACGACGAGCGTTCCTGCGAAGCCCCGCTGCGCGATGGCAGCACGTGCCTCAACGATCAGGAATGCGCCTCGGGCACCTGCGACAGCGCGCTGTGCATCACGTTGCCCGCCGCTGGCGAAGCGTGCGTGAACGGCCGCTGTGCCGACGGCGATTTCTGCATCACCGACGGCGAGAACGTCGGCACCTGCGCTGTTCCGCCCGGCGAGAACGAGCCCTGCTTCATCGGCTCCGCAGGCTGTGCTGAAGGCCTCGGCTGCAACGTCGACAACATCTGCGTGGCTGGCCCCGAGGTGGGCGAAGCGTGCTTGATCCCCAACAACCTGTGCGCCGAAGGCCTTGCCTGCGACTTCACCGCCGAGGGCAGCATCTGCGCTGAACGTCGTGGTCAGGGCGAAGCCTGCCAAAGCAACGTGTGCGAAGCGGGCCTCTTCTGCGACTTCTCGACCACCACGTGCGAGCCCGTGCGCGCCGTGGGCACCGACTGCGCCGATGGTGGTGGCTGCGCCGACGGTGACGAGTGCGGCGACCTGCTCGGTGGCAACCGCTGCCACGACCTTCCCGCGACCGACGGCGCGCCCTGCAGCGAGGCGTGTGGAAACGACCTTGCCTGCCTTGGCCTCGGCGGCGTGTGCGCACCGGGCTTCTGCGGCAGCACCTGAGCGGTCGCGCACCTTGAAGCACTTGCGGGCACCGAGTTGGTGCCCGCTTCTTTTTGGGATGCGAAAAACAACGTCTTTTCAGGGGGTGTATGCGGTCATGGGCGTAGAGGACTCACCGCTGAGTCAAATATGACACTCAGCTGACATGTGCATGGCCGAGAGTCTTCTTCGTCAGCCACAACGGCGACGAAGGAGCAGGCGATGCAGATTCATGGTCATTGGCGCAGTGGTTGTACTCGGCGCGTGTTGGCAACGTGGTTCGAGGTGCGCGACGACGCGCCGGAGTTCGTGCAGGTGGCCCTCGAGAAGCGTGAGCAGAAGGGGCCCGAGCATCTGCAGCGGCATCCCTTTGGTCGGGTGCCCGTGCTCGTCGACGGTGATTTCGTCCTCTACGAGTCGCAGGCGATCATGCGCCACATCGCACAGGGCACCGCCCTCGTGCCGAACGACGCGAAGCGGCGCGCGACGATGGACCAGTTTCTGAGCGCGAGCCTGTCGTATCTGGCGACGCCAGCGAGCCTCATCAACCGCAACATCATGGTTGTGAAGCTGTTGGGCCTGCCGAGCAACCCCGAAGAGATCGAGCGCGGTCGCAGCGAAGTGGCCGAGGTGCTCTCGGTGTACGAACGCACCCTCGCCGACCGCGAGTATCTTGCCGGGCCGGTGTCGCTCGCCGACCTCGACGTGCTGCCCACGCTGCAGATGCTCGTCGACCTGAAGCAAGACGACCTGCTTGAAAACACCCCGCACGTGCGCGCCTGGAGTGAGCGGTTGCGCGCGCGCGCCAGCTGGCAGCGCGTGTTGGCGATGGCTGCACCGCGGTGAGCACGTGCGAGCTGCCGCGCGACCGTCCGCGGCGCGGCTCGTTCGCTTGCACGCCGAAGCTTCCTCGACGCCTTCACTTCGACGCTTTCACCTCGACGGGCGGCTGAAGGCGTCTTTCAGGAGTGGGCCAAAGCGACAGACGATGAGCAGGTCGGCCACAGCGGGCGACATGGCGTTGACCCATGCGAGCGCGCGCGTTGACCAGCCCATCACGGCCCGGTTCTTTCGCTGCAGCAGCGCTTGCAGCACGAAGTTCGCGACCACCGCCGGTGCCACCAACGGCGTGCCCATCTTCAGCCACAGCGCGGCGTGGGGGCGTTCGGCGTTGGTGTCGGCGGGCGCGGGGCACACGAACGTCAGGCGCTGCGAAGCACCCTCGAGGGCGAGCTCACGGTTCATCGACTCGACAAACGCCGCGAGGCCAGCGCGTGCCGCGACGTCGGCGGCGTAGTACGGCAGCGCCAGTCGTCCGTCGGCGAAGCCGCCGAGCAGCGCCAGGGAACCGTTGTGGTTGAGCTGCGGGAGAAACGCCCGCGTCAACAGCAGTGGGCCACGCAGGTCGACATCGAGCTCGCGATCAATCTCGTCGACGCTGTGGTCGAGCAAGCTCTTGCGCACGTCGACGCCGGCGGCGCACACCAGGTGGTCGACCGCGCCACAGCGGTTCGCCGCGGCTTCGATCGAGGCCGCATCGCCAAGGTCGATCGCATCAACGCTGACGTTCGGTCCTGCTTCGATGGCACGCACATCGCGCACGAGGGCGACCACGTCGGCACCCTCGCGCACGAGCGCCTGCACAATGCTGGTGCCCAGCCCGCCCGCAGCACCAACGACGACGACACGCTTGCCCGCATACGACGCGCCCGTGGTGACCTTTGGTGCCCGAAAGCGCGCCATCAGCGACGGACCCAACACAATACCGCCGCCCCAAAACAGCGCCTCGCCCGCAGCAATGCACGCACCAGCAATGGCCACGCGGGTGCTGCCATCGAGGGGCAAAAACGGCACGACGGCAAACGCCGCGAGCCACACCGGAAACGACGCGACCACGCTGACCCACGCTGCGGTTTCCAACGCCTGGCGCCATCGACTCTTGTTCGTTGTCGTCGTCATGCAGACTCCTTGCCTGGTGTGTGCGGGGTGGTGGCAATGGCGATCAGCCGCCGCGCGAGCGCTTGCCGTGACGCCTTCGACGGCGGTGCCAGATCGAGCAGGTCGGCAAACCACAACCCATCGAGCGCCAACCGCACCACGAGGGCTGCGCCCTTGTCGACGCACGCGGCCGCCAACGCCTTCGACCATTGCCCGTAGCGTTCGCGCAGTGGTTGCAGCAGGTCGGGCGACAACGCGACCGCCGCCACGAGGGCCGCAGCAGTAGCGAAGTCGTCGTCGTCGTCGTGGACCGACGCGGTGATGTAGGCCGACACGAAGTCAGCACCACCTTCGCCCGCCGCAGCGACGCGTTCGTCGAACCGCGCGAGCAACCGATCGACGAGGCCCGCGACGAGGTCGTCTTTGGCAGCGAAGTGATACAGCAGCCCGCCTTTGCTGAGGCCAGCCTCGGCAGCGACCGCGTCGAGCGTGAGCAGTGCTGCGCCGTCACGACGCACCACCCGTGCTGCTGCATCGAGGATGTCGTCGCGTCGCCCTCGTCTGCCCATGTTTACGCTCCATGCCGGCTTCAAGACGCCGCACACCCGGCGTTCCTTGCTTTCGCAATAAATACCGTCTGGCCGGTACACTTTCAATCGCGGTTCGCAGCAGATCTGCAACGTGCGCCCCGTTGCGGCGGCACGGCGAAGCATCAAGGTCAGGTCATGAGCCTCTTTCGCAAGTCCTTGCGCCAACCGCAGGTCTCCGCTGGCGCCACCATTGTCGGCGCTGAGCGTCTGCCGCTGTTTCGCGACCTCTACCGCGTGTTTCTCGAAGCCAGCTGGTTGGCCGCCCTCGCAGGCATCGTTGTTACCTTCGTGGCCATCAACGTTGTCTACGGCGCCATCTATTTCGTTGTCGGCGGCATCGCCAACGCGCGCGATGGGTCGTTCTTCGACACGTTCGTGTTCAGCGTGCAAACCCTCGCCACCATTGGCTACGGCGCGATGGCGCCGTCGACGTCAACGGCCCACCTCGTGGTTGTTTCGGAATCCATCGTTGGCCTGTTGGTGACCGCGTTGTCGACGGGCCTCGTGTTCGCGAAGTTCACGCGCTCGCCGGCGATGGTGGTGTTCACGAAGTGTGCGGTCATCTCGCCGATGAACGGCGTGCCGACGTTGCACATCCGCGTTGGCAACGAGCGCGGCACCCAGCTTGCCGAGGCGCAGGCACGGCTGCTGATGATCAAGACCGAGGTCACCACCGAAGGCGTCACCTGGTACCGCATGATCGACCTGCCGCTGCTGCGCGATCGCTCGCCGGTGATGGGCCGCAGCTGGAGCGTGCTGCACGTACTCGACGAGACCTCACCGCTGTTTGGCTTCACACCTGAGCGCATGGCCACAGAAGAGATCGAGATCGTGATCAGCATCGAGGGTGTTGACGACAGCACCGCGCAGACCGTGCACGCCCGCCACCGCTACGAAGACAACGACGTCGTCTTCGGTGCCCGCCACAAAGACATGGTCAGCCTCGACGCCGACGGCAAAGTCGTGCTCGACGTCCGCGCCTTCCACGAGACGGTGCCCACGGTGCCGACGCCGACGTTTCCGTATCCGCGCGCGCCGATGCCGCCGAGGGCCTGAAGCAACTGCGACGCGATGTCGCGCGGCCGGTCGTCGCGTGGTGCGCCGTCGCGCGACCCTCCGTCACGCTGGTTGCAGCAGGTGAGTCGCGTAGGTCTGCGCCATGGACCTTCCCGTCTTTCACCTCGACGTCTTCAACAACCGATTGCTGATCGCGTTGATCGCGATCCTCCACGTCGTCATCAACCACGGCATGGCCGTTGGTGGCATTCCGGTGGTGGCGTGGCTTGAACACCGCGGCCTGCGCGATCCGAACAACGCCGAGCACTGGGATCGGCTCGCCTACAAGCTGCTCACGGCGTTCTTCATCGTCACCACCACCGTTGGTGCGCTCACCGGCGTGGGCATCTGGCTGTCTGCAGGTCTCGTGAATCCCTACGCGATCGGCAGCTTGATTCGCGTGTTCTTCTGGGCGTGGTTCGTTGAGTGGATCGTCTTCGTCACCGAAGTGGTCTTGATCCTCATCTACTTCTTGACCTGGAAGAAGTGGACGGGTGAGCGCAAGCGCCGCCACGCGCGCCTGGGCGTCGGGCTCGCTGTCGCGTCGTGGATCACGATGACGATCATCGTCGCCATCCTTGGCTTCATGATGGACCCGGGCTCGTGGTTGTCGGAGCGCACGCTGCTGCATGGTGTGTTCAATCCGGCGTACCTTCCGCAGCTCGCGTTTCGCACGCCGCTGGCCATGGTGATGGCTGGCGCCTTCGCTCTCGTCGTCGTTCGGTGGGCCTCGGCCAACTCGCCGGTGCGCGTGCTGGCCACTGCCACGTTGTCGCGCTGGATCCTGGCGTGGACACCGTTCGTGCTCATTGGAGGCACCTGGTATGCGCGCATCGTCCCCGAGGCGATGAAGGCCAACGTGCCCTCGGCCCTGCTCACGCAAGGCTTGCAGCAGTGGGCGTCGACGGCGCAGTGGGTGTTGCTGGCGGGCGTCGTGCTCGTGCTCTGCATCGCCTTGTGGGGAGC
>JBIKRQ010000455.1:0-4945 GCA_044349155.1 Myxococcota bacterium
GGGCAAGATCCGTCGACGACCAGTGCGTTGACGACGGCCGTGCGTCCGATGGCCTGAAAGAGCCGGTTTTGGGCGGGTTCAGCGGGCCGTGAGTCCGAACAAAAGAGCAAGTTGGGCGGGGTGCTGCAAGGCCGCCCTTTGAAAAGGCGCCCTGTTCGTCCTATCCGCATCCGCACGGCGACATCTTCGTCGACGGCGGTGCAGGGGACTTCAACAGATCGCGGGTGCGCTCGCGCACAGCAGAGGGAAGCTGCGACAGGTCGGTGACGTCGACGGAGCGTCTTTCGGTATGCCCGTCGACGGCAGTGTACAAAGACAACGACGCCGTTGTCGTCGTGCCCAGACGGCTCAGCGAACCAAAGAGCACACACTCTGCTCCCAGAGCGCCGGCGAGCTCGGCCAGGCAGGTGGCGTCCTCGCACCCCGCAGCCATCTTGTCGGCCTCGAGGGCAGCCAGCCGGCGAAGCTCGTTGGCGCTGATCACCTCGATGCCGCTGACCTCTGAAGCAGCCGACGCAACCAGGCGGGTGGTGGCAGCCGCGTCGTCGTCGGACACGCCCACAGCTTCGACGTCGAGCACCAACACCCGCCGCACAGGCGACGTGTCTGGAGCCTGATGCAACAGCGCCAGAACGAGGAAGAGAGAGGGCAGCACGTGCTCCTTGTAGCGAGCACAGCGTCTTGACAGCAAGCCTTCCTGCGCCTGACATCGGCGTCGCCTCCACGTCGGACGCGCCGCTCGACACAGCGCGCAAGCGCACCGTTCTTGATGACGACGTCGCCTCGAGCGAAAGGAAGAGCGAGCACGTCGCGCGCTCGCTTTTCTCTGGCTTTCCAGTCTTCGAACTCGACGGCGTCGTTGTCGACGTCGGCGGAGGTGTTCGGCGTCGGTCGACAGCAACGACGGTGTGGCCGCCGTCGCCGACGCCCACAACGACAACCTATGGCACGATCGCAACGACGCGGAGCGCTGGGCTCACGGCCCCTGCAGGCACAACACCCACAGCCCCTGGGGTTCGCTCCAGGGCGGCTCGGAGGGCGTCGATGTCTGCCGGTTCGGCGGGCTTTCGCGCCGTGCCCCGGAACACCTGCCCCAGGAGGAACCGCCGGTGGGTGACTTCGGGCATGCCGATCACACCTTCCAGCCACTTCGAAGCCGCCGAGCCGCGGGGCGGCAGCACAATGTTGACCGGCTTGCCGTTGCTCCACGTCGTTGACATGCCCGAAAGTACCTGCCGGGCCTGCTGGTTCGAGAGCGATGTTTCGGTGACACTGCTGGCGTTGACCACCAGGACAAAGCCAGACGGTGGAGCGGCCAAAGCGGCTGGAATGCCTCCCAATGCAAGTGCAAGGATCAAGAGAATCGTATTCGAGACTGAGTATCGCTGCGAATGTACGTTGTTCATAACTACCTCACAGCCCGAATGCGGCCTGAACGGTGACAATGTCGTTGCCGATCACGAAATCACGCGTGTATTCGGCCTTGAGCACGGCCTGGTCACTGAGGGTGAATCGCGTGCCGGCCGTGACCTCATTGATGTCCGTCGGTCCACCGGATGCGTTAAAGAACTGGTCCTCAGCAGACCGTGACGCAAACTCATACCTTGCGTACGGTGTAAACGCGCTCAACGTGTATCCGATCTGAGCAAAACCGCCAATGAGACCCGTCTGCGGCAGACCTTCCGTCGTGTGGTGCACCCAGTAGAATTCTGAGGCGACATCGAACGGGTAGTTATTGTAGACGAGGTGTCCGGTTGCGATCACTTCTTGAATCGGTTTTTCGATGAAGATTTCGCCAGCACCAGTGGGTCCGTGGTGGCCAGGGCCGACGAATCCAGGGGGAATCTCATCGAGATAGCCGCTCGCTCCGATCTCCAGGCCGTAGGCAAAACTTGGTGCCACAATGACACGGGCCGTTACACTCTTGAAGAAGTTGCGGTCAAACGTCGACAGCACGTCGTCGGCAAACTGACCGCGCCCGTTGCCAACACCAAGCATATAGCGAACGCGCATCACGTCTCCCACGCCGACCTCACCCATTGCAGTGATTCCGGTTTGGTGCGCTGGCAGCAGACCACCATCGTCTTCGAACGAGAGAAGCTTTGGTCTGCTTGCGGTCAACTGGAACAGCAGTGCATGGTGAAATGCACTCATATAGTTACCAAGCATCATGTGGTCGCGACCAAAACGGAGTGAAAGCACCGACGCAATCTGCCATTCCAGATAGACGCGTTCGAGATCGAAAACGACACCATCGGGCAGAATTTCGAGCACACTCTCAGACAACGCCCGCACGTTCGGGGCGAGTTCCGCTGTGGCAAAGAAGTCGACACCGCCTACGGCAAAGGCCGGCGTACCGACCGACGCGCTTTCAAAGACCGCGTTGGTGTCGCTGAAGATGTGAAAATCCATCGACGGCGTGAAGGGCGGTTCTTCGAGGACCTCCTCCATCGGTGGCGCCTCGGTTTCCGGTGCTGGGTCTGCGGCAGCTGCTGGAGCCGCGGGTGCTGCGGACGCGGCCTCTTCGGGTACGGCGGCCGGTGCTTCGGCAGGTGGTGGTGTCGGCGCCGCGGCTTCGGGCGGCACCTGGAGACAAAGAAGGAGGGTGATGGCTTGAATCATGTGTTTTCCTTGTCGTCAGGCCGCTGAGCGGGTCTGCTCTGATGCGACGTATTCATTGGGCACAAAACATGCGAACTCTGCGCCTTTTCCGATCGATGAAGAAATCTGAATAACGCCACCCATTTTCACTACCTCATCCTTCAATGCTGACAGACCCACGCCTCTTCCGGAGATCTCTGACGCAACATCTCGAGTCGAGAATCCGTCATTGAAAAGCGCATTCTCGAGATCTACCTGACTCTCCGATGCAATACCGATGGAGTGAGCCTTGGTGCGAACACGCTCCCATTCAATCCCGCCGCCGTCGTCTGAGACAACGATATAGACGCCTTCATCTGCTTTCCTTGTCTCAAGTCGAAGGGTTCCAGAGCCGCCCTTTCCGCGTGCGACGCGCGTCTCTGGCGACTCGATCCCATGGTCTACTGCATTCCTGACCAGATGCGTCATGGTCGACCAGATAGAATCATAGCGCTGCGGGAGTCGAAGACCATTCGATACAACGTCGACTTCAATCTTTTTACCGAGCTGCTCGGAGACCTTCTTCGCGTACTCTGAAAGACGCGTCAGTGCCTTCTCGGTCGGTTCGAACTTCCAGGATTCGAGGGTCTGCAGGATCGCTTTTTGGCTTGCTCCTGCCTTCACCTGGTCGACCAGGGCGTTGTACATGTCGTCGGCAACAACCGACGAACCGGCGGATGGTGTGGTCAACAGGGCGCTCACGCGGTCCAACAGGCGTTCGAGGCCCTGGGCGAGGTCGGTCTTGTCCTGCGCCGTGAGCGCGCGGCCGTCCGCCAGCACCTCTTCGAGGGCGTTGGTACGTGACGCAAGACCGCTGAGACCGAACACGGCGGCATTGCCCTTCAACGTATGCAGTTGTCGCAGCGGCTTTTCTGTTTCAGCATCGATAATTTGCGCGACAAGGACGCGAGCATCGGCCATCCACGTGAGGAACGCCTCGCGGTCCTTGATGAGCTGCGTTGCCGCCTCAAGAATATCACTCTGCTCGGCGCGTTCGCTCTCGTGAGCAACAATGCTTGTGATATCGGTGATGACGACCAAAACGCTACTCATCGCCTCGCTTGAGTCGAGAATAGGTCGATAACTGATATCGTACATTGCCCGATCGGTGCGGAGTCTGCTGGGCAGCTGTGCCAGTGCAACTTCGAGTGGAAAGAAGTCGCTGATGACCTGATCCCAGGCGGCGGCAAATCCCGCAGAAACGAGGCCATCCATGCGCGCCAGCAGGTCGATGAAGGTGCTGTCGGCGTCGGGAGGTCCGAACCAGGTGTCGACGACGGCCGACCGCTCTGGGCCGACGCGCGCGTCTCGATCGATGACGAGCAGGCCCTGGCCGACATTGTTGAGCACCAGGCGCATCTCTTGATTGCGTTTGCCGAGGGACTCTTCGCGCTCGCGGATCGCGGCGGCCATCTCGACGAACGAGCGCGACAGGTCAGCCACTTCGTCGGTGCCGCGCGTGTCGAGTGCTGAGCGTTGGCCTTTGGCGAGGGCGATGGCGGCCTCGCGCAGCCGCACAATCGGGCCAACGACGACGAGCTGACTGACCACCGCCAGCAGCAACGCCAGCACCAGCCCTGCCCCGACCGAGGTCATCAGGATCTGCCGTTGGAGAACACCAAACGCCGCGCGTTCGGGCGCGAGGGAAGCCACCACGAGTGCAAGGCCGATTTCAGCCCCGTCGGCGCCAACGACTGGCGCCTGGCGCGTGACAAAGCCAGACCCCCATGGATCTGGATCTTCGGCGGCGTCAGGCGATGACAATTGTTGCTTTGGATCGGCGCGGCGATCGGCCGTGAGGACGCGTCCGCCAGCGCCGCCTTTCCAGATTCCGGCAGCCAGGATGGCTGGATTTGCGCTTGCAAGTGCGAGCGCATCTTTCACGCCATCAACGTCATCGAAAAATAGCGAAGGCGCCACAGCAACAGCAATCAGACGCGATGTTAACGCCGCAGATTCCTGCTTCTCGAAGAGGAGCTTCTGCTGTTCGCGTTCCGAGGCAAAGCGATACGCCCCAAACGAACCGCAAATGACAACGCCGAGCATTACTGCAACGAGTTTATGACCGATCGTGAACCGCATCGTTGACTCCAGCCTGTGGTCGCCAGGTAAGCATCGACCGCGATACGACAAACCTGAGCGGCGAAGATCTGAAGTAACTAATAAGTTGCATCCTGTATCAGCCCTTGACACAGAGGACCTGCTTGAGCACGTGCGGAACCTGTCAACGACTTTGGGAATCGAGTTGTGCGCTTTCAGTGAACCAAATCTTGTGAGCTAAGTGAGGCTTCGGGATCGACCTCCG
>JBIKRQ010000456.1:0-4928 GCA_044349155.1 Myxococcota bacterium
CGAAGGCGTGAAGACCAGTGCTGGGCGTGTGGTTGACGGCACGTTGAACTTCACCGCGGCTGGCGGGAGCAGCACCACGGCGACCGTCCACGTCGTCATTGGTGACGTTGCGACGGCGCGGTTGCACACGTCGCTGCAGGTGCTCGCCACGGTCGCGGCTGATGGTTCGTTCTCCGAGGCGCTCGTGCCGTACGACCTCGTCGACAACGGCGCGGCGTTTGTGGCCACGTTCCCCGTCGCCGTGGACCCTTCGCGCACCGTGTCTGCCGCCGACGACGCCGACGGTACGGTCGACCGGCGCGCGTATGGCGTGATGGTCGTCGACGATCTTGGGCGGCCGGCATCAGCGCTCACGCGATTTGTCGTGCCGTCGGCGACCGACCTCGACGTGGCGCTCGACATCACATCACCCATCGAGATCATCGATCAGCCCACCGTCGATCCGCTGCCAGCACCGCCCACCGACGATGCAGTTGATGGCGTGAAGCGCGTGCGCCTCGTCGTCGACGATCGCGCCTCACGCGAACTCACCACGCCACAGCTGAAGCTCAGCTTCACGGCTGCTGGTGCGTTCGATGCGTCGTTTCCCCAGACCGTGACGTTGACGCGCATGAGCGGCGACGACGATGGCTACTGGGAGGCCGTTGTCGGCGTGGCGGTCGATCCGGCGCGCGTTGCCGACGGCACCACGAACGAGACCTTCCCCTACTTCGCCACGCTCATCGAGGACGGTGTTGTCGTCGAGTCGTTGTCGGTCACGGTCACTGCACCTGATGAAACACCCGAGACCGTGCGGTTGTCGTTGGGCAACGCCGAGTGGACGCCGGTGACGTTCCGCGTCGACGTTTCCGGTGCCTACCTCACCCCGACGGGCAACGAGCGCGGCGTGCGCGCGGGCGAAGCGGCGTTTCTCACCGGCGAGTGGCAGCAGGCGGTTGATGCATTGGGCAACAACTGCGGCGATTCGTTCTCGGGCGGCGAGCAGCCGTGCCTGCGCATGCGTGAACTCGACGGCCATCCCGGCGTGTGGACACGCACCATCTGGTTGCCGCCTGGGCGCCCCTACGGCTGGAAGGTGGTGCGCTGCATCGCCGACACCGGCTGCGGACCGTTGAACCGTCTGGTGTCCTCCGCGGGGCGCGCGTTTGCGACCGTGATGAAGAACCTCGCCACCGACAATGTCGACGCGTTCGCCGATGCCGACGTTGGCATCGTTGACCCCATCAACCCGAGCGCCACGTCGGCGGACGGCCGGGTCGTCGACTACACCAGCGCTGACGTTTACGTTGGTGAGGCCATCGGCGGTGAGCCCGACCCTGCCGGCACCCCCGATGGTGCTCGCATGTTCAAGCAGGAAGTGCCTGACCTTGTCGTCGTCGTCGCGCAGTCGCCGATCGTCACGCGGGTCGTTCACGTTGGCACCTGGCGCGACGTGAATCTTGGGACCACGCCGCAAGCGATCATCGCCGGTTCGTTGTCTGTGGCCCTCACACCGTCGGACTACGACGACGGTTTCATCGGCCGTTTCCCCCCGTCTCGTGAGGAGCCCTGACATGCGCGCACTGCAATGGCTGATGGTGGTGGTGGCCGCGACGATGTCGACGTCGGCGGCGGCCCAGTTCACCGAGCGTGTGACCTTTTCGTTTCGCAGCGACCAGATCACCTACCAGGGGCCGATCACGTCGGCATTCCTGATGATGGACGTCGAGGGCGGACGGAATCCAGTCGCGGGGGCTGAGCGGATGACCTGTTCGGGGAGTAGCCCGACGGTGTGTTCGTTGAGCCTGGACATCGAAGAGGGCAACTACATCTACGTCTACGTCGCCAACGCCGACCAGTTCGTCGACGTGAACGACCCGCTGCTCAACCCCGATGACATCCCCGACTCCAACTTCTTTCGCGACCCAAGCCCGCGAGACCCGGGCTTTTGCGGGCAGTTCTCGACGGACAACTGCTTGTTCGTGCGCAATCCGGATCGGCCGGTGTTCAACGCCACGACCTTTGCGCCGGGCCACGGCGCGTTGGTAACGACGTCGTCGGTGACGTTGTCGGTCAACGTCAGCAAGGGCGCCAACGGTCGCGCGCTGAATGCGAGCAGTGCGCGCGTCTTTTTCGAGGACAAAGAACCCGTCGACCTGCGCTACGCGGCGACCGTCGATTTGCCTGCACCCATCCTCGTTGAGGTGCCCGGAGCCGTGCTCACCACGAGCGGCAATGGTGGAACCGTGACCGCCACGGTGAACAACGCTCCCGAGGGCTTTCATCGCGTCTTTGTCGACATCGCCAATGATCAAGGCCTGGCCGCCGATCGCTTTGAAAGCAGCATCCTCGTCAATCGCGACAACCAGCCACCCGTGGCGCACGCTGGCATCTCGCTGTTCACCGAAGTGGGCCAGGAGGTCGTCGTCGACGGCAGCTTGTCTGAAGACCCGGACCACATCGGCTTCACGAACTACGAGTGGCGCATCGTCAGCCAGCCTGCGGGGGCCAACGGCAGTCTGCGCTGCGTCGACGAGGAACTCATCCCGCGCGACGGGTTCGGCAAGCCGCAGATCGACGAGAGCGGCAACCCGCGCGGCGATGCGTGCCGTCGTGCCGACCTCGGGGCGATGCCGCGCTTTTCGACACAAACCCCCGGCACCTATGTGCTTGGGCTCAAGGTTCGCGACTATGGCGGCACCTTGTCGGCGGAGGCCACCACGACGGTGCGCGTGGTCCCTTCGTTCAACCTTGCGGTGCGCCCACGCGTCGAAGTGGTCATCGATGGCAACACGATCAGGGTCGATGGCTCATTGACCACGGGTGGGTCAACGCCGCTGTTTGCTGCCGACGACGACAACCCGTCTGACCTGTCTTTGAACGTCGAAGGAACTGTCGCGTCGTTCAGCAAGCCGAGCGTGCCTGGTGCCTACCTGGTCCACCTCGCGGTCGACAACAGCTACCCGGCGACAGCGATGGTGGTCGTCGAGCCAAACGGCTCTGTTCGCGGCTTCGACCTTGCGCGGCCACCAAAAGACTTCAAGACCGAAAAGGTCCTCTACCTCGGCTTCGTTCGTGAGTTCTTCGACGACGACGGCGATGGCGAAGGCGACCTGATCGGCATGGTCGACAAACTCGAATACCTCGCCGACATGGGCGTCACGACGTTGTGGTTGATGCCCGTTGCTGAAGGCCCAACAACCCACGGCTATGCGGCGTCGGGGTATTTCGGCGTCGAGCAAGACTACGGCACCGTCGACGACTACGAGCTGCTCAACGAATCGGCCAAGGCGTTCGGCCTCGAAGTCATCATGGACTACGTCGCCAACCACACCAGCGACCAGCACCCGTTCTTCAAGGCCGCGCGGCAGAATCCGTCGTCGCCGTTGCACGATTGGTACGCCTTCAATCCCGACGGGTCGTACCGCTACGCGTTCACGTTCTTCGCGTTGCCCGACAACGACCAGAACAATCCGATGGTGCGCCAGACGCTGATCGACGTCGTCGACTGGCACTTCGACCGCGGCGTTGTTGGTTTGCGCTGCGACATTGCGGGCTTTTCTCCTCCGTCGTTTTGGAAGCTCGTGCGCCGCAGCGTGAAGGCGCGCGACAACAACGCGATCATGCTGGCAGAGCTCATTCCGCCAAGTGCCGAGTTCTTCGACGACGGCTTCGACCTCGCCTACGACTCCACCGCGTTCTTCAACACGCGCGACGCCTTCGCGCAGGGTGGCAACTTTGATGGCGTCGACGCTTCGCTCGAAGACGCAACGCGCTTCATTGAGCGCGCACAGGCCGAGCGCACGCGCCAAAGCACGCGGCAAGAGGACGTGCTCTTCATGCGCTACATCGACAACCAGGACGAGGACCGCTTCCTGCTTCGCGCTGGTGGCGACCTGCGCAAGGCGCGCGCCGTGGCGAGTGTGTTGATGACGTTGCCGGGCGTGCCGCTGATTACCTACGGCAACGAAGTGGGCATCGAAGAGCTGCGCGGTCGCTACCCGTTCTCGCTCTACAACGAAGCCACCGACAGCTTCAGCGACGGCGGCATCGATGCGCTGCGCAAGCAGTACCGCAAGCTCATTCACCTGCGTCGCGGCAATCGCGCGCTCTCGCTGCCCGACAACGCATTGAACTTCGCGCCGGGCAACAGCTACCTGCGCATCTCGTCCAACGGCGACGAAGGCGGCGGCAACGTCTACAGCTTCGCGCGCTTCGGCGACGGTCAGCGTTTCCTTGTGCTTGCCAACCGCGCTGATGCCACCGCCCTGGGCACCACCGTGCGCGTGTTTCCGCCCGCGGCCATCCTCGCCGACTACCCCGACCAGACATTGGTGCTCATCGACCAGCTCGACCCATCGGTGCGCTTCTCGATGACGAAGCAGCAGTTGCTCGCTGCAGGTGGCGTGACGTTCAACGTGCCGGCGTTCGGCAGCCGCATCTTGCAGATCACGAAGAACGGCATCCCCGACGACGACAACGACAAGGTGCTCGACAGCTGGGACAACTGCCGCGGCAACAGCAACGCCGCACAGACCGACAGCGACAGCGATGGCGTGGGCGATCGCTGCGATGTCTGCGCGTCGTCGCCCCGTGGCGTCCCGGTCGGTCGCGATGGCTGTGCCGTTGCTGCTGGCTTTTCGCGCGCGCGCTACGAACTCGACGGTGCCGTCGACGATGCTGCCTTCCGGCGCGTGAACACGAACGGCGTATCGCTGTACACCTCGTTCAACGGTGCCGAACTCTACGTCGCCACCGAAGCCGCTCAGCGTGGCCAGGATGTGTTCCTGCTCGTCACCGACGACACCGGCCGCACCACGGTCGCGCCCTTTGGCAAGGCGGGCACGGTGGCCACGGGCGGGCTGTTCGTCGGCGACGAAGGCGACAACGACTTCGTGAAGTGGTTCGGCACGACGGGCGAGAGTGTCGCGGTCACCGAGCCGCTCCCG
>JBIKRQ010000457.1:0-4905 GCA_044349155.1 Myxococcota bacterium
GTCTTTGTGCTCGACGATGAGGCCGTCGGCGTTGAAGCGGAACGCGGCGTCGATGCGGTTGAGCACCCGGCGCTGCTGCGGCCCGAAGCTGTAGTGGGCATCCCAGTGGGCGAGCACGCGATCGCCGTCGACGCGGATGTTGCTGACCTCGACGCGCAGGTCCTTGCTCCGCCCGCACAGCATGCGCCACATGTCGCCCGCAGCGTCGCCGACGAGGTTTGGAAATGCCGGATCGGAGAAGTGGACGTCGGGCGCGTAGCAGGCGGCCATGCCCTCGGCGTCGCGGGCGGCGAAGGCGGCGTAGAAGCGTTTGACGGTGTCCGTGTGCATGGCGTCGTCTGCCCCGCTCGACGCCGCACCGTCAACCGCTCCCGCTCACTCGCCGCGCGCGACCTTGCGTAGCCACATCGCCAGCACCTTTGCCGACGGACGCGCCGAGGGCTCTTTGGCCAGGGTGGCGGTGATGATGTCGTCAGCACCAGCAATGCCGCTGCGTTGGCTCGACGGCAGCGGAATCGGTGCTGACTGATGCAAACGGGCCAACGTGGCGACGTCGTCAGACTGGTAGGGCACAGCCCCCGTGAGCAGCTGAAACAACATGATGCCGGCGGCGTAGACGTCGCTGGCCGGCGTGCCACGCGGATCGAGAAACCGCTCGGGCGCCATGTGCGTCGGCGTGCCAACCAACACCGCACCCGCGCGCTCCTCGTCGATCGAGCCCGCGGCGCCGAAATCGATGAGCTTGATGACGTTGCGCGGGCCTTCGTCGTCGAGTGCCGCGACAAACACGTTCAGCGCTTTCACGTCGCGGTGCACGACACCGTGGCGATGGGCGGTGGCCAGGGCGTCGCAGACGTCGGCGACGGCACCGCAGGCTTCGTGCAGCGGCAGCGGCCCCGACGACGTCAACTTCTGCCGGAGTGACTGGCCCTTGAGCAGCTCCATGACGAGAAACGCATGCCCCTCGGGGGTGACGCCGAAGTCGGTGACGCGCACGGCGTGTGGCGAACTGATGCGTGCCGTGAGCATCGCCTCGCGCCGAAACGACTCGAAGGCCGTCTCGTTGGGGCGCACGGGCTTGGCGTCTTTGTGCAGCACCTTGATGGCGACGTCGAGGTCGAGGTCGACGTGACGGGCCCGCCAGACCGCCCCAAACGCGCCAGCGCCCAATGGCTCGCTCAAGCGGTAGCGGCCACTCAACACCGCACCAGGCTCGAGCACGGGCTGATCGGGCAGCAAGCGACGCGTCATCTGCCGCAATCGCGACAGCAACGACGGTGGCCCCAACATCGACGCCGACGACGTCGTTCGTGGCAACGCAGCCGGCAACGGCGGTGTGGTGACATGGTCGGTGCGGTCTTCGCCGGGTGGCGGTGGCGGCAGCGGCGCCATCATCACGACGTCTTCGGCGTCGTCGACGACGTCGAGGTCGACGCGGGGCTGTGCGGCAGCCAACACGCGCTCGATGCGCTGCAGGAGCACCGGCAACGAAAAGGGCTTGGTGACGTAGTCTTGAGCACCGGCTTGCATGGCCTCGACGACGACGTCGGGCGAGGCCACGGCGGTGAGCAGCAACACCGGCACCTGGTTGCCCGACTGGCGCAGGTGCCGCAGCACGTCGAGGCCGCCGAGGCCTGGCATCATCATGTCGAGCAGAACAACGTCGACGTCGCCGGTGCAATTGGCGAGGCCCTCGTGCCCGTCGCTGGCCAGGCGAACCGCAAAGCCCTTCTTGGTGAAGAACGTGTTGAGGAGGGCGCGGTTGCCCTCCTCGTCATCCACCACCAACAGAGTCTGCCCGTCGATCATGGCGGCAGTGTAGCCGCCGACGACGACGCGCGCTTACTTCCTGACCGTGGCCTTTTTCGCCGGTTTCTTCGTGGCGGACTTCTTCGCGACAGCCTTTTTCGCGACGGGCTTCTTCGCCGCCGCCTTCTTCGCGACGGGCTTCTTCACAGGCTTCTTCGTCGCTGCCTTCTTCGCCACGGGCTTCTTCACAGGCTTCTTCACAGGCTTCTTCGTCGCTGCCTTCTTCGCCACGGGCTTCTTCACAGGCTTCTTCGTCGCGGCCTTCTTCGTCGCTGCCTTCTTCGCGGCGGGTTTCGTCGCCGCCTTCTTCGGCGCCGCCTTCTTCGTCGCTGCCTTCTTCGCCACGGGCTTCTTCACAGGCTTCGTCGTCGCTGCCTGCTTCGCGGCGGGCTTTTTCGCCGCTGGCTTGTTCGCGGCAGGCACGTTCGCAGGAGGCACGCTTGCGGCCTGCGTCGTCACCGTTGCCGTCGTCGCAGCCGCGACGGGTGCCGCTGCAGGCGCTTTGGCCGCCTTCGGCTTGGCAGGCTTGGCGGGGGGATTCTCGTCGAGGCGAGCCTTCACCGCGAGCAGGCCGGCCCAGCGCGGATCGATCGGCAACTCGTGCTCGCGCTCGACAGCAAGCTTGTCGGTGCTGCGCAGGCACGGCTCGCCCAACGTGGAGCCGGGCGACTCGCAGTTGGGGTGTGCGGGCAACTCGAGGAAGAGCTGTTCGCGCAACACGGCGCCGACGTCGACGCTGTTGCCGGTGTAGCTGGCGATGTCGATGTCTTCGAGGTCGGCGGCGTCGCCGAGGGGGAGACCGGCG
The DNA here is from genome assembly GCA_044349155.1 of Myxococcota bacterium. GTDB lineage: Bacteria > Myxococcota > UBA727 > UBA727 > VGSZ01 > VGSZ01. The sequence continues at coordinate 2,615 of JBIKRQ010000457.1, forward strand.
TGGTCGTCGCCGTCGTCGAACTGCTCGAAGTCGGCGTTGATTTCTTTGTCGGGGGCGCGCTCGACCAGGCGCAGATCGACGACGAGGGGCACTTCGAACGACACGTCGCGCTGGCCGCAGCGAACGCACAGGTGCTGCAACGAGAAGTGGGCCTCGCCCTGCATGCGCACAAATGCCGATTCGATCTCGAGACCAAGCTCGATGTCGGCGGGGCCAATGGCCGACCAGTGCACCTCGCCGTTGTCTTTCACGAGCTCGCTGACCCACGCGGTGGGCAGCGTCTCTTTGATCATCACCGGGCCGGCGTGAAACTCGTCGAGCGGGACGACGAGGTCGACGCGGTTGCCGACGACGCGGCCGGTGGCGCCATCGTGGCGGGCGCGATCGCGCTCGTGCATGCGGGCGCGGGCGCGCTCGACGGCGGGGGACGAAAAGCGGAGTTCCATTCCGTTGCGGCTCATGCCGTCGACATAGCCGATGCGCGCGCGTTTGTCGTCGTTCCTGTCGCTACGCGCGGCGCTTCTTGCCCGCAGCGAAGAACTCGCGGAACACCTCGACCGGCTGTCCGCCCGACATCGCCAGCTGTTCGTCCAGGATGAACGTGGGCACGCCCGACAAGCCGTAGCGTTGGCCGTTTTCCAGATCGGCATCGACCTCGTCAGCGCCTTCGTCGGCGGTGAGCCGCTGGTTCAAATCGGCGGGGTCAACCCCCACGATCGGCGCGACGATCGCCACCAGGGTTGCAAGTTCGCCGAGGTTTTTTCGCTGCTCGAACTGTGCTGCAAACAACGCCTCGACGACGGCGTTTTCGGCCACGGTGCCACCGATCGCACGCGCCACGGCGACCGCGCGGTGGGCGAGGCGGGTGTTGGTCATGAGCGGCTTGTCGAAGTCGAAGCGGATGCCCACTTCAGCACCGACGCCGGCCACGTGCCCATGCAGCTGCTTCATGCGTGCTGGGCCACCGAACTTGCGCTCGAACTCCGCCGTGCCGTCGACGCCGGGGCCCTCGGGCAGATCGGGGCGCAGCTGGTACGCGTGCCAACGGATCGCGGGGCGTTCGGCCTCGGGCATGGTGGCGAGCGCTGCTTCGAGGCGGCGCTTGCCGATGAAGCACCAGGGGCAAGCAATGTCGGAGTAGATGTCAAGTTGAGGCATGGCGCCCCTGTAGCAACCGCTGGCGCTTTCTGCAGCGCGGCCTGTTGCGGGACGGGGAATCTCTCCCTGCGGCAACATGGCAGCTTCGCTCGGTGTGTCTTGCGCAACGGGCACCGACCTGCCCATCCAGCGGCGGCTTTCGCAGCCCACCGTTTCTGGAGATCGATCACATGCTGTCCACCATCAAGCGCCTTGCTCTCGTCTCGTCGCTCGTCGTCGTTGCTGGCATCACCGCCTGCGCCGAAGACCTCACCCTCGTGAATGCCGCCTGGGCGACCGCCTCGGGCGAGTGGCAGAAGGCCATCGGCGAAGCCAAGAAGGCCGGCGATGAGCTCGACGCCAAGGCCAAGGCCCTCGCGCCGATCGCCGCCGAAGACGCCGCTGGCACCGAGCTGAAGGGCAAGTTCGACACCGCCCTCGCCGGCCACAAGACCATCGTGACCGACCTTGAGAAGCTCGTCGCCGAGACCCAGGCCGCGATCGACGCCGGTGTGACCGAGAAGAAGATCGCCCCCGTGCAGGCCGCGATCGACGCTGGCAGCGCCAAGTGGACCGCCCTCGCTCCCAAGGTTGGCGAGGCCGCCACCGCCGCCACCACCGCGTTCGACGCCCTGAAGGCCCACGCCGACGCCGCTGCCGCCAAGGCCGCTGCTGACGCCGCCGCCGCTGCCGACCCGGCCGCCAAGGATGCCGAAACCGTCAAGACCGTTGGCGGCGAGGCCACCTTCGCGCTCGTCTTCACCGACAAGAACGTCGTCGACGAAGCCGCTTCGGCCGCCGTGCTCGAGCGCCTCAAGAAGTTCCTCGGCGCCTGCGAAGGCCTCAAGGTTGACGTCGTCGCCGGTGGCGCGGACGAGAAGGTTGGCGCCACCCGCGCTGCCGCCGTCAAGAAGCTCGGCAAGAACATCGTCAAGGCCACCGGCTCGGTCGGCGAAGGCGTTGTCGTCAAGGTCGCCGCTGCTTGCCAGTGAGCACTCGGCTTCGGCCGCAGTGAAACAAGGCGCCCATCTGGGCGCCTTGTTTTTTTGTGCGCCCGGCATGGGCGCGATCTTGGAGGTGAAAGTCCACCCGTGAGCTGGTCACAGCGAGCGAAGCGAACCGCAGAGCGTCGGACCGCGAGGCCGGCGTGAAGG
>JBIKRQ010000458.1:0-4900 GCA_044349155.1 Myxococcota bacterium
GTTGTGTGACCAGGTCGCGGCGGTGTTGCGCGCGCATCCCGAGTTGTCGCTCGTGCGCATCGAAGGCCACACCGACGACACCGGCGACCATCTCGACAACATCGCGCTCTCTCGTCGTCGTGCTGATGCGGTGCGTGCGCAGCTGATGGCGCGCGGCGTTGAGGGCACACGCCTCGAGTCGGTGGGCTTTGGTGCAGCGCGGCCCCTCGTTGAGGGCACCGATGCAGCAGCGCGCACCCAGAACCGTCGCGTCGAGTTCACGATCGTTGCCGTCACGCCTGTCGTCGCAGCACCTGCTGCACCTGTTTCGCCGGGGACCACACCATGAGCCTGCGTCACGTTTTGCTCGCCTCTGTGCTCCTGCCTGCGACAGCACACGCCACCACGATCGTCGTCGACACCACCGTCGATGAAGACAACAGCAACGCCGCCTGTTCGTTGCGCGAAGCCGTTGTCGCCGCGAGCACCGACGCCGCGCGTGGCGCCTGCCCGGCCGGCAGTGGTGCCGACACCATCGTGTTGCCGACGGGCACGTTTACGTTGAGCAGCGTGCTCGCTCTGCGCGATGTCACGCTGAGCGGTGCTGGACCGGGCACGTCGCTTCGCCCAGGGGCTGCGCCGATCGACGTCGACGGTGCGGTCACGCTGCGCGATCTCGAACTGCGCGCCGCCCAAAATGGGGCCGTCCGCAGCACCCACGCCACCCTGCGCGCGTTGCGTGTGCAGTTCATCAACAACGCGGGCGGTGCGGTGATCGTGGCCCACGACGGCACTGGCGCGCGGCCTTCACTGACGCTGCAGCAGTGTCTGGTGTCGTCGTCGTCGGGGACTGCAGCGGTGCGCACCAATGCCGGTGATGTGCGCATTGAGGCCAGCGCGTTTCTCGACAACGCCGCGGGCGCGGTTGCGCTGGATGGCACCACCGACGATGCCGCGCGCATTACCAACAGCACCTTCAGCAACAACCACGCGTTTGAGCGCGGCGGTGCCATCAGCACGTTGGTGTCGACGTCGATCGACAGTTGCACCTTCGTCGGCAACAGCGCTGACATCGAGGGCGGCGCGGTGTTTTCGTCCCTCGCTGTCGACGCCAAAAACAGCCTGTGGCTCGACAATGCAGCACCGGCGGGCCCGACCTGCGCGTTGCTGAGCGACGTGGCCTTTTCGACGGGGCACAACCTCGTCGACGACGTCAGCGACTGCGCCTTCGAGCCAGGCGACGTGTTTGTTGGCGCGACGGATGACGTGATCGGAGCACTCGCCGACGTGGGTGGTCGCACGCCGGCGTTTCTGCCCGTCGCAAACGGCGCGGCCCACAACACGGGCGCGTGCGCGCTCGACGTCGATCAGCGTGGCGCGCGCCGACTTGCTGCTGCCTGCGACATTGGTGCTGTCGAGCGCGATGGCTTGTTTCTCGACGCGGTCGTCACGGTGCAGCCAGCCACCACCGAGTGCACCTACGGCGGCATTGTGGTCGCCTCGGGTGTCGACGACGGTGGCGACGTGCTCGCCGATGCCGGCGACGGCGTGTTGAGCGCGGCAGAGCTCGATCGCGAAGACATTGCCTGCACCACCACCGACGCCCCGCTGCTGGTCGATGTGCAAAGCGGTGCCGTGACCTGTGCAGCAGGCGGCGTGCTCGTGCACAGCGGCCACGACGACGACGGCGACGGCGTGCTCGACATTGCCGAACGCGAACGCACCGACACGGTCTGTAACGGTGCTGCGGGCACGCCGGGTGTGCCGGGGCCCGACGGCGAAGATGGTGCTGATGGCGTCGATGGTGAAGACGGACAAAACGGCGGTGCTGGTGCGTCGTCGTTGTTGCGCACCACGCCGGTCACCGCTGGCGACGACGGTTGTGCTGCTGGTGGTCAACGCATCGAAGGCGGTGTCGACGATGGTGCCGGTGGCGCCACGGCCGGCGACGGCATTCTCGACGACGGCGAGATCGACACCACGGCGATCGTGTGTAACGGCGTGTCGTTTCAAGACGAGTTCGACACCAGCGGTGGCACCAGCTGTGCAGCCGGAGCCATGCCGCTGTCGTGGATCGGCGCACTGCTGGTCCTGGCGCGTCGTCGTCGTCGCTGAGCCCTTGTCGCAGCATCGCGCGTGGGTATGCGTCGGCGATGGCTGACACCACCGAACCTTCGCGCATGGGCGGCTCCTTCGGCCGCATCGTCGGGTCGAACATTGCCCGCAGCTTTGTGGGGCTCACCGGCGACAGCGCGGTGTTTGGTGCAGCAGCAACGGGGGCGCGTCGAGATCGCGTCGAGAACTCGCAGCGGTTTGCGCGCGGCATGTTTCGCAACACGAAGTCCCACGACGAGCTCGCGCACCTGCGCGTCGGTTCGATGACGGGACCGGCCGCCGAGTACTTCCGCCTCGGCGTGGAGCGCGCACCGAAGCAGGCACTGCCCATGAACGAGCACACCGCCGAGCTGTTGCGCGAGCGCGACAACGACGGTCTGCGCATCACCTGGCTTGGTCACAGCACCGTCGTCATCGAGATCGACGGCGTGCGCGTGCTCACCGATCCGGTCTTTGGCGAACGCGCGTCGCCGTCGTCGCTGGTGGGTCCGCGGCGCTTTCACAAAACGCCATTGCCGCTGGCCGCACTGGTGGATGAGTTCGTCGACGTCGTCACCGTCAGCCACGACCACTACGACCACCTCGACTACGAAACGATGCGGCAGCTCGCGAAAACGTCGCTGCCGATCGTGTGCCCGCTCGGTGTGGGCGCGCACCTCGAGGCCTGGGGCATTGCGCCATCCCGCATCACCGAACTCGATTGGTGGGACGAGCACGTCGTCACCACGGCACGCGGTCGCCTGCGCATTGTGTCGGCACCAGCACAACACTTCTCGGGCCGCCGCATGGACGACGAGAACAGCACGTTGTGGACGTCGTTCGCCTACATCGGCGACCAGCACCGCGTGTTCTTCTCGGGCGACTCGGGCCTCACCGACGAGTTTCAACAGATCGGCGACCGCCTCGGCGGCGAGCGCGGCTTCGACGTCACGATGATCGAAGTGGGCGCATTTCACCCCGCGTGGGGCGACATCCACCTCGGGCCAAAAAACGCGCTCGCGGCCCACCGCATGCTGCGCGGTCAACGGCTGCTGCCGGTGCACTGGGCGACCTTCAACCTCGCGCTGCACGCGTGGAACGAACCCGCCGAAACGTTGCTCGGTCTTGCTGCCGACAGCGACAGCGCCGTGCTCACGCCGCAGTTGGGCACGCCGTGGACACCCTCCTCCACCACGCCGCGCTGGTGGCGCGATCTGCGGTGAGCACGACGACAGCATCGGTGCTGGTGGTTGGTGCAGGGGCTGTGGGGCAGGTCTTTGCCGCACGCTTCAAGGCCTGTGGCGCGCGCGTCGAGCTGCTTGTGCGTCCTGCCCACCGCGACAGCGCCGCCCGGCCGCACACGCTCACCACGCTGCGCACTGGGCGGTCGGCGAAGCGCGAGACGTGGCAGGCCGACGTCGTTCACGTCGACAGCGGCAGCATCACCACGGCGTTCGATCTCGTGGTGGTCACCGTGCCGTCGACGGCGTTGTCGTTGGCGTGGCTGCGTCCGCTGTGTGCATGTACCGGCGATGCCCTCGTGTTGGCACTGCAGCCCGACGTCGCCGACCACGCCGTCTACGTCGACGCAGGCCTGTCGCCCGCGCGTCTGGTGGGCGGACAAACGGCGTTTGTGGCGTTTGCCGACGACGCAGGCGTGTCGTGGTGGGCCCCGCCGGGTCCCGTGCTCACCGTCGGCGGTGCGTCGGCGCAGCAGGCCCAGGCACTGCTCAAACGCGCCGGCTGGCGCGCGCGGGTTGCCACTCGTCTCGACAAGACGGTCGCCTTCACCACAGCGATCGTGACGACGTGGATCGCGGCACTGGCGGCCGCTGACTACTCGTTGGCGTTGGGCCGTGGTGCTGTGCAGCAGGCAGCGCAGGCCTGTGCTGAGGCCCTGCGCGTGGTCGCCCATGAGCACGGCCCAACACCGCCGCTGTTCACGCTCGCGACGTCGTCAACGCTGGCCCGTGCGGCGTTGTGGCTCGCACCGCACGTGGTGCCGTTTCCCCTCGAGCGCTACATCTCCACGCACTTTACGAAGGTGGCCGCACAGCAGCGGTTGTTGCTGCAGCGGCTTGTGTCGCAGGCGGAACGCCACCACGTCGACGCGGCCGAGCTTCAGGCTCTGTTGAGGAGTGCGGAATGATTGAAGGTGTTGGTGTCGCCGTCATCGCTCGCCCGCCCGCCGACATCGTCGCGTTCGTCACCGACCTCGAGCGCTACAAACTCGCCGACACCAAGATCGGCCGCGTGTTCGAGCAGCGTCGCGAGGGCAACACGATCTTCATGCGCCACGATGGCCATCTGCGCGGCATTCCGGGCCCGCCAGTGGCATTGCGGCTCGTCGTCGCCGACGATCTCAGCAGCGTTCGCTACCGCGGGGTGCCCACGTTTCCGTCGCGCTTCGTGCTCGACTTCGAGGGCGGCTTTGAGCTGTCGCCGGTTCCGGGCGGCACGCAGGTGGTGCACACCGAGCGCTTTTCCTTCTTCGCGCCATTTCGCTGGGTCGCCGAGCCGCTGTTGCGCGCGTGGCTGCAAGACAACGTGCGCGACGAGATGGTGCGGCTGAAACAGTTCATCGAAGCCTGACCGCCAATTCATGGAGTTGGCGTGCCGCCAACTCCATGAATATCAATATGAATTCGACCGCAAGCGGTCGAATTCAAACACTTGTCGCTTCGCCAAGTGTTTGAATAATCGTAACCGTTCACCCCCTCGATCGAATGACCGATCCCCTGACGGACGCGGGTGTGATCTGAGGGTTGGGTGGAGCACCTCCTGTTTGAGAACGCCGTCCTCAAAGCCGCGCTTGCTGAGCGCGATG
>JBIKRQ010000099.1:0-18192 GCA_044349155.1 Myxococcota bacterium
TTCGACAGGCTGGGGCTTCCCCGGCTTGCCGGTGACCTCAACTGACCGAACCGCCGGATGCGGACCCGCCTGTCCGGTGGTGTGGCAGGGGAAGACCGGGCACCGCCCGTCTCCCCTATGCCGATCAACCGGCATCGAGGGCACCGGTTGTGTAGAACTTGAAACGCAATGTCCCCCGGGGCGCTGCCGGAGCGCACGATGTTGTCTCGCCTGCCTGTGTTGTCTGTTGTTCCCGTGACGTCGTTGGTGCTCGGTGCAGCGCTGGCGCTGTCGAGTGCTGCACTCGCTGAGCCTGCTGCTCCGGCGTTGGAGCCCGCAGCCGTCGTCGTCGCCGCTGTGGCTCCTGTGGCCACGGTGGCTGCTGCTGCACCTGTTGCTGCGCCAGCACCCGTTGTGCCCGAGCTGCCGCCGTTGTGGGTGCTGCTGCTGTCGGCGTTTTTGGGTGGCCTGATCTTGAACCTCATGCCGTGCGTGTTGCCGGTGCTGTCGATCAAGTTCCTCTCGTTTGCGCAGGCCGAAAGCGGCGGCCGCATGAAAGACGCGCTCGCCTACACCGGCGGTGTCCTCGTCACGTTCGGCATTCTCGGTGGCCTCGTGATTGCGCTTGGCGCGCTGGGCTCGAAGGTGGGTTGGGGCTTTCAGCTGCAGTCGCCGGCGATCGTGTTTGCGCTGTCGATGTTGTTCTTCACCATGGCGCTCAATTTCCTCGGCGTGTTCGAACTCGGCTTTGCCGCCATGAACATCGCGGGCAATGCGAACGCCAAGGCGACGTCGGCGTTCTCGACGGGCGTGTTGTCCGTGTTCGTCGCGGCACCCTGCACCGGCCCGTTTATGGGCACAGCACTCGGCGCCACCGCCGTGCTGCCGGCGTGGGCGGCGATGGCGATCTTCCTCGCGCTCGGTGCTGGTTTGGCCTCGCCGTTTGTGGTGCTGGCGGCGAGCCCGCGCCTGCTCGCGAAGGTGCCGCGTCCAGGCCGCTGGATGGACCAGCTCAAGCAGTTCCTCGCGTTCCCGTTGCTGGCGACGGTGCTGTGGCTGGGCTGGGTGCTCGGTGCACAAACCGGCAACGACGGCTGGCTGTTGCTCACCGCGGGCATGTTGGTGGTGTCGTTTGCGCTGTGGCTTGGTCGCCAGGGACCGCGCGCGACGGTGCTGGCGTGGTTTGTCGGCGTCACGGGTGTCCTCGGCTGCGGCTATGGCGTGACGATGTCGAAGCCCGCAGCGTCGAGCCACCAGGTGAGCGGCGAGTTTGCCCACTGGAGCGAGGCCGCCGTGCAAGCAGCACGCGCGCGCAACGTACCCGTGCTCGTCGACTACACGGCGAAGTGGTGCATCACCTGCCAGGTGAACAAGAAGGCGGTGCTCGCCACCGACCAGGGTGCTGCGATGTTCCGCAAGCACAACACCGCGTTGTTCGAAGCCGACTGGACCAACGAAGACCCGGCGATCACGGCGTCACTCGCGAGCTTCGGTCGCAACTCGGTGCCGCTGTATGTCGTGTATCCCGCAGGCGGCGGCGAGCCGATCATCCTGCCGCAAACGTTGACGTACGACATCGTCGAAGAAGCGCTCGCCCACCGTTGAGATGTTCTGACGTGGACACAAAGACCCGACTGCGATAGCCCCGCGCCGGGGACTACGTCATGAAAACAATCGCATTCACGATGGCACTTGCCATCGCTTCTTCGTCGTCAACATTCGCTGCAACGCAAGCCATCGCGCCAGGAGCTGCAGTCGATACGCTTCAGTTCTTCGTCGGCGAATCTGTTGATGTGCAGACCAAAGATGGCCGTCACATCGTCGGTATGCTGAAGGGCGTTACGTCGTCCGCCGTCGTGATCGTCGATGAGAACGGTGCTGTCACAAGCGTTCGCCCTGAAGAGGTCGTTGGCCTCGTCCGCGGTGAAGCCGCGGTCCGCTCGCCTGCAAAAGCATCGGTCCAACCTGAACGCGAACGCGAAGACGCCGACGCCGACGCTCGCTCGATTGCGACGATCAAGCCACGGCGAAAGATCGATCTCTCCGAGGGAAGGCGCATTGTTGCTGCTGCTCAATCAACGGGTGCAAAGCTCGAGGAGGACCTCGAGTTCGACGTGAAGGCTGCGCTGGTGATCGGCGGTCTCGGCGTTGTCACGAGTGCTGCAACCGCCATCGGCGCCACGTCGATCGAGGGCAAAGGCGCAACGAGCGTTGCGGCCGTGGGCGGCATCGCATCGAGCGTGCTCCTCGTGGCAGCAAGCATTCTCGGCATCAAGGCTGCGTTCGAGAACATGGAGCTGTCAAAGCTGCAGTCACCACAGCAGCGACAGTGAGCACTGGGCCGTGAATTGCCCGGTCTGTCTGGCCCTGGGCAAAGACGCCATCTGGTTCGAGATGTAGCCCTGCCCAAACGACCCCTCGATGGGCCCCACGCGCACCACGATCGACGCTGCGGTGTCGAACACGACGGGGGCGGCGACGCTCGGTGCAACATCGGGATGCACGCGTGCTTCGATGCTGGTGTCGTAGGCGAGGGCCTTCAGCGACGAGCGCCACTGCAGGTACACCGCGACGGGGAGGTCGACGCCGGGCGTTGGCAGGGCGTTGTGCATCGGGTCGCCCATCAGCCCCGCCTGCACCGTGGTGTTGCCCGCCAGCGAGGTGCGCCGGCTGCCGGCTTCGATCGTGGTGCCGAGGCGCAGATGCAGTGCAGGCCTGCTGCCCGCGATCACGTTGGCGCCATGCAGGGCGATGAGGTCGCCTTCGCCAAACACGACGGTGTCGATGGCGATACCCGCAGGCTCGACGACGTCGTCCCAACCGCGCGGCTGCAACGAGCGACTCAGCCAATGCGATGAGCGCCGCACCACGCCCGCGAGCGCCCATGCGCCCGTGGTGCCCAGCAGGAGCTGCCCGCCGACATGGCTGTAGCCGAAGCCATCGGCACTGCCGTCGCACAGCACGCTGTCGATGAGACAATCGCGGCGCGCGTGCTCACCGCCAACACTGGCAGCGAGCCAGCCCGCGAAGGGACGATCGCCGCGCAGGCCTGCGGCGCGTGCCGTGCGCAACTCGTTGGGCGTGTAGATGGCCTGCCCGAGTGAGCCCTGTGCCCACGTGCTCGACGTCGACGTGAGCTGCAGGCGCCGACGAAACAAGGCGGTGTGTCCGTGGGTGAACCAGCGGTCGTGGTCGGCAATGTTTTCGGGAATGACGAGCGAGAAGCTGTCGTTGTCGACGAGAATCTGCACGCGGTCTGTTTCGCTGCCCGAAACAATCGGTGCGCCGCCGCGCAACTCGCTGGCCAATGGCAGACCAGCGATCGCCGCCGTTGACGTCGTGAAACACAGAACCAGCAGGAGAAACGCGCGCATGGGGGGCGGAGTGTCGCGCACTCGCGAGGGCGTTTCAAATCGAGCGAAGTTCCCTGCCCACACTTCAACAGACTCGCCTCGGCGACAAAACCGCAAGGCCGGTGCGCTCTGTGGTTCAAGGGGACTCGTTGAGCTGTCGTGCGGTGTGTCGTTCGCCTGCGACCGCGAGCACCACTGCAGCGACGGCGAGGCCAGCGCCAACCCACTGCCAGCCGGCCATGGCCTCGTGCAGCAGGGCGACGGCGGCGAGCACGCCAATGGGGGTTTCCAACAGCATCACGATCGTCGCCGGCGTGGGCGACAGGTGGCGCTGCCCCAGCAGTTGCAGCAGAAACGCGCAGATCGTCGAGAACAGCGCGAGGTACAGCAGGCTCAGCACCGTCTCGCTGCTCCACTGCAACTGCTGCAAGGTGCTGATGCTTTCGGGCTCGAACACGGGAGCGACGACGATGGAGAGCACGGCCATCACGAGAATCTGGATCGCGTTGAGCGCGATGGGATCTTCGTGCGGTGCCACGCGACCCACCACGAGCACACACACCGCCGACACCGCTGCCATGCCAATGGTGAGGGCATCGCCGATGTTGGCGGGGGTCGAGAGTGCGGCGCTGTCGCCGACAACACCGCACAACAGCAGCGTGCCCACCAACGCGACGAACGCGGCAACGCCCTGCACGATCGTTGGCCGACCAAGGCCAAACGCCGGCTGCAACAACGGCGTGAACACCGCGTACAACCCCGTCAGCAATGCCACGCGCGTGACGGGCGTGTGGAGCAACGCTTCGGTTTGCAGCGCAAAGCCCAGGTACAACAACGCACCCATCACCAGGCCCGCGCGCCACGGCAGCCGCGTTCCCCGTCGACGACACCACACGAGTGCGCCGACGGAGATCGGCAGCGTGAGCGAGAAGCGCACGGCCATCGCAAGCAGCGGTGACAACTGCGAAATCGACACGCGCTGTGCGTAGAAGCCAAAGCCCCAGAACACGGCGGCCAACAACAACAGGGCTGTGCCAACGGCGGGGCGGCGTTCAACGATGGGTTCCACGCGCGACGCTTCGCACACCACGTCGACGATTCAACCCACGCCGATCGATCGCGGTCTGATCAACTTGCCGATGCGCCGCTGTTCGACGACGTGGGCGCACCAACCGGCCACACGTCCGCAGGCGAACACGGCGGTGAACGCGTCGCGCTCGATGCCGATCGCCTCCAACAACACCGCCGTGAAGAACTCGACGTTGGCCTCGAGCGGTCGCGTCGGATGTCGCGCGCGCAGCAGGGCCAACGCTTCACGCTCGAGGTCGGCAGCGTTGTCGAGACGCTGACGTCGTTGTTGCGGTGCCTCGGCGAGCAATGCGCGCACCACACGTTCGAGTACTGCCGCGCGCGGGTCTCTGGTGCGGTACACGCGGTGGCCAAAGCCCATCAGGCGCTCGCCGTCGTTCAGGGTTCGCTGCAACGCCGCCACACCGTCGCGCGCAAAGGCATCAAACAGGTCGAGCACCGGGCCCGGAGCACCACCGTGCAACGGACCAGCGAGGGCGGTCACCGCGGCGACAACGGCCTGCGCCATCGTGGCGCCCGTCGAGGCCACCACGCGGGCGACGAACGTCGAGGCGTTCAACCCGTGGTCGCACACCACGGCGAAGTAGCGGTCGAGGGCTGCACCGGCTGCCGCGTCGTGGTCGTCGTTCGCGAGCGCCAGCACCCACGCGCCAGCGGAGAGCTCGTGTTCGGTGGCGCGCGGGGCACGAAGCGGCATTCCACGACGGTGGCGCTGCCAGCTCGCCACAGTGGCGTGGACCCGACCGATCAACATCGCTGCGTCGCTGTTTGAGTCGGCCAGGCACAACGACGCGGCCAGCGCCTGCATCGCGTCGCTGCAGCCCAGCCACGCGGGTGACGACGACGAAAACGCTGTTGCTTCCGCCGCACGAGCACGTCGATAGCGCTCAATGACAGCACGGTCAGACACGCCGTCGACGGTCGCGGCCGCGAGCAGTGTTTGGGCGACATTGATGAAGTCGACGTTCGCCGCGTCGAGATCGTCGAGGGAACGGCCGGCGATCCACAAGCGCCCGCCAGCGCCATCAACGTCTGACAAGCGGGTCGCGGCGGCGACGACATCTTCGAGGCCGCTGGCCCACGGGGTGTGTGGCGCCGTCGTTGTTGGTGTGTGTGCCAGGGGCAGAAGCGCTGCGTGCTGTTTCATCTCATCACCTCTGCACCCACTGTGCTCAACGACAGCGCGCCAGAAACATGGATTCATAAATCAACGTTGATGTGCGATCCATGTTTCGGCGACGATGGGTGATGGCGAAGGCAGAACCACCTCGACGAACCAGCCGAACAAGCCGAACTCCTTCGGAAGTGATGACCGCTGCCGAGGCCGCCGCGGTGTTGGGTGTGAAGCTCGCGACGTTGTACGCGTACGCCTCGCGCGGGTGGCTGCGTTCGCGGGCAACGCCGGGCACACGCCGCAAGCACTACGACCGCGCCGACGTGTTGCGCCTGAAAGACCGCGCCGCTGCGCGACAGGGAAAAGAAGCCGCCGCCAAAGACGCGCTCGACTTTGGCGCGCCGGTCGTGTCGACGTCGATCACCGCGATCGCGTTGGATGGGCCGCGCTACCGCGGTCACGACCCGCGCGACCTGTTGCGTGGTGGCGAGCCCTTTGCGGCGTGTGCGGCACTGCTCGCCAACGACAGCAGCTCCGACATCGATGCCGCGTTGCTCGACGCGGCCAACGACATCGCCAGGCACGTGGTGCACCTTGCAACGGTGATGCGACCGCGTTCGCTGTTGCAAGCGATTGACGTCGTGGTCACGGCGTGGCGGCTGCGGCTCACCCACGTTGGCAGTCCAGCGCGCGAGCAGAGTGTGCGTCGCGTGCTGTTGAGTCATGTGTGTGCCGCACCAGGCCTGTTGCGGCAGCCACCGCGCTTCGTCGTCGACATCGACGCACCCGGAGCAACACTGCGCGACGCACTTGGTGTGTCGGCTGATGGCGAAGCAAGCGTGCTGCTCAACACCATCCTCGTGGTGTTGGCCGACCATGAGTTGAACGCGTCGACGTTCGTGGCGCGCGTCACGGCTTCGACGGGGGCAGCGACACCGGCCTGCGTGGCCGCAGCGCTCGCGGCGGTGTCGGGTCCGCTGCATGGCGCCGCCTGCGTGCGCATCGAGGCGATGCTCGACGAGGTCACGCCCCGCAAGAGCGCGTTCACCGTCGTCGCCGATCGCATCGCCCGCGGTGATGTGGTGGTTGGCTTTGGTCATCGCCTGTATCCGCAGGGCGACCCGCGCGCGTCGTGGTTGCTCGCCCAGCGCACGGTGCAGTCGAGTGCCGAGGTGCTGCCGATCTTCGACCTGATCGCCGCCCTGCAGGATCTCGTCGGCGTGGGGCCGTTGTCGTTGCCATCGGTCGACCTCGGCCTCGTCGCGGCATCGCGCGCGTTGGGCTTGCCGGCGGGCACAGCGAGCGGCTTGTTTGCGACCGCGCGTTGTGCGGGCTGGCTCGCGCACATCGCCGAGCAGCGCCAATCGGGCCAGTTGTTGCGTCCGCGGGCAGCGTGGATCTCGCCGCAATGACCTGAAAATACGTTGGAAAAGCCCGGAGCCCCACCCGACTTCTGTCAGAACGATGTTGTTGCATTCAAGTTGCATCTGTGTGCTGGAGTCCGTAAGACCGGCTTCGAACACTGGAGTTGCCCATGACCCGCCTGCTTGCTTCGTCTTTTGTTGCTGCCGCCGCTGTTGCCCTCGCCGGCTGCCCCAACGTTGAAGACCCCGCTGTGACGGGGAACGACCCTGAGGTCATCACCACCGTCGAGCTGACGTTTACGCCCGACGGCGGCGGCGAGGCCGTGACCTTCGCGTTCGCCGATCCTGAGAACGACGGCAACCCCGTCGTCGACGACATCACGCTCGACAACGGCACCACCTACACGATGGCCGTCGCGTTCCTCAACGAACTCGAGAACCCTGCCGAAGACATCACTGCTGAGGTGGAAGAAGAAAGCGATCAGCACCAGGTGTTCGTGTACGGCTCGGGTGTGTCCGGCCCTGCCACCGGTGACAACGCCGCCGCCCTCGTCACCCACGCCTACACCGACACCGACGCCAACGACCTGCCCGTGGGCTTGAGCAACACCATCGCCGCGACCGCTGCGGGCAACGCCGAGTTCAAGGTCATGCTGCGCCACCTGCCCGTCGAAAACGGTACCGCGCAGAAGGTCGCCGACCTCGCGGCCGTGCTCGCGGCTGGCGACACCCCGCCTGGTGAGTCCGACGTCGACGTGACGTTCCCGCTCGTCGTGCAGTGAGTGCGCGCGCCGCTGCACCGGTTGGCGAGGCTGTGCCCGTGTGTCATGCGCGCGGGGTGCTCTCGATGATGCGTCTGGTGCAGTTGGCGTTGATGGGTGTCGCGCTGTCGTCGTCGTCGACGATCGCCGCACCCGCATGCACCCTCGCACCACCAGAGCTGCTCACACCGCCCGAGCCCGACTACCCACAAGACGCCTTCATCGAGGGCGTCGCTGGCGATGTCGTCATCGACGTCGAACTGGACCATGAAGGCACCGTGGTGCGTGTGGCCGTCACGTCGAGCCCCGATGTCCGCCTCACGCGCGCAGCGCTGCTGGCAATGACCTGGGCCACGTTTGCGCCCGCCCACGAACACTGCAGCGATGGGCACGCGCGCGATGTGCCTGTGCGCTTCTCCTACGCCCTCACCTTCGCCATCGACGAGGCTGCTCGCGCGAAGCTGCTCGACGAGCAGAAGGCCCAGCGCGACGCCGTCGCTGCCGAAGCCGCCGAAGCGCTGCTGGCCGAGGCCGACCACCACCACGTCGACGAACCTCTGGTGCACGAGAGTGTCGTGCGCGGTCGTCGTCCGCGCGAGAACATCACGCGCACACTCACGCAGGCCACGGCGACCATCGATGAAGCGGCGATCGCCAACGTTCGTGGTCGCAGTCTGGCGGGCACCCTCGTCGAGATTCCCGGCGTCACGATGGTGCAGTCGGGCCCTGGCCTCGCCAAGCCCGTGGTGCGCGGGCAGTTTGGTCGTCGCCTGCAGCTGCTTACCGACGGCGTGCGCCACGAGGGACAAGACTGGGGCATCGATCACGCGCCCGAGGTCGACCCGCAGGGGGCAGGGCAGATCACCGTCGTCAAAGGTGCTGCCGGTGTGCGCTTTGGCCCCGACGCGATTGGCGGTGTGGTGCTGGTCGAGCCGCGCGCGCTGCGCCTCGACCCGGGCATCGACGGCGACGTCGCAACGTTTGGCAACAGCAACGGTCTTGGCGTGGGTGTCGGGGGCCGCGTCGACGTGGTGCTGCCACAGTTGCCCGCGTTCGTGCTGCGCCTCGAGGGCAACCTGGCCAACAGCGCGGCCATGTCGGCGCCCACGTACGTGTTGGGCAACACGGGCAGCAACACGTTCAACATCGGGGGCACCCTTGGCTACACCGGCGAGGTCCTTGAGCGCGCGGTCACGGCGAAGCTGTCGTATCGGCGCTACCAGACCGACCAGGGCATCTGCTTTTGCTTGAAGGTGAACACGCCTGCCGACCTTGAGGCGGCGATTGTCGCCGACGCGCCGGTGGGATCGTCGGCGTGGACCACCACTCGCGATATCGCACGTCCGTACCAGCACGTGAGCCACGACCTGGCGCTCGCGCGCGTGAACATCGACTTCGGCGAGGCAGGCGCGCTCACGGCGACGTACGCGTTTCAGCTCGATCTGCGTGAGGAGTTCGACACCGCGCGCGCCTCGGTCACCGGCCCGCAGTACAGCTTCAACCTGCAGACCCACGCCGTCGATCTGGCGTTTGTGCATCAACGGTTGCGCTTCGATCGCTGGTCGCTGACGGGGCAGGTCGGCAGCCACATCGACCTGCAACTGCACAGCTACAGCGGCCTGCAGCTCATCCCGAATTTCCGGCGCTCGATGGGCGGCATGTTCGTGCTCGAGCGGCTCATGCTCGACGACGCCTTTGGTCTGGGCAACCTCGAGTTCGTCGCCGGCGCGCGCGCCGATGGTCTGCTGCAAACAGCGTTTCTCACCGACAGCGCGTTTGCCACGCAGGTGCGTCGTGGTCGTTTGAGCAGCAGCGATTGCACGCTCAGCAACGACGTCGCGCGCTGCGACAAAAACCTGCCCGCGGCGAGCATCACGGCGGGCGCGCGCTGGCATCTGCCGTTTTTTGGTGTGCCCGATGCGTTCGACGTGCAGCTGGATCTGTCGAGTGCGTCGCGCTTCCCCGACGTCGACGAGCTGTATCTGGGTGGTCGTGCGCCCAGCCTGCCGGTGTTTGGTTTGGGCGACGCCGGGCTTGGTACTGAGCGCACGTGGCAGGCCTCGCTGGGGGCCGAGCTGCGCTTGCCCGACCTCGTCGTCGACGGTGGGGCCTTCGTCAGCCGCATCAACGACTACATCGCGTTTGGGCCTGAGCTTTCCGCCGACGGCACACCACTGGTCGATGTGTTGATCACCGGCAGCTATCCGCGCTTCTCGTCGCAGGCTGTTGAAGCGTTGTTGTCGGGCTTTGATGGCGGCGTGGTGATCGCACCCGGCGCGTTGTTCAGTCTGTCGGGGCAGGCGGCCGTGGTGCGTGGCCTCGATTTGTCGCACGGCAGCTTTCTGCCATTCATCCCGCCGAACCAGGCGCGGGTCGAGTTGCGCACGAACCTCCCCGACGTCGAGGGCTGGCGTATCCATGGCCTCACAGCGGCGACGAGTGCGTTGTTGGTGGCACGCCAGGATCGCACCGACAGCCGCAGCGACTTCGCGCCACCGGCCGATGCGTATGCGTTGTGGAACGCCGAGGCGCACACCACCGTCGACGTCGGTCAGCCGCTCACGGTCGGTGTCGAGGTGAAGAACATTTTGAACCAGCGCTACCGCGATCAACTGAGCTTGTTGCGCTTCTTCGCCGACCAACCTGGGCGCGAGGTGTGGTTGCGCGCCTCGCTGCACTTCGACCAGGCGCTGTAGGCACATGGATGCTCGTCGCGTTGCACTGGTGATGGCGTTTGCGGTTGGTGTTGTCGCACCACTGCTCACACGATGGCTCGCCGAAGACACGCTGCTGACGACGTTGTGCATCGGTCTGCCACCGCGTCTGTGGTGGTGTGTGGCGCTGGCCACCGCTGCGCTGCTCGGCGTTGCCCGGCGCGGACCGCGGTTCGCACGCATCACCCTGGCGGTGTCGCCACTGATCGCTGTCGCGGTGCTCACATCCACCGGCTCGTCGTCGTCGTTTGACAGCGCGGTTCGCGGCCCGCGTGTTGCCAGTTGGAACCTCGCCAAGGGCACCCTCGGTGACCGCGCGCAGCTGGTTGCTGGCCTGCGCGCCCTTGATGCCGACGTCGTCTGTGTGTCGGAGGCCGGTCGCTATGACTGGCTGCCCGCGTTCGACGTTGAGGGCATCGCCCACGATCTCGGTGTCGCGGTGGTGGGCAGCGGCGAAGTGCGCGCGTTGGTGCGGCTGCCGTTGCGCGCCCATCGCGAGATCCCTTTGACACCAGGTCCCGCGCGTCGGCCACTGGTGTTGGTTGACGTCGAGAAAGAAGGTCGAACGTGGCGCGTTGGCTGCGTGCACCTCATGCCGCGCTTGCTGAACGACACGGCGAGCATCGACCTGGGTGACGCGCGCAACGGTTCGTGGTCAGCGATCGCACAGGCCGCGCGCACCCAGGGACGCACGTTGTTGCAGGTGGTGCGCGCGGCGCGCGAAGCCGGACAACCAGTCGACGCCATCGCGGGCGACTGGAACAACCAGCCCTACGGTCGCGTGGTTGGTGACGTCGTCGACAGCGGCTACGTCGATGTCTTCGCCACCAGCGATCGGCCCACGTTTGGTCAGGGTCTGCGGGCGATGCGCATCGATCAGGTGCTCGTGCAGGCAGCGCATGGCGTGCGCAGCGCGACCGTTGTTGACCCCGGTGGCAGCGACCACGCCGCCCTCGTTGTGGAGTTCGGCGCACCGCACTGACGTCGAGGCAGGTGTGCCGGACGTGTCGCTGTCGTAGCGAGCAGCGATGAACGTGCTTGCAGCCATGGTGATGCCGTTGTTGGCGCTGATGGGGGCCGTCGATGACCGCGCGGTCACGACAATGATCGCCGAGGTCGCCTCGACCGCACCCAACACCGAAGTCGTCACCACCGCCGATGTCAACCAGCTCCTCGAGCTGCAGGGGCAAAAGCAGGCCGCGGGCTGTGCCGACGACAGCGACAGTTGCGTTGCTGAACTCGCCACCGCCCTGGGGGCCGAGCTCGTCATCCGCGGTGAACTCGGCATGCTCGATGGCGGGCGCCGTCTCAACATCACAGTGCTCAACACCACCAGGATCGGGGCGACGCGGCGGGCGTTTTTGCAAGCGCCGTCGACGACCGCGCTGGCCGACGAGCTGAAGCAGCGATTGCCAGCTTTGATCGCGGGGGCGCGCACCACCGATGGCACGGTGCGCATCTTCGTCGTCGACGTCGCTGAGAACGATCCGCAGATCGTCGACCGCAACACGCCCTCTGCGCCCTCCGCACCGCTGCCGTGGCAGGTCCCTGTGGGTGGGGTGCTCGGCGGCGTCGGCGTTGTCGGACTCGGGGCGGCCGTGGTGGCCGAGGTGGTGGTCGGTGGACTCAACACGTCACTCGCCAGCACGGGCGCTGACGAGCTCGATCAAGTTGCGGCCGTGGCAGCGCTCAGCACGCGAGACCAGTGGGCGCTGGCCGGCAAGGTGGGCTGGATCGTCGGCGCTGTGGGCGTTGCGGCTGGCGGCGCGGTGTTGGCTTCAAGCCTGATGGGGAGCGAATGATGACAACGACAAAAGCCCCGCTGCACATCGCAGCACTGGTGTTGAGTGCCGCCTCGGCCTGCGTCTTCGTTTTGCCCGAGGTCGAGCTCGACGGTCGTCCGTGCGACGACGACGGTGCCTGCGCCGCCGACTTCGAGTGTCGCAACGATCGGTGCGTTGCACGCAGCGAAGGTGAGGGCGAGGGCGAAGGAGAAGGCGAGGGCGAGGGCGAAGGCGAAGGCGAAGGCGAAGGCGTTCCGCTCAGCGCGCTCGATGGCAAGGCGGCATTGGTGCCAGATGGCAGCGTCGTCATCGTCGTGGTCCCTGGTGCGCTCGAGCTGTATTCGACGACCACTGGTGCCCTGCTCGAAACGCGCATCATCGATCGACTGACGACGAACGGCGTTCGCTCCATTCGCGCCTGCAGCACGCCGGAGGCGCACGTTGCGGTGGTGTCAACGACGGACAACCTCGACACCAGAGACGACAACGGTGCCCTCGACGCCTATCGCCTCACCCCCGAGTCCACCATCAGCGTGAGTCGGGCCAGTGACGGCCGCTTCGCGCCCGCTGCCGGATTCGGCGCACTTGACCCACAGGTCTCACGTGATTGCAGCGTGATCGCCTTTGCGAGCCAGGCGTCGCTCATCGACCCGCCCCCGCCGGGCTTTGTTGCGGGCTCGCGCTTCTTTTACGTCGTCACGAGCGACAACAGCCCGTCGCCGGTGCTTCTGCCAAACCGCAACATCGCCGCCGACCTCGCGCAGCAGGGCCGACTCAGCGCCGATGGCGGGTCGTTTACGTTTCCGGTTGGTCAAGAAAACGCGAAGAACCTCATCCACTTCAACGTCCCCACTCGGATCGCGACGCCGATGTTGACGGGCGTGAACGGCTCGATCCTTGGTGGTTGCCCGCTGTTCGACGTTGACCACAACGTGCTCTTGTTTGAGAGCACCGCAGCGCTGGTCGACGACGACACCAACAATTCCAGCGACCTCTATCTCGCGAGCACGCCTCTTGGTGGCGGGTCAACCCTGGTGCGCGTCGGTGCGGCGCTCAGGGCGAATACCGGCACGAGCAACTTCAGCCATGCCTGCCTTGGCGCCACCCTCGCGACGGTGAATGGCGCGCTCGAAGTCATCGTTGCCAGCGCTGAACGCCTGCAAGATCCGCCAGACACCGACAGCTCGGCCGACATCTATGCGGCTTCTGTGGCCGACGATGCCGCGCCGCGTTTTGCGTCGTTCTCGACCGACGCAGCCTGCGAACCGTTGCCAGGCCAGCCAGGCATCGATCGCCTCGTCGACGTCGCGAGCGATGGGCGCTTTTTGCTGGTCGCCAGCAGTGGGGGCAGCAGCGGTCTGCTCGGGCGCATGTCGTGCCCATGATGACGCTTGTGCGTGGCCTCAGACCTTGAAGCGCGCAGCGATCCAGCCCGTGTCGCCGTCGCGGCGGCTCTGCAGGCGCTTGCCATCGAGTTGCCACAGCAGCGTTGAGCCGCTGGTGCTTGTCGCGTTTGACGCCAGCACCGGCAGCCCCAGTTCGATGGCAAACACAAAGCCCTGACCAGCAAGGTCGGCGGCACTCGCACCCTCGGGTGGTGCGATCGCTGGCGGCATGCCCTCGACCACGACGACGTCGTCGCGGTGCTCGATGGCGATGGTGCCAAATGGCTTGTGCGATGGCCGACCGGGCTCGAAAAAGACCTCGAGGTCCTTGAGCTTGTTCACGTCGTCGAACGTGTAGACCGTGGTCGACGTCATCGTGGTGCCGTTGCGGCTGGTCTCGATGTCGACGGAAACACCGCGGGGCAGCGAGCGCGCCATGCGCTCGACCACGTCGAGCCTGGCCTCGTGTTGGGTCTCGTCCATGTCTTTGCCAAAGGCCCGGGCGGCGTCGGCGAGTTCGGCAGCGGTGACGTCGCTCGCGTTGCCGTCCTGGCGCTTCATCTCGGCGATCATGGTCCGCAGCAGCGGCGTGACATCCGTGATCGTGCCGAGGGTCGCCTTGCCCGAGATGGTGCTCATGACTGCTCCGCCGTCGTTGTCGACGACAACGCGTGGTTGATAAGGGGACCCAGCTCAGGACTCAGGGCAGGGTCTTGAGCAGCGTGTTGCCACGCGCGACGATGGCGTTTGCTTTGCGCGCCGCAGCTTCGTGCTCGGTGGAGGGGGCATCCTTCGCGAGGGCCGCGAACACCTTGGCGACCTCGACGCTCAGCCCGACAGCCTGCTTCGCGACGGCGTGCAGGCCGGCTTTCACCTCGGGGTCGGCGTTGTTTGCGGCGACGTCGACCGCTGACTTCGCGGCGGCGTAGCACGCGCTCAGCGCATCAAGGGTGGGGCCAACCATCTCGGCAGGCGGCAGCTTGACGGCGGCAATGGCTTGCTGCGCGGCGTTGGCGAACAGCGCTTGCCCCGCCTGCAGTGTGGTGCGGCGATCGATCAGCGGCTTGAGGCGCGTGTCGACGTCGTGTTGGCGCTCGGGGCTGAGCTTCGACGTCACCCACGAGACGACAAACTCCGGGCTCGCCGACACGAGGTCGTGCTGGCCCTTGAGTGCGTTTGGGGCCTTCGTCAGCGAGCCCGACTTCGCGGCATCGACGGCCTTCTTGTTGTAGGCGAGCGGCGAGGCGCCATCGCCCTCGGCGACGAGGACGTGGAAGTGGTCGACCCCAGCTGACGAGGCGTCGAGCTCGTTTTTGTCGATGCCCATCGACAGGCGCAGCAGCGCCTCGGGGAAAGCGTCGGGGTGTTTTTTGAACAGCTCGGGCACCGCAAACGCGTTGGCGAGTGTCGACTTCGCCGCCGAGCGGTACATCGAAGCGCCCATCGGGTTCCACGGGTTGTTGACCATCTGCCACGCCATGTCGCCCATGTCGTCGCGGGCCTGGCTGCGCGTGTGTGGGGCGACGATCACCGTCGAGCCGATGCGGTCGCTGTGGTCGCGCGCCGTCGCTGTGGCAATGGCGCCGCCGTAGGAGAGGCCGAAGATGTCGACCTTGCCTTTGATGCCCAACGCGTCGAGGGCTTCGATCACCGCGGCTGCTTGATCGCTGTCTTTGATGTCGTGGTTGATGCTTTTGCCGCCGGTTTTTTCCAGGTCCTTCAACAGGGTTTCGCCCTGGCCGGGCAACAGGATCGACAGCACCGTGCGGCCACCAACATCGCGGAAGCTGTCGGCCATCGTGTCAGCACGGCTGCGACGGGCAGCAAGACCGTCGAGGTAGACCATCGGCCGCTCTGTGCCGGCGTTCTCGCGCGCGACCCGGAGGGTGACAAACAGCTCCTGACCGCTTTTGGTTTTGACGTAGCCCGAGAAGTCGCCGCGGGCCGCCAAACCCGCGTACGGGCCGGTGACCTGCGCCAACGGCGCTGCGCGACCCGGCCTTCCCACCGTGTCGACGACAGCGGCGGCCGCAGGAGCCACCGGCGCGACCACCGCCACCGGGTCGGCAGGCGCCACAGGACGGGTGCGGCCAGCGTGTCCGACGTTGAGATGAGGCTGGTCGCGGCGAATCGGCATCGGTGAACTCCCAGACCCCCTGTAGCGGTCACGGTGGCGCTTTGGCCCGATCTTTCAGCGGCGTTTCAGGGACGCCGACGGGCCAGCAGCAACAGCAGCGCAGCGGCCGTCAGGTTGCCAAACGGAAGCACCGCGCAGCTTCCGCCGGTGGCCGCGTCTTCGCCCTCGCCTTCGCCTTCACCTTCGCCCTCGCCCTCGCCTTCGCCTTCGCCTTCGCCCTCGGCCAGTCCGAAGAAGCGCGCGGCTTCGAAGGCGCCACACACGCTGACGCTGCTGTCGAAAAACGCGGCGGCGTTGCCGCAGTTGTCATCGGGAAGGTTCGGCACCGCGTGGTTCATGCCTTCAACGGTGACCTGCAGCACGTCGTCGCCGAACGCGTCGCGGGTCACAGCGCCGGTGGTGCTCGAGGCCGTCGGGGTCAACGACGCACCGTGCAGCGTGGCCCATTGCATCACGAGTTGGTCGGCGTTGACGGGCGATACGGTGGTGTCGCCGGTGCCGTGCCAGATGGCGACCCGCGGAGGCGTGAAGCCCTCGGGCGCTGCGTCACGGACCAGCTGGGCCTGCTCGTCGGCGTCGAGGCTCGGGTTGCCACTGCTCATGCACGAAAAGGCATCGGCCAACGACGTGGCGCAGCCGTACGGCACACCAGCGAACAACGCGCCGCCGGCAAACACATCGGGGGCGATGGCCAGCAACGCAGCCCCCATCGCGGCGCCCGCCGAAACACCAACGACGAAGACGCGCGCGTCGTCGATGTCGGCGTGGTCGTGGGCGGCCTCGACCATCGCCAGGATGCTCGCTGCCTCACCGCTGCTGCGGGCGACGTCGGCGGCTTGAAACCAGTTGAAGCAGGTCTGGATGTTGTTGCTCGTGGGCTGCTGCGGCGCGATCACGACGACACCGAGCTCGTCGGCCAGGGCGAGAAGCCCCGCGTCTTCGGCAAATGTTTCGTCTTGCGAGCACCCGTGCAGCGCCACGATCGCGGGCCGCGGCCCCGTCGTGCCCTGGGGCACGTGCAGGAACATGCCGAGGTTGCCCGGGTTGTCGAAGTCCTCGACGACGTCGAGCGCTCCTGCAGGACACGCAACGCACAAGACCGCAGCAACAACAGCAGGACCACAACGCAGCATGAGCACTCCACAGACCAACGCAATCAGCGCGACCGCGTGGAGCCTACATCGACGTCGTTGACATGGGAGGTTGATCAGCGACGCGCGCGCCACCAGGCCAGCAGCGACGTGGAGGCCAACACGATGAGCACAAGCCACCCGTGCGCGGCCACGGCTTCGACAGCGATGGTGACGGGTGTTTCGATCGCGAACACGCGCTCGATGGTCCAGGCCACCGCAGCCACGCCGGCGATGAGCGACAGCAGTGCGCGCACACCACTCGCGAGCCGCGTGCGCGACAGCAGCAGCAGCCACGGCATGGTCACCGCAACGATCAGGAGCTGCTGCACCTCGATGCCCACGTTGAACGCGAGCAGGCTCAACCACAGCGCGCGGCCTTGCACGCCCAGCTCGGCGAGGGTGGTGGCAAACGCGAGCCCGTGCACGATGCCGAACGCGCCGGCGACGACGGACTCGCGCCCCGCAAACAGCGGCCGCCACGCATGCACCGCCGACACCAGGATCGACACCGCAATCACCACCTCGACGGGCGTCGACGGCACGCGCACCACGTCGAGGGCGGCCAGCGCCAACGTGAGCGAGTGCCCGACGGTAAACGCACTCACCACACCCAGCATCTGCAGCAGCGCCTGCTTCGTCGTCGACGCCTCACGCCAGCGACCATCGCGCGCGCGCACCGCGGCAGGCACGAGCAGCACCAACAAGAACAGCAGGTGATCGGTGCCGTCGGCGATGTGGTGGCGACCAAGCTGAAACACCGCGCGCGTGCCGGTGACCCACGAGCCAACCCCACGATCCACAACGACGCTGCGCTCCTTCGACGACAACACGCCCACCAGCTGCGGCTCGTGCAGCACGCCGGCAGCGAAGTCGCGACGGACCTCGACGTAGATGCGGTGGTCTGTCGTGTTCACACCGCTCTGCGCCACCGTGAAGAGGCGTGTGCTGCTGCCCGCAGGCGGTACCGCTCGCGCCTGCACGACCACCTGCTGTGTGCCGTCGACGTCGAGCTGCTGTGGTGCTTGCCATTGCAACGCGAACGGCTGCTGCGCGGGAGTCACGATCTGCAGGTCGTCGCGGACGGCGGCGGCATCGCGCGTGTTCGGTGGCGACAGCGGCACCTGCAGCGTTAGCGTGAGCGCGTCATCGAGCACATCAATGGCCAGCGCACTGCCATGCAGTGGATGCGCAGACACCGCTGCAGACGCACACATCACCAGCAGAGCGACCACACGCGACCACATGTACGCAGGCTAGTGCACCGCCGTCGAGATGCGATCAAGCATCTTGCGATGGGACTTGATGATTGCCTTCGCGGGCTTGGTCCATTCGAACGGTGTCGGCCTCTTGTTCCAGTCTTTCAGGTAGGCGGCGAGGTG
>JBIKRQ010000459.1:0-4883 GCA_044349155.1 Myxococcota bacterium
GTCCCATGATGAACCTCCAACGCCACTCGTTCCGCCTGCGCGCCGTCGTCGTCGGGCTTGGCCTCAGCTTTGCCGCGACCAGCGGTGTGGGCTGCGCCACGACTGCCGAAAAGCCCGTGCTGGGCAAGCTTGCCGCCGACAAAGAGGAACTCGAACGCCTCAAGCGCGACCTGCTCAAGGTCGACAAGTCGATTCAGGTCACCAAGGACCTCATCAACCGCTCGAAGGGCGAGCGCTACCTTCCCGACCTCTTCTTCCGCCTCGCCGAGCTGTACATCGAGAAGTCGCGTCTCGTGTATTTCCGCGTGCTTGAAGAAGCGGGTGCCGACGACAAAACCGCCGTCGTTGCTCCTGAAGCGCGCCTGCTGAAAGACCAGGCGATCGGCGTCTACCGCCGCATCCTCAGCGAGTTTCCCGACTACATCGACAACGACAAGGTCACGTTCTTCATCGCTCACGAGTACCGCGAGCTCGGGAACTTCCCCGAGATGATCAAGGTCTACGGCGAGCTCGTGAAGAAGTACCCGAAGTCGAACTTCCGCTTCGAGTCGTGGCTGATCCTCGGCGACTATCACTTCGACAAAGGCGAGGTCGACGAGGCCATCGAGAACTACCGCTCGATCCTCAAGGCGCAGGAGACCTACGCGCACAACATGGCCCGCTACAAGCTGGCCTGGTGCTACATCAACAAGGACAAGCCGGCCCTCGCCGTCGAGCTGTGGGAAGCCGCCGTCAAGACGCCCACGATCGCCGAGCCGGGTGCAGCACCCATCGATCCGTTGTCGTCGAAGCCGCCGCGCCTCGACGTGCGGCAAGACGCGTTGCGCGACCTCGCGTTTTACTACGCCGAAGTGCGTGACCCGAAGACGGCGTTGGCCTACTTCCAGGGCCTCACGCTGTCGCGCACCGAGTACCGCGTTGCGCTCGAGAAGCTCGCGCGTCGTTTTCAAATCAAGACGATGTACGACGAGTCCGCCAAGGTGTACCGCGAACTCGTGCGCATCAGCCACGACGTCGAGCGCAACCTCGAATGGGCCGAAGCGGTGTACGAGGCAGCAGTTGCTGCCAAAGACCTCGACAACGCCGATGAAGACGTCGCGATGCTCGCCGAGGTGGCTGCCCGCTACAAGTACTGGTGGCGCGCTGGCGACGAGGACAAGAAGATCCTCGCCGACTTCGAGCTGCTGACCCGCGACTTGTCGACGCGCTTGCACGCGTTGGCGAAAGAGAAAAACGACGAGCAGCTGTACCGCCGCGCCGCGCGTGCGTACGACCGCTACCTGTCGGTGTTCCCCGACTCGCCTGAGCGCTTGAACATCGAGTGGAACTACGCCGAGACGTTGTTCGCCGGGAAGCGCTTCGTGAAGGCGGGGCGTCAGTACGAAAAAGTGCTGCGCCTCCTGCAGAAAAACGCACCAGCAGAAGCGCCTGCAGCCACGGCCGCGGCGACGACACCTGCTCCCGCAGCAGCGCCGGCGGCAGCTGCTCCGGCACCAGCGGCTGCTCCAGCAGCGGCGCCAAAGAAGGGCGAAAAACCAGCACCAGTGCCGGCACCAACGCCGGGGGCGCGGCTCGTCAACACCACTGGCTCCGCCGACGGCGACGTCAAGCAGGCGATGTACTCGGCAATCTTGAGCTACTTCGAAGCGCTCAAGCTCGAAGACAAAGCAACGCGGTTCGAGTCGATGATGGCCCGCGAAGGCATCAAAGACCTGGGCGCTCGCTTCGTGGCGACGTGGCCCGCCGACGTCAACGTTCCGCAGGTGAAGTTCAACGTCGCGCGTGCGTGGTTTGAGCAGGGCAACTTCGACAAAGCGATCGAGCTGTTTGCAGCCTTCGTCGTCGAGCATCCCACCCACAAAGACGCCGTCACCGCTGCTGAACTCACGCTCGACGCCTACGCGCAGAAGGAAGACTTCTCCGGTCTTGCCAAGCAGGCGCACGCGTTTGCCGACGACGCCCGCGTCGATCCAGGGTTTCGCGAGCGCGCGAAAACGCTGGCCGATCAAGCCGAGCAGGAAGAGATCAACCGCAAAACCATCGCCGCTGAAGGCAAGGTCGCTGAAGCGATCGCGTCGTTTGTCGTCGAGAAGAAGGGCAGCGAAGTCGCCGCGCGTGCTTTGCACCAGGCCTTCGTCATCGCTCGCGATCGTCGCAACATCGCCGACATGCAGCAGGTGGGTCGTCAGCTCGTCGAGGAATACGCGAACACCAAGTACGCCCTCGAGGTGTTGCCGGGCCTCGCCGACCTCGCGGTGCGCACCAGCCAGCTCGAAGTGGCCGCCGGCTACTACGAAGAACAGGGGCGCCGTTTCCCCGACGACGCCAGCAGCGATGAGCTGCTCGAAAACGCCGCGAACATCCGCCTCGAACTCGGCGAGTTTGCTGCGGCTATGTCTGACTTCGAGCGCCTGACCAAGCAGGGCGACGAGGTCAAGCGCGCGGAATACAACGAGAAATTGGCTCGCGCCGCGGTGAAGGCTGGCGATTGGCGTCGTGCGGAAGCTGCCGCACTCGCCGCCGCCGACAGCCCTGGATCGGCCATCGTTGCCAACGTGATCGCCGGTGAAGCGGCGTTGCGCACGGGCAAGCCCGACGTCGCCATTGAGCGTTTGGGCAAGGCCAGCGGTGGGCGCAACAATGGCACCGACAGCGAGGTCTGGCAGGCCCGCGGTCAGTACCTGTTGGGCGAAGTGATTCGCGCCGAGTTCGAAGCGGTCTCACTCACCGGTGGTGCCGACGACGGCGACAAGCTCGCGTCGAAGTTCCAGCTGCTCGAAGAACTCGAGAGCGCCTACGTCGCCGCCATTCAGGTGGGCGATCCCGAGTGGGCGATGGGTGGCCTGTACCGCATCGCCAACGCCTACAAGTCGGCCGCCGACTTCCTCGACAACGCACCGGTGCCCGCGGGCACCAGTGCCGACGACGAGAAAGCCCTGCGCGCTGCTCTTGGTGAGCGTTCGGGTCCGATGCGAAAGAAGTCGGCGGAAACGCTGGAGTCGTGCAAGGCGCAGGCAAAGAAGCTCGAGGCCTTCAACCGCTTCACCAAGGCCTGCATGGCCGGCAGCGTCGTCGACGAAGCGGGCGACAACCCGAAGGCGCGCCCAGGCGGCGTGGTCATTCCTGGTCGCGAAGCGCTTGAGCAGAAGCTGATCGAGAACCCGAAGGACGTCGCCACGCTCGCGCAGTTGGTGCGGGCGGCGATCACCGTGAAGGACTTCCCGTTGGCGCGCTTGTTGGCGCTGCGGGCCATCGAGCTCGACGAGAAGAACGCCGAAGTGCTCAACCTGTTGGGTGTTGCGGAGATGCAGTCGAACCAGGCCCAAAACGCCGCAGATGCCTTCAAGCGCGCGTTGAAGGTCAACGGCAAGTACGGACCCGCGCAGGCGAACCTGGGGGCCTTGTGGGCCATCCACGGCGATACCGAGCGTGGCCGTGACATGGTGGGCAAAGCAGGGCCTGTCGACGTGAGCAGCCCCGATGTTCTGCCGCAGGTTCGCAGCCTTGGAGGTGGACGATGATCCGCATCGTCTCTGTCGCCTTGCTGTTGGCCGTTTCGGGCTGTGCAGGCCTGTCGGCGCGCGTCGATCGTGGCGCGTTGTCGGCGGTGCCGAACGAAGAACTGCTCGTGCTGTTCGATGCCGAAAACGGCGTCTACATCGCTCGCGACGAGAGCGATCTCGCCGCGCGCACGTTGCAAGACGCCAAGGTCGCCCTCGAGCGCGCCCGCAAATACAAAGACACCGTCGCCGAGCGCCGCACGTCGGGGGCGAGCATCGACTCCCTCGCTGTGCTCGAGCTGCTGGGGGCCTGGAACGACCAGCGGATCGCGATGCGCGAAGCCGAAGTCGCCTGGCGTGACCTCGAGCTGTCGACGAGCGACACGCGTTTGTGGGCCGCCCGCGCCCGCTACGAGCGCGAGAAGGCGCGGCTGGTGAAAGACAAAAACCCAGCCGTTGGCAAAGACATCGACCTCGCCGTCTTCGACAAACAAGTCGAAGAATGGGGCAAGCGCGAAGCCGAAGCCGACGCGCAGATCACGGCGAAGAACACCGCCGTCGTCGAGGCCCGCGCCCGCTACTTCGACCTCTCGCGTCGCCTGCAGGAAGCGAGTGCTGGTGCCTACGGTGGTCCGTGGGCCGACCTGCTCGACTGACGTCGTCTCTGTCGGGCTGCCTCGGCGGCGGCCCTCCCCTTTGTCACCGATGGAGGAGTCTGGTGCTTGATGGCAACACGCCCACCACCTTCTCCCCGCAGGAGCGCCACGTGCGTCGTCGTGCCCCCTCAGTTCTGCAAGCGCTGACCGCTGTTGGTTTGCTGTTGTCGTCGCCTGCGCTGCGTGCCGAGGACCGCGAAGACGGCGTGCTCGCCACCGAACCGCCACCGGCACAGCCCGGCGTTTCGTACTTCGAAGAGCTCGTGAAAAAGGGCCCCGACGAGGCCAGCAACCACCAGTTGTTGGCGGCCGCCTATGCGCGGCAGGGACGCGGTGACGACGCTCGCCGTGAAGCGCGCCGGGCGATCGAGCTCGCGCCCGACGTCGCCGAAATGCACCAGACCCTCGGCCTGATCGAAGAAGGCTCCGACAACCTCGCTGCTGCCGAGGCCGCGTTCAAAAAGGCCGCGTCGCTCGACGGCAATGTTGAGTTCCGCCTCGACGTCGCGCGCGCGCAGTGGCGCCTCGACAACCGTGAAGCGGCCGAAGCGGGCTGGGCTGCCATCGCCACCGACTTCGCCGACAAGCGCGACGTGCACCTCGCCATCGCCGACAGCTTCCGCGGCCTTGGGCGCAACGATGAAGCCGCTGCTGCCTACGATCGCGCGCTGGCGCTGTCGCAGGAGCCGGCGCAGAAGGCCGATGTTCTCGTCGAGAAATCGCGGCT
>JBIKRQ010000100.1:0-18122 GCA_044349155.1 Myxococcota bacterium
CAGTGTGAACTCCACGCCGCAACACTTCAGCGCGCTGGCTACGTTGTGCGCTCATCGACGAGTCCGCGCCGCGCGATCGAAGACCTCGACGACGTCGCAGTTGTCGTCACCGATCTGCAGATGGACGAGATGAGCGGGCTTGCCGTGTGCGCCCGCGTCCACGAACGCTCCCCCGATATCCCCGTGATCGTGTTGACCGGCATGGGCAGCATCGACAGTGCCGTGGGCGCTTTGCGCGCTGGTGCCTACGACTTCTTGTTGAAGCCCGTCGACCCAAAGCTGCTCGTGATTTCCGTGGCCCGTGCGCTGGAGCGACACCGGCTCACGCGCGAAGTGGCGGTGTTGCGCTCGACGGAACTGCTGCAGGCCACGGCAGGGCTGCTCGGCGACAGCGCGCCGATGCGTCGTGTTCATGAACTGGTGGCCCGCATCGCGCCCTCGGCTGCGTCGGTGCTGGTGCACGGTGAAACGGGCACAGGCAAAGAGCTCGTCGCCCGCGCCATCCACAGCGCGAGCGCGCGCAAGAGCGGACCGTTCGTTGCCATCAACTGTGCAGCAGTTCCGCCGATGCTCCTCGAGAGTGAGCTGTTCGGGCACGCGCGCGGCAGCTTCACCGATGCGAAGCAGGCACGGCAGGGACTGTTTGTGCAGGCCTCGGGAGGCACGCTCTTTCTCGACGAGATCGGCGAAATGCCGATCGAGATGCAGGCCAAGCTGTTGCGCGCGTTGCAAGAGCGAACGGTGCGACCGGTGGGGGCCAACGACGAAGTGCCCTTCGATGCGCGTATCGTTTCAGCGACGCACAAAGACCTCGAAGGTGCTGTGGCCGATGGTGCCTTTCGCCAGGACCTCTACTACCGCATCAACGTCGTCACGATTGAGCTGCCAGCGCTGCGCGAGCGCGGCCGCGACATTCTGGTGTTGGCCGATCGCTTCTTGCGTACGTTCTCAGAGCGCATGGGTCGAGCGCCGCCCACGATGCCTCCCGCCGTCGCCGAGCGACTGCTGAGCTACACGTGGCCCGGCAACGTGCGCGAGCTGGAAAACTGCATCGAGCGTGCAGTGTCGTTGGCGCGCAGCACTGAGCTCACCATCGACGATCTGCCCGAACGCGTTCGCACCTACCGTGCTGAGTCCTTCCTGATTGCGGCCGACGAGCCGGCAGAGATCCTGTCGCTCGACGAGCTGGAGCGCCGCTACATCGAGCACGTGGTGCGCCTGCTGAATGGCAACAAGTCGCGTGCGGCGCAGTTGTTGGGGCTCGATCGACGCACGCTGTACCGGCGCCTTGAGCACTACCGCGACACGGCGCCAACCGTTGAGCCAGCGGCGTCACCGCGGAAGCACGCATGACGGCGCCACCGCCGCCGCCGTTGCCGTCGTTGCCGTTGGTCGCAGCACGTCTCGCTCACGATCTGCGCGGGCCCCTGGGCGTGGTTGTTTCCGCGCTGCACGAGCTGGAGCAGGAGCTGCAGGTGAGCGGCGCTATCGACGTCACTTCGGCCCTTCGCTTGCTGCACATGGCCCGTCGCGGCACGCGCAAACTGGAGCGCGCGGCGTCTCGACTCGATGCCGTGGCCCACGAGAACGAGCGCACCGCCGCCCACGTCGATCTGCTGCCACTCGTGCAGCGGGCAGCTGAGCGCACGGCCCAACTTGAGCACCGCGCCGACGTACCGCTGCAACTTCCAAAAGCGCTGTCGACCGTGCGCGTGCGCGTTGTTCCCCACCTGTTCTCTCACGCCCTCGAAGACGTGCTGGCGTGGTCGCTGAAGCGAAGTCGCGACGGTGTCGATGTGGAGTTTGCGAAGCGCCACGACGACGAAGGCGATCACGTGGAGATCGTGGTGACGGTCCACGCTGTCGACGTCGTGCCTACGGCCGAGGTGCCGCTGCAAGACCCGTTGGGTCTCGCGAAATGGTTGCTCGCCGGCATGGACGGCGGGCTCACGATTCGCGCCGTCGACGGCGACGTGGTGGTGGTGGTCACAGTGCCCGCAGGGCCAGCGGTGGGGGGGACATGACAGTGCTGTTGGTCGACGACGACGAAGATGGGGTCGTCTTGCTGCAAATGATCCTGCGCCGGCGCGGGATCGCGAGTGTGGTGGCGTTGTCGGTGGCCGAAGGGCGTCGACGATTGGCCGACACAGCATCGCTGTCGGCGGTGGTGACGGACCTGCACCTCGGTGACGGCGACGGTTGGTCGTTGCTCGAGAGTGCCTCGGCGGTGCCAAAGCGCATCGTGCTGACCGGCCGCAGCATGGTGCAAGCGCCTCCTGGGGTCGCCGTGCTGCTCAAGCCCGTCGACGTCGACGCGTTGGTCGCGGCCCTGGACCTCGCGGAGCAGCCATGAGCAGCGATCGTCTGCAGGTCTTGCTGATTGACGACGACGACGTTGAGCGCAGCGCGGTGCGTGCCACGCTCGTCGACCAGAACGTCGCGCTTGTTGAGGCCGCGTCAGCGGAGGAGGCGCTTCGACTGCTGGCCGACCACCACTTCGACTGCGTGCTGCTCGATTGCCTTCTGCCCGACGTGCACGCGTCGTCGATCGTGCCGCACCTGCTCACGCACGAGCCTGCCACCGCCATCGTCGCGCTCACGGGGTTCGGTGACGAGGTCATCGCCGTCGACCTGATGAAGGCGGGCATTCGCGATGCGTTCAGCCGCAGCAGTCTCGATCCGGTGCGGTTGGCGGCGTCGATCCGTGCGGCGGTCAAGCAGACCCGTGCGCTCGCGATCGCCGCCGACATGACCGCCCTTCGTCGTCGACATACCGAGCGGCTCGAAGCGCTGATGGCCCATGCGCACGAACTCGTGGGCAGTGTCGATATGCAAACGCTGGCCAACCGCGCGAGAGACACGGCGTTGCTTGTGCTCGGCGCCACGTCGGTGTGTGTGCATCTGCACGGCATCGATGGGATCCACGAGGCGTGCATCGGCGAGGAGATGCCGATCAACGAGCCGTCGACATCCAGCCCGTTCACCCGCGTCGCCGACGGCGGTCGTCCGTTTCGCCTTCAGGATGGCGGCGGCACCACGTTGTCGATGTGGTTGTCGCCCCTCCACGAAGTTGGCCGCAGCGCGTTCATCGCGCGCGTGCCCGCGGCCGAGGCTTCGGAACTGACGCTGGTCGAGGTGTTGTTCTCGCAACTCGGCGTCTTGCTGACGCGCAGCATCGAGAACAACCGCCTGCTGCGCACTGCCGAGAAGGCGATGCAGGCACGCGACGACGTGATGGCCGTGGTGTCGCACGATCTGCGCGGGCCATTGGGCAGTGCGTTGGTGGCGTGTTCGCTGTTGGCCGAAACGGCCGCTGGTGAAGACGGCGAGATTGTCTCGCGCATGCAAAAGAGTCTGAAGCACATGGAGCACCTCGTCGACGACCTCGTCTTCGTCGTGCGCGCCCAGCGCGGTGACATTCCGCTCGAGAAAGCCGAGGTCGAGCCGGCGGAATTGCTGGCGCAGGCCCTCGCGATTGTCGTCGACAGCGCCGACCTCGCAGGTGTGACCGTCGCTGTGGATGCCGGCGGATCTCCCTTCGAAGGCGATGCCCACCGACTGCTGCAGGTGTTGGCGAACCTGGTGGGCAACGCGGTGAAGTTCACACCACGCGGTGGCCGGGTCGATGTGTCGTCGTGCGACGAGGGCGACGAGATTCGCTTTCGCGTCGTCGACACCGGCGCTGGCATCGCCGAGAGCGACCAGGTCCGCATTTTCGATCGCTTCTACACCGCCGATCGCCAGGACCGCGGCCTTGGTCTGGGCCTGGCGATTTCGCAGGGCGTGGTGCGCGCCCACGGGGGGCGCATCGGTGTGCAGAGCTCGCCGGGCCACGGCTCGCGCTTCACGTTCACGCTGCCCCGCCACGGCCGCCTCGACGACGCCGCAGCCTCAACCGCTGGCTAGAAGTACACGCGAAAGCCAACCGCACCGCCGAGGCCGAAGCCAACCGCAGGAAACACGCCGATGGCCGGATCGAATTGTGCGTAGAGCTCGAGGGGGAACTTGTCGAACGCGAGCGACAGGCCCACGGGCAAGCGCACGCCGACACCGATGTAGTCGACGTTGTCGTACCAGGGATTGCCCGCGTAGCCGAAGCCGTAGTTCGCGCCAAAGATGCTCGCGAACACCCCGGGGCCGCCGTACACCGCGAGGTCAACGCCGTCGGAGTCGATCAGCGTGGCGAGGTGAATGAGGTAGTCGGCTTGCAACCACAGCGACGTGCGAAACGTGCTGCCATAGCCAAAGCCAGCGCCCACGCCGAGGGCGAAGCCGCTCTCGTGCGCACCCGCAAACTTCAGGGTGAGCGCCGAGGGCGAGCCCGCCTGCAGACCAAGACCAAAGCCCCCCGTCGTCGCTGGCGCCGCGGCGATGGCCTCGGGAATCAACACCTCAGGCGAGGCAAACCCTGGGGCGGCCGCACCAACAGCAAGCGCAACCACGAAACCACCCAACACGCGTGAGCACATCATGCAGAACTCCACTCACAGGGGACGATCACGCCCTGCATTGCAGCCGCCGTGCCCTCACCGTGTGGCGCTGCACCGTCGTCGACGACGTCGTGGGACAACAATCCTGACCAGCGCGTCAGAAACGCCCGTGGCGTCTGCGTTTGCTAACGTCGCGTGATGCGCGTGTTGTTGGTGCTGTTGGCAACGCTGTTGGGGCTCGGCCTTGGCGTCGGTGTGTTCTTGCTGGTCTCGTCGCAGGTGCACTGGGGCGACTACGGACCAGATGCTGGCGGTCTCGTCGCGCTGGGCCTGGGAGCGCTGGCAGTACCCACCGGTGCGGTGCTCGGCGGGGTCATCGGCGTGCGCAGCACACGCCAGCAGTAGCGGACGTGTACGTCGACGTGGGCTCTGTACGTGGTGGTGCGTTCTCGTCGGGTCAGGTGCGCACTTTCAACACCAGCTCGACGGTGCCGTCAGCACCCACGGTGCGCTGCACTGATTCCAGCTGGCCGAGGCTGCGCGCCTTCTCCTCGAGCGCGCTGCCATACACCTGCTGCACCGCGGCTTCGAGGCGCGCACGCACGTCGCCCTCTGCCGCTGCCAACGCCGTGGTCGCCACCCGCTGCAGCTCCGCTTTGGTTTCGACGGTTTTGTCGGCGAGGGCGGCCTCGGCGGCGGTCTTTGTCGTGGCCGTGGCTTTCACCGTGCGCTGGGCCGTGCGTTCGACGACCACCCGGCTGCCGTCCGCCGTGAGCCGCGCGCTCAGGCCATTGCCGAGCTCCAGCTCGAGTTCGTTGTTGTCGACGTCGATCCAGCCGTCGGCGCGCAGGGCGTCTTTCAGCAGGTGGTGCATGCGCGCGGCACCAAGCACGGGCAAGAGCGACACCGCAATGCACAGCTCGTCGCTGGCGCTCACCACACTCGACACCGACGACACCGTGATTTGATACCCGCGACTCATGCGTGCGTGTGTAGCAAGTGCGGCGGCCGCTGGCTTGTTCGTCGTCAGCCCACATCGCCCATCAGCGCGTGGCGGGCTGCATCGATGTCGCTGCGTGCGGCGTGCAGCTCGGCCAACCAGCCACGCACCAGACGTGCCTCGGTCCAGCGCTCGTCGCCGTAGCGGCTGGCAGCAATCTGCTCGGCGCGGCGTTGCAGATCGTCGACGACGTCGAAGCCCGACGCCACCGCGGCCACCACGCGATCGCGGTCGGCCATGGTGACCACACCGGGCAGGCGCACGAGTTGGGCGCGGGTGTCGACGGGCAGGGCCGCAGGCAACGCACGCGCAAACGTGACGAACACGCCCGCAAGGTCGAAGCGGCCCGCGTCGTCGAGCACGCGCAGCAGGCGGCGCAGCCGACGCACCACCGCCGTACTCCCTGCGATCACTTCTTTGGCGTCGACCATCGTGCGGCGAAACACGAGCAGCTGCGGCACCCACGTGCGCGACAGGCCCGGCGCCACCAGCTCAAACGCACGCACCAGCGGTGGAGCAACGAGGGCGGTGAAGTCGATGTCGTCGTCGTCGATGTCGGTGTTGTCGAGGTGATACAGCGCTGCCAGTGCCGAGCGCCGCGCGAACTGTGTGGCCACGACGTCGTGCACCACGCCGGGCAACTCCAGCTGCTTCAAGTGCGTGGTCGCCATCGCCAACGCGAGGTGGTCGCCCACGCTCACGACGTCGGCCATGCGCACCGACAACGCCTGCTTCGTCTGCTGCTGCTCTCGTCGCAACAGACCCTCGGCGAGGTCGGCACCGCTGCGGCGTTGGTGGGCCAGCGGCATGATCGTCGTCGACAACGCCCACAGCCAGCGCGGCCAGATGTTCAACGCCAGCGACAACCCGGCAGCGCCCGTCGACAGCGCCACCGGCTCAACGGCGGTGCGCCCTGCATCATCCATCCGCACTACGTCGGCGTCGCGCTCGGCACCCTGGTCGACGAGAAACCGCAGCAGGCCCGCGGCCGTGGTGCGCGCCATGGCGAGCGCGAGCTCAGCGGAGGGTTCGTTCGTCGTCGGCGCGTGCTGCCAGCGCTCGCTGCGCTTTTGCCCGGCAAGGGTGGCCGCGACGAGCCAGGCGTCGGCGTCGCCCGCTGGCAAAGGTGCAATCGCTGGGCTGTGCATCACCGACATGGGCTACCGCGTGCGATGGCCGAGCACCGGCCAGCCATTGAGTTCGAAGCGTTGTGAGCCGGCGGCGTCGACGACGATGCGCAGCTCGACGGTGTTTGGGGCCGAAAAGCGCGGGTCATCTTTGGCGACGCGATCGCTCAACACATGCAGCGTCTGGTTCGCCGAGCCGATGAAGCGACGGTCGGTGGTGCGTTGCGTCTCGTCGTAGGCCCCGTCGACAAGCAGGTCGGTGGCGGCGAGCAACCGGTCCACGTCGACGTTGTCTTCGGCCCGCAGCTGCTCAAGCGTGAAGCCCGAATACACCATCACCGACAAGCCCAGCGCGTGTGCGGCCTCGGCGACGACGGCAAGGCCGGCTGCCTGACGCGTGGGTTCGCCCCCGAGCAGGCTGATGCCTTCCAGCTGGTGCGCGGCGTGGAAGCGGTGCAGGTCGGCCACCACGTCGGCGGCGGAGCGCTGCAGGCGCGGTATGTCGGCGAGAAATTCGGGATTACAGCAGCCCGGACAGCGCAGCGGGCAGCCCTGCACCCAGATGGCCATGCGGCGGCCCGGGCCTTCGGCCTCGGTGCAGCCCACGACGAGGGCCAGGTTCAACAGCGGTGACGTGGGCACGCCCAAGCTTTGCGTTCGCAGCCGCCGCCGACAACCCGTGCTGTGATGGCCGAGGCACACGGCGCGGTTGCCGACGTGGCGTCGTCGGGTGCACACTGCGCGCGATGTCGCTTGAGCCAGTCAGCCTCGGTCAGGGTCGCACCCATTGTCCCGGTCTCTCCGCCGACGAGCGCGGCGTGATTATGGGCCGGCGCCTGGCGGTGTTCTTTCCCGACGTGGCCCGCGTGGTGGGCTTCTTTCGCGCCTACTCGCGCGAGGTCTCGCTCGACGAGATCCTCGCCTCTCTCGAGATTCTCGAGGCTGTCAGCGAGCGGGGTGGTCGCGAAATCATGGTCCGCTTCGAGGTCAACGGCTCCTACGCCGCCGACCGCGCCGCGCAGGCTGGTCGTCTGCACCGCGGCCGTGCGTTCACCGGCACGGCCCAGCACTTCGTGCCGTTTCGCGATCGCAAAAGTCCGTTGGGCTACGACCTGTCGGGCCCTGAAGACCTCGTCACCGACGGTGCTGCCCTCGTGCTCTACGGCGAAGCGGGGGCCGATCGCAGAAGCATCGGGCGCGCGCTGCAGCTCAAAGATCTCATCCTGGGGCTCACGCCGCGGCCGTTGTCCGAGGCCGAGCGCGCCCAGGAAACCCACGACACCCTCGTCGTGCGTGTCGAGCAGGGCCTCAGCCGCATGCTGTGTCGCTACCTGTGGTCGCGGCAGGTGAAAGCGCGCGTGTCGTCGGCGGTGAGTGCGCGGCGCTCGTTGTTCTCGGGGCGTCAGCGCGAAGTGCAGCTCGTACAGTGCGAGGGGCTGCCCCACCACGTCGCCACGCTGCTCGCGAAAACGCCGGGCATGCGCGTGTTCGTGCCCACCAACAAGCACCTCCTGGTCGAGTGGGGCTTTCGCCATCCCATTGCGCTCGAGAGCTGCGGCGGTGCCTTCTCCGACGACGAAACCATCCTGTTTTACGGCTCGGGCATCGACAACGGTGCGCGCAGCGCGGGCATCACCGAGCGCCTGGTGGTGGAAGAAGGCGACGTCGACATCAGCGATCTCGTCGATGTCACCGTGCGCGGCCGCGACGGCATCATCCCTGCTCCCACCGAACGCGAAGTGGTGGGCATCGAAAGCCTCGACGTCGAGCTCAAGCTGGCGCGCTTGCCGCGTGGCAGTGCTTCGACAACAGCGCTGCTCATCGAGCGTGATCGCCTGCCGTGGTTTCAAAAGCTGCTGTACCTGCTGCCTGCTGCGATTTTGCGCACGTACGAAGCAGTGCTCACCGACACGCACATCATCGTCGTCAACCGCCGCGGCGTACACGGCATCCCGTTTGGCGAACCGATGACCGAAATCTATCCGCAGATCTTCTGCCCCGTCGGCATGGGGCTGTTGCCGCGCGTCGACTACGACCTGCTGCGCGAGCATCTGCAGATCCGCCCCGACCAGAACCTCACGTTCTTCCCCGAGGGCTCGCCGCCGTTTTCTGTGCCGATCGGCGACCTCAAGCCGCTGTCGCGCGCCGTGGTGGCCCCCGAGCGGGCCAGTGCTTCGATCGTCGAAATCACCTCGCGCACCATCGCCGAAGAACTCGCCATGCCTGTGGTGGTGCACAAACGGCAGGGCGCGTTTTCGTTGTGGCGCGGGACCACCGTCGAGCAGCCGTCGACGTCAAAAGCATTGCCAGCACCACAGAACACACCGCAGAACACCCTGCCGCCCGCCAACACACCGCCCGCGTTGCCTGCGCGCACAACACCCAGCACACCCGATCGCGGAGACGGCTGAGCATGGCCACGTCGTCGACGTTGACGCGTTTTTCTGCCGACTTCGGCGTGCCGTTTCTCATGGGGCAGCGCTGTGTCATCGCCGATCCCCTCGGTGTGGTCGGCTTCGCCAACATCAAGCACGGCCTCGGCATCGACGCCCAACTCAACGACGCCTGCGAGGCCCAGTACGTCGAGGCCGCCCACTTCTGCGACGTCACGCCTGCTCCGTTTGACCACGACGCTGCGACGATGCTGTATGCGGCCCACGAGTTGTTTGCGGCAACACACCCGCAATCCACGTCGTTTTACGCGCGCGCGCACCTGTTTGCGCAGGCCGCCACCGTCGAGGTCGACAAGCTGCCGCGCACCCTCGATCCGTCGCGGCTCGTCACGCGCCACCTCATCGCGCGGCGCATGTTTCGCACCACGCGCACCGACGTGCATGTGAAGTGGTGGACCGGCAGCGAGAGCTTCTACGGCGACGAACCACCCGCCCGCCTCGTCGCGTGGCCGTCGCTTCGTCGGGTCGAGCAGCAGCGGCTCACGCAGCCCATGTGGCGTTTGGCGTTGGGCACGGGTGACGAGGTGCTGCGCAGCGCGCGCCAGGCGTTGATGACCGCGGTGCTCGACGCCAGCCCGCTGACGCGCTTGTTGTGTGCGGGGCAGCCGGTCACCAAGCAGCTCGGCTTTTCGCTGGTACTGCCGTGGAAGCTCGACGGGCGAAAAGTCTCGCCCCTCGACGTGCTCGAAGACCGCTGCCTCGCCCGCGCCGTCGTCGACAGCATGCTTGCCGATGGCCTCGACGTGGGCGGCAGTGCTGTGGCGCTCGCCCTCCTGCAGGGCCTGCGCGAAGGCACGAGCCCGCAGATTTTGCGCCGTGCTGCCGAGCTCTGCACGCACCTCGCCGTCGTCGCGTGCCACATCGAGGCCGAGGCACCGGGGGCCGCCGAGAGTCGGCCGTTGGTGGCCTTCATCGACGGCGACCCCGCTGCGATCAACGAAGCCACGCGCGTCTACTGGGCCGCCGTTTCCGCCACGGTGGCGTTGGGGGCCGCGGGCGTGATCCCGGTCCCCGACGTCGGTGGCGGGGCCGTTGGTGCGGTGTGGCAGCGCTTGCTGCGCCGGCTCGATCACAAACGCATTGCGGCGGTGTCTGCACCGTTGTTGCGCGAGCTGCAGCGTCGTCTGCCGCGTCCGTCGGCCGCGTTGTCGTCGTCAACAGCAGCGGCTGATGAGTCATCGGTGCCCACGCCCGAAGATTCGCCCGATGCCGCCCAGCTCGCCGCCG
Organism: Myxococcota bacterium; assembly: GCA_044349155.1. GTDB lineage: Bacteria > Myxococcota > UBA727 > UBA727 > VGSZ01 > VGSZ01. The sequence goes on from JBIKRQ010000100.1 coordinate 10,238, forward strand.
TCGGTGCCGAGGCCGCCGCCGAAGACGCCATCGACGTCGATGTCGGCGACCCAGATGGCGACGGCGAGGGCCCTTCCGCCCGCCGCGACGCTGTCGACAGCGCCCCCTGAACGGACCACCCGACGGCGTCCAGCCGACGCCGTTGTGGTTCGATGTGTGCGCAACGGCGGGCGATGGCGAAAGGCGACGCTGTCCCGACAGGTCTGGTATCAGGCGCCTATGTCGTCTCCGCTGTTTCCCGAGCCGCCGCCGTCCATTCCGCCCACGCCCGTCGCTGCTGTCGACGCGTTGCTTGCCCGGTTGGTGGCAAAGAAGGACGCGTGGGTCGCCACCGGCATCCCCGAGCGCCTGGCGCTGCTCGAGCAGGTGCGCGCGGCCCTCGCGACCGAGGCTGCGGCGTGGGCCGCCACCATGTCGCGCGTGAAGGGGATTCAGGTCGACGACCCGCTGCACGGCGAAGACTGGCTCGCAGGCCCCGTCGTGATGATGCGCAACGTGCAGCAGCTCAAGCGCGCGCTTGCCGCCAACGGTCAGCCGCGTCCGCCGGGTCTGCGCCAGCGCAAAGACGGCCAGTGGGTCGCCGACGTCATGCCGTGGGGCATGTGGGACCGCGTGTTGCTCGCGGGGTGGCAGGCCGAAGTCTGGATCGAGCCGGGTCAGCCGCCGAGCCAGGGCCACATCTACCGCGAGAAGCAAACGGGCCCCGGCAAGGTCGGCCTCGTGTTGTCGGCGGGCAACGTCACGTCGATCGGCCCGATGGATGTGTTGACGAAGCTGTTCGTCGAAAACGAGGTCGTCGTCATGAAGATGAACCCGGTGAACGAGGCCGCGGGCCCGCACATCGAGCGCATCTTTGCACCGCTCACCGCAGCGGGCGTGTTCGGCATCGTCTACGGCGGTGGCGACATCGGCAAGCACCTCACCGACCACAACAGCGTCGACACCATCCACATCACCGGCTCCGACAAAACCCACGACCTGATCATCTGGGGCAGCACCGCCGACGAGCAGGCGAAGAACAAGGCTGCGGGCACGCCGCGCTTGAACAAGCCCATCACGTCGGAGCTGGGCTGCGTCACGCCGGTGCTCGTGCTGCCGGGTCCGTGGTCTGATCACGACCTGCGCTTTCAGGCCGACCAGGTCGCCGGCATGATCGCGCAAAACGGTTCGTTCAACTGCAACGCCGCCAAGGTGCTCGTGACGTGGAAGGGCTGGCCGTTGCGCGAGCGCTTCTTGTCCCTCGTCGAGGAATCGCTGCGTCGTGCGCCACCGCGCAAGGCCTACTACCCGGGTGCGCAGCAGCGCTACAAAGGCTTCCTCGAGCACTACCCGAACCACAAAGTCGTTGGCACCACCGGCCCCGACATCGTGCCGTGGACCATCCTGCCCGACGTGCCTGCCAAAGCCGGCGAGTACGCGTTGTCGACGGAGGCCTTCTGCGGGGTCGTCGCTGAAACAGCGCTCAGTGCCGACAGCGAAGACGCCTACATCGCTGAAGCCCTGCGCTTCGCCAACGACGACTGCTGGGGCACGTTGTCGTGCATGGTGATGGCGCACCCGAAGACGCAGACGCAGCATGCCGCGCGCTTCGACGAGCTGATCAGCGGTCTGCGCTACGGCGGCATTGCCATCAACGGTTGGGCCGGTTCGTTGTTTGGCACTGCACAAACGACGTGGGGGGCGTTCCCCGGTCATCCCCTCGACAACATCGTCAGCGGGCGCGGAGCGGTGCACAACACGTTGTTGTTCGATCACCCGCAGAAGTCGGTGATTCGTTTGCCGTGGAGCAGCGGCCCCAAGCCGGTGTGGTCGCCGAGTCACAAGACGCTGCACAAGGTAGGCAAGGCCTTGTTCGAGTTGGAGTCGGAGCCGTCGCCACTCAAGGTGCCGGGGTTGTTGCTCGCAGCACTGCAGGGATGAGCATGCGGTACACGCACGTTGCGTTCGCCTTCGCGATGCTGTCGTCGTCGACGTTCACGGGTTGTGCGTCGATGGCGGTGGTGTCTGGTGTCGAGCAGAAGCAGTTGAACCAGCAGCACGAGGGCGAGCTGTTGTTCTTGAAGCAGTCGGTGTACGCCGGCCGCTTCTACGACGACGACCGCTACCAGTTGGTGCATGCGCGTCGCTTCGAGGAACTCACGTACCTGCTCAACGCCGAGGGCGAGCCGATCACGCCGCCGAAGGCGACGGAGATCATCCCCGCGGGCACGCAGGTGCGCGTGGAGCGCATCGCCTGGCCCGACGGCGAAACCATCTTTCGTCGGCCGCTGTACACGCCGCGTTACACGACGTGGGTGTATCTGCGCGTGGCCCGTGGTCGTGGCAACAACAACGAGATCACCTTCGAGCGCGAGAGCACGCACATCATGCTTTTGCCCGGTGGCATCAAAGACGCGGCCACGTTCAACGAGTGGTTCTCGGCCACGTTGACGACGACAGATCCGAACCCGTACCTGCGCTCGCTGCCTGAAACGCAGCGGGTGGCCATCGACCGCAAAATGGTCGAGCCGGGCATGGACTACACAGCGCTCACGTCGGCCCTGGGCTTTCCCGATCGCATCCGTCACGAGCAGCGCGGCGAGCACCTGCTCGAAGTCACCACGTACGGCAAGACCGAGGTGGTGTTGATCGACGGCATCGTGCAACCCACAGCCTCGACGACGACGACGACAACGACGACAACAACAACACCGACTGCTGCGCCAGCACCTGCTGCGTCGTCGTCTGCTGCAGAGGGCTGATCCTGTATGGGCAAGTTGAGTGTGGTGGCCACGCCGATCGGCAACGTCTCAGACATCTCGGCGCGGGCGATCGAAACGTTGAAGCTCGCCGACGTGGTGTGTGCTGAAGACACGCGCCACACGCGGCCGCTGCTCGATCGGGTCGGCGTGGGGCACGTGCGCATGATCAGCGTGCACGCCCACAACGAACGCGAGCGCGGCCCCGAAATCGCCGAGCTGCTCAACGAGGGCAAGCGCGTGTGCTTCGTCTCCGATGCGGGCTGTCCGGGTGTCAGCGATCCCGGCGGTCGCCTGGTGGAAGCGGTGGTCGAGCAGGGCCACGACGTCGAGGTGCTGCCTGGTCCATCGGCGCTCACCACGGCGTTGATGGGGGCCGGCATCGACATGTCGCGCTTTGCCTTCCTCGGGTTTCTCGCGCGCAAAGGCAAAGACCGCGAGCGCATGGTGAAAGCCAGCCTCGAAGCCGGCTTCGGCATCGTCATCTACGAGGCCGCCAACCGCACCGACGAGTTGCTGGCCGACCTGTTTGAGTGGTGTGGTCCTCGTCGCGTCGTCGTCGCGCGCGAACTCACCAAGATGCACGAAACATTTCACCGCGGCGTGTTGGGCTCGGCGTTGTCGCCGCCGCTGGTGGAACGCGGCGAGGTCGTCGTCGTCGTGGAAGCGGGCGAAGCGAAGGTCGGCACCAACGCCACCGTCGACGTCACCGCCCTCTCGCACGACGCATCGTTGTCGCCGAAAGAGAAGGCGCGGCGGTTGGCGGCAGCGCAAGGCATCTCGGTGCGCGAGGCCTACGCGCGCGTGCAGGCGGCCCAGCACGTCGACGGCACAGGCGAAGTGAAGCGCGCCATGGCCCACCTCGCCGAGGCTGCACAGTCGTTGCTTGCCGCCGACGATCAAGCCCGCGCCGCGCGCCAACAGCCCGACGACGAAAGCGCTGCAGCCGGCAGCGACATCGTGGGCGCCGACGCCGTGCTCAAGCTGCTGTCGCGCCCCAGCAGCCTCAAAGCGCCCGTCGAAGCCCTCGAGGCGGCGAAGGCCTTGCTGGCAGCGCTGTCGGCGTTTGACGCGTTGCTCGAGGCCACCAGCGACGACGGTTGACCCGTCGGGGCTCGTATCTGTCCACAGTGGAGGGACGCGAATGATTCCGTTCAATCGCCCATACATGACGGGCAAAGAGCTCGGCTACATCGCGCAAGCCCACTTCAACAGTAAACTCGCCGGCGATGGTCCCTTCACGAAGCGTTGCCACGACTGGCTGCGTCAGCAGACAGGTGTGTCCTCGGCGTTGCTGACTCATTCCTGTACTTCAGCACTTGAGATGGCAGCCCTTCTCTCTGATTTAGAAAAAGGTGATGAGGTTATCATGCCGTCGTACACATTTGTGTCGACGGCCAACGCATTTGTGTTGCGCGGAGCGGTGCCGGTGTTTGTCGATATCCGCGCCGACACGATGAACATCGATGAGTCCCTGATCGAAGCAGCGATCACCGCCAGGACCAGAGCCATCGTCGTGGTTCACTACGCTGGCGTCGCGTGTGAGATGGACGCTGTGCTTGAGGTTGCGAAGCGCCACGGATTGCTGGTTATCGAGGATGCTGCACAGGGCGTGATGTCGACCTATAAAGGTCGGCAGCTTGGATCGATTGGCGATTTTTCCGCCTACTCGTTTCACGAGACGAAGAACATTATCTCCGGCGAAGGAGGAGCGCTTCTCGTCAAGGATGAGAAGTTAGTCCAACGCGCCGAGATTTTGCGAGAAAAAGGCACAAACAGAAGCCGATTCTTTCGTGGCGAGGTTGATAAGTATACCTGGGTCGATGTTGGATCGTCGTATTTACCCGGGGAGATCACAGCGGCGTTTTTGTGGGCGCAACTGGAGCACGCACGCGAGATTACCGAGCAGCGGAAGGTGTTGTGGGAGGGGTATCATCGCCGGCTCGTCGACGCTGAGGTGCAAGGGCTCCTGCGCAGGCCAGTCGTGCCCGAGCAGTGCGGACACAACGCTCATTTGTATTATGTCGTTCTGCCGCAGAGCGCTGTCAGGCAGGACGTTTTGAGCCGAATGAAGTCAGCTGGTGTGCACGCGGTTTTTCACTATGTGCCGCTCCACAACAGTCCTGCAGGCCAGCAGTTTACTCGATGTTCTGGCGATTTGCACGCTACTGAATCGATGGCTGAGCGGCTGATCAGGTTGCCGCTGTGGATCGGCCTCAGCGACGGTGAGCAGGATGAGGTGGTTGACGTGTTGCTGCAGTCCATCAGCGCAGTGCGCGACGCATCTTAGGGAAGGAAAGAACCGTGAACAACGAAGCAACTCCGGCAGGTCGATACGCACGCGCGATTGATTTTTCGTTGTACTTGGTTTCTGTCGTATTCTTTGTCGGATTCGTTGTTGATCAGGTGCTGTGGCGTCATGTTCATGTGGACGAGTTTCAGCAGGCGGCAAATGCGCAAATTCTGGTTCGCTTTGGACGTGCTGATTTTGCGACAGGCGTTGAACCATGGATGATTCCGTACGGTCTGCTTACGAAAAGCATGACCACATCACTCGATGTCGTTGTCGTCGGGCGTGCGTTCTTTACTGCAATGGCGTTGTGCAGTCTCGTCGTGCTTGGTCAATGCCAACCGTTTGACCAAAGCCAACGTGGTCGCGCCATCGCGACGTGCGCGCTTGTCTGCTCGCTTCCTTTCTGGCGCCATGGGTTTGAGGTGCGCCACGACTTGTTTCAGCTCGTGGCGGCAGCAGCGGCCTTTTGGCTGTTGTCGTTGGCCAGCCAGCAGCGTGTGTCGGTGCCGAAGGCGGTTGCCTCCGGGATTGTATGTGCTGTGTCGGCGCTGAACTGCATGAAAGCAGTGATCGTATTTGCTCCACTGCTGGTCCTTGCGGTGTTCGTTCATGCACCGACGATCCGGGAGCGGTTGCGGTTGTTTTCGGCCATCGTCGTCGGCGCGTGTGTTGGTGTCGTGTTGACCGCCGCCGGCCTGTGGAGCACCGGGCACGGCGCGTTGGCGTGGCAGACGGTGCTGGACCTGGTGGCGGCCGTGGCTGGCGGGACCTCAGACCTGTCGTATGACCGCTTCGGGCCAGGACCGCTGCTGGCGGGCTTCGTCGTCGGAGAACCATTGCTGTGTCTTGGCCTGCTGCTCACGGTGATATTAGCGTTTTCTGGGCGGATCCTTGATTCAAAGACTGCGTTGCTGCTGCTTGCTCCAGTGGCGATCGCGGTTGTGTTTTTGGTCGTGAATCCAACGCCATATCCATACAGCATGGTCGCGACCGCACCGTTTCTGGTGCTTGCTGGCGTCGGAAGTCTGCACACGGTGGTGCGCCGCGCCGGCGCGCCGGAGCTCGGCGTTGTGTTCGTCGCGCTTCAGTTGGCCACCACCGCGCGTGCTGTGTCGCGAGACCCGTACCTCAACGCTGACAACCAGGCACAAGCCGAGCGGATGGCCGCCGCCGAAGCCCTGACCGCGCCCGACGATCCCGTGCTGGACGGCGTCGGCATCGTCTGCAACCGGCCGCCAGCGACGAAGGACTGGCTGCTGCACTCGGCGCTGATGCGGTCGTACATGGCGGGACGGCGGGCATCGTTTGCCACCGTTTTGAAGACCGCGCCACCGGTGGTGATCACCAACTACCGCTGGAGCTGGCTCCCGCCTGACGTCGCCAGCACCCTGGAGCAGGCCTACGTCAAGCTCGCTGACGATGTTTGGGTGCTCAGCCCGACCAGCGATCTTCAGAGCGGCACGATCCACATCCCCCGCGCAGGTCGCTACCTCGTCACGGCTCATGAAGCGACAGCGGCCAGCGCGCAGGTTGGCAAGGTGGCGACGGCGCCTGGCGAGATCGTCGTGCTGCCGGCTGGCACGCTATCGGTGGCCTGGCCCGGACCGCAGCCCCTGCGACTTGTGTGGATAGGTCCCCACCTGACAGAGCTGCCTGAAATCAGCCCGACGGATGCGCTGTTCGTGCCCGAAGAGCAGCCATATTGATCTTGCCGTGTCAGCTGACGCAAACACCTCGATCAGGGTCCAACGCTCGCGACGCAATCGCCGGTGAACCAATGTACTGGTACAGGTCGCTCGTATCGTGGCGAATCAGCGCCTGCGCGCCGATCAGGGTTTCGTTGCCGATCCGACATCCCTGGAGCACAATACTGCCAAACCCGAAGAAATTCAGATCGCCAACCTGAACGCCACCACCCAAAACAGCGCGTGCAGCACAGAAATTGTGGTCGCCGATTCTGGTGTCATGGCAGATGTTTGTTTGTGACCAGAAGATGTTGTTGGATCCGATTGTTGACCCGGGTTCAAGAACTGCTCCGGGCATGATGAAATTGTTGGTTCCAAGGGTGACGTCGTCCGCAATGAACGCGCTCTGTGCACGAAGATTGAGCGATCCGAAGCCGGCATCACGAACCATAGAGAAGGCGCGCGCCCGAGCCCGCATCTCGCGATAGCCAATCGCGACGAAGATCACGGCCTGCGTCGGCGAGGTGTTCGCACAGAACGTCGACCAACCCTCGCAGGGAAGTCCAGCGACAGTGCGCCCGTTTGCGTAGCGGTCGTCGACAACGAAACCCGCAACTGCCAGCCCATGCTCACGCGTCGCGTAGTACAACGCGAGCTGGCCCAGCGTCCCGGCTCCGAAGATGTAGAGCGACTTCAAGTTATCCTTGATTTGGCTTGTAGAGACGTTTGTCTTCGGGAAGGTAAAACTCGTCGAGGCTGGTTGGCATCCTCACGTTCATACCGAGAAGTCGTTGGCCGTCGGGGCCAAGTCTGTCGATGATGTTGGCAGGAACAAGTCGCGGGAAGTCGAAGCGTTGTCGCATAAATGATCGACAGAAATTGAGTGTCAGGGCGTGTCGAGCGGTGGCGGTCGTGTTGACGCCGGCAGCGTGCATCAGTCTCGCGTTGAAAACGATCATGTCACCAGCAGAACACGTCGCCCTGATCGCGTTGGCCGTAAAGATCTCGGCAGGCGGAAGCAGCTCGTTGAGGTGGGACCCCTTCAGCATCAGCGTGGCGCCATTGTCGAGCGTAAAGTCATCCAAGGGTATGACGACGCCAAGATTTGTCATGTAGCTCGGGATAAATCGAGGGCAGTCAACGTGAGGACGGCTGGCATAGCTGCCTCG
>JBIKRQ010000460.1:0-4872 GCA_044349155.1 Myxococcota bacterium
GCGCTGAAATCGCTGCATTCTCAGCCAGTTGCATCCGTGTGCGCTGGCTCATTGCTTGTTTGCCTGCACTTGTGGAGTTGCCATGCGCGCCCTGAAATCCGCTGTTGCTCTCGTTGTCGTCCTCGGTGCTGCTGCCTGCGGCCCGCTCAAGTACGAGATCAAGGGCACGCCGCAAGCCGTGGGTGCTGACGCCGTCGTCACCGCCGACGTGAAGAAGGAACAGAACTTCACGCTCGTCGAGGTGAAGGCCAAAAACCTGCCGCCGCCCGAGCGCGTGATGGCCGGCAGCACCCACTTCATCGCCTGGCAGCGCAAGGGCAGCGACGGCACCTGGAGCCGCATTGGCACCCTCGTGTACGACGAAGCGGGTCGCACCGGCGCGCTCACCGCCACCGTGCCCGAGCTGCGCTTCGACCTCGAGGTCACCGCCGAGCAGCAAGACGCGCCCGCCTCGCCGTCGGCCGAAGTCGTGTTCTTCCAGAAAGTCGGCAACTGACCCGATGCGCGCCGTCGCTGCTGCCGTCGTCGTTGTCCTGTTGGCACTGCCTGCGCTGGCGTTTCGTCCGTCGGCGAGCTGGTTGTTCAACCGCGTCGTCGAGCGGGCCTCGGCGCGCAGCACCACCACGCTGACGGTCGAAGCGACCACGTCGACATGGGACGCCGCCGGCAAGCCGGTGGTGCAGGGCGAAAACGAGCGCGTGTGGTTGGCGCCACCGGCACAATCGCGCCGCGAGCTCGACCTCGAGAAGGGTCGCGTCGTCGAGGTCCGCACCGAGGGCCGCTTCTTTTCCCAGCAGGGCAGCCAGCCCGGCAAGACCAGCAACGGCGGCTTCGACGCCCTCGCTGAACTCGCCACCCAACCCGCCGACACGCAGCGTTTGATCGCGTTGCTGAAGAACCTGGGCATCAACACCGAGGTCGTCGCCTACAGCCGCTTCGACGGTCGTGTGGCCTACCTGGTGGGCAGCAAGCCCTGGGAAACCGACAAGCCGCAGCTCTGGCTCGACAAAGACCTGATGGTGCCGCTGCGCCTCGTCACGTTTCAAAAAGACGGCGACAAAACCGTGCGCGTCGACACCCGCTACCTCGGCTGGGGCTCGCCGGTGGGTGGCGCGTGGTACCCCGCCGTCGTCGAGGTCTGGCGCGCCGACGTGCTCGTGCGGCGCACCGTGACCGAAAGCCTGGAGCGCAACGACGTGTTGTCGCCCACGCTGTTCGCCATTCCCTGACGACGCTCAGCGCCCGCTCCAGCGCTTCTGGTGATGGTTCTGGTCAGCTCTTCTGGCGGTGGGCCTGCTTGAGCGCCTCGAGGTCGTCGAGGGTGCGCGGGAAATCGTCTTTCAACAGCTTCGACAACGCGCGATCGGCGAGCAGCCGGCCGCCCGTTTGGCATGTCGCGCAGTAGTTGGTTTCGCTGTCGGCGGTCGCGATGCGCTGGATGGGGCTGGAGCAGCGCGGACATGGTTGCCCTGCCTTGCCGTGGGCGGCCATCTCGGGACGAAACGCCGTCATCTTCTCGGGGCCGAGCGGTGTGCTGTGGTCGGCCCGCAGCAGGTCGGTGAACCGCAACAGCACCGAGCGCGTGGCGATGAGCAGGCGGGCGGCGTCGTCGTCGTTCAGCGACGTGCTCATGGCCACGGGCGACAGCCGCGCTTCGTGCAGAATCTCGTCGGAGTAGGCGTTGCCGATGCCCGAAAACGTGCGCGGGTCGGTGAGCGTGCGCTTGAGCGTGTGCCGTTCACGACGGAGTGCGGCAGCGAACGTGGCCTCGTCGATGGCGAAGACGTCGACGCCACCGGGGTCGTGTTCGAGCAGGGCCGTGCGCCCGCTGACGAGGTGCAACGACGCGCGTTTCTTCGGGCTCGCTTCGGTGAACGTGAGCGTGCCGTGATCGAAGTCGAAGGCCGCGAGGCCGATGCGTCCGGGGACGGGTGCGTCGACGGCGCGCCACTGCAGGCGACCGCTGATCATCAAGTGGATGACCATGAACACGTCGTTGTCGAAACCGATGACGACACGTTTGCCGATGCGCTCCGTCGACGTGACCGTGGCGTCGACCACGGCGGTGACGGGTGGTGTCACCGTGCGCAGCAGAAATGGTGATGCCAGGCGAACGCCGCGACAGCGATGCCCCGCCAACAGGTCAGCGAGGCGTTCGACGACGACGACAACGTCTGGCAGCTCGGGCATGCCCGCAGACTACTCGGCGGCGGCCACCGCGGTCTTCTTCTTCGACGACGTGCGGCCAAGCAACCGCTGCAGCAGGCTGCCCGACGTGGCCTCGATCTCGAGGAGCACGCCCTTCGCGCGAGGCTCGAAGCGCTCGACCCAGCGTTGCGCGAGTTCGCGGCGCTCTTCGCCATCGACGGTGCCGGCCACCTTCTTCGCCTGCTCGACGAGGAGCTCGGCCGTGGTGGACCACACCAGCAACTTCGTGAGGCGCTCGGCGTGCAGCATGCCGAAGGAGAAGTCGTGGGCAGGGTCGATGTGGGTGAGCGACGACTTCCACGACGTCACGGGCTGCTTGCCCACGCTGCCGATCTTGTCGGCGGCGATGCGCGACAGGATGGTTTGCATTGCCGACAGCGAGCTCAAACGCAGGCGCGCGGCGGCTTTTTCGAGCGGGTCTGACGCCGACAACGCCTTCAAGCGGGTTTCGGCGACGTCCTTCGCGAAGCGCGCGGGGGTTTTGATCGCCGCACCGAGGTTGTCTTTCAGCGCCATAAGCGACTGGATCTGGCTCGTGCCTTCGTAGACGGGGAGCACGAGGGCGTCGCGCAGCAACTTCTCAGTACCCGTCTCGGTGATGTAGCCGATGCCGCCTTGAATCTGCATCGCCATGCGCGCGATGCGGACCGCTTCTTCGCCGCCCTGGTACTTGATCAGCGGCGTGAGGTAGCGCGAACGACGACCCGATCGCTTCGCCTGCTTCGCCAACTTCTCGCGCTCTTCTTCCGACGCGGGCGGTGCGTTTTTCAGCAGCTGGCGCAAGCGCGTGGCGACTTCTTCGTTGAACGCAGCGTCGACGGTGATGGCGCGCAGACCGCGAATGACGACGTCCATCTCGTCGAGGTAGTCGGCGATCATCTCGTGCTTCGCGATGACCTTGCCCATCGACACGCGCTCTTCGGCGTAGGCGCGGGCGGTGCGGTAGGCAGACTCGCAGGCACCGATCGCCTCGAAGCCAACGGCGATGCGCGCGTTGTTCATCAGCACGAGCATGAGGCGGAAGCCGTCGCCACGAGCACCGATCAACTCAGCGCGGCTGTTCTCGAAATGCAGCGTGGCGGCGACCGCGGCGCGCTGGCCCATCTTGTTTTCGATACCGCCGATCTCGAAATTGCGAATGCCGCCGTTGACGTCGCTCTTGCCGTCGGCGTCGACGATGCGCGGCACGTAAAACAGCGACAGGCCCTTGAGGCCGGGGTGCGTGGCCTCGTCTTCGGTGCGGGCGATGACGACGTGGTGCTGGGCGTGGCCCGCGGTGATGAAGATCTTCTGACCCGTGACGCGCCAGCTGCCATCGGGCTGCTGCACACCACGCGCCTTGAGCTTGGCGAGGTCGCTGCCCGCGTGGGGCTCGGTGAGCACCATCGCGCCCCACTCTTCGCCCGCCGAGATCTTCGTGATGGCGTCGTCGAAGCGCGTGCTCACGGGCTTGCCGCCTGCAAACACGATGCTGCCCTCGTCGGCCGAGTACATGAGCAGCGCACCAGCGATGCCGGCGTAAAAGCCGAAGGTGCCGGTGACCGAGGCATCAGCACGCGTCATCATCTCGAAGAGCGCGAAGTTGACGAGGTTGGGCGCGTTCATGCCGCCCAGACGACGTGGTGCCGGCAGGCTCATGGCGCCCATCTCGGCGAGGCCCTTGAAGATCTTCTGCATGCGCGGGCCGATTTCGACCTCGCCATCTTTGAAGTGCGGGTGCTCGTGGTCGAGCTCGTGCTCGTGGGGCGCGATTTCCTTCGCGATGAACTCGCCGAGGGCCGTGAGGATCTCCTCGTAGAAGGCGCGGCCGTCAGCACCCGAGGTGTAGCGGTCGTCGTCTTGAAACAGGCGCTCCTGCAGGTCGACGAGGGTGTCCCAGTCGAGCTGGCTCAGCTGAAAACGGAGGTCGTCGTTGTCGAGGAAGAAGTTGGACGAAGCGGGCTGAGCCATGGTGCTGCCTCCTGGAGGACGTCTGGTCAGGGGAGCCTAGGAACTTTGACATTTATGTCAATGTGACGCGTTGCGTCTTTCGCGGCGCACACCAAAGCCATCGCAGCCCGGTGGCAGCGCTTGAACAGATCAGGTGTCGGCACATGTGCGCCGACCGACTGAATGATTTCTGGCCCGCTCAACCCAGCGGGACGAAGACCCGGCCCTGTTCGCCGTGGGCAACGATCAACGCGTGGCTACGAAGCATCGTCGCCGTCGCCTCTGGGTCGTCCGAAGCTTCGGCGTGACTGAGCGCGCTGTGAGCAAGTGCGAGGGCTTCGGGCGCGTCGCCGAGGAGATGCGCAAGCTTGAGCTCACCGCGGGCGAGCATGTGCGTGTCGCCGCTCGCCGCCAGCAGTGGCAGCGCACGCCGCGCCTGCTGCTCGGCAGCCGCGACGTCGCCAGCGTCGGCCAGGTACGAGGCGTACTGAAGAACGGCGGTGCCGTACGTGACGTGCTCGGCATGAAGCGCGTCGTACATCGACATCGCGACGGCGAAGAGTCGCAGCCGCTGTGTGGCGTCGAGCGCGGTGGCGGTGGGCATCTGCTCACCAGCACGAAGTCGTGCGACCTCGCTGGCCGACAGGGTGAGCATGCCCGACTGCTGACAAACCTCGCTGTGGACCGAGATCAACCCAAGCGCGAGGTCACCGTCGAGGTCACCGGCCGCAAGTG
>JBIKRQ010000101.1:0-18078 GCA_044349155.1 Myxococcota bacterium
GCATTTTCAACGCTCAGACCAAGCCCGTGGCCCGCGCCGTGGCCCGCGAAGCGCACGGTGCTGCCGGCGAAGGTCACCGACTCGGGGCACGACGGCAGCCGCAGCGGGTTGCGCAGGGCTTCGCAGCCGAGGGTGACGGGCTCGTCGAACGCACCATCGGGGCCAACGCTCACGCGCGTGAGCACGACGTGGCCCGCGCGCACGACAAGGCTGTCGAAGGCGCCGACGGCCGAAACGACCTCGTCACGCCGGCGCTGCTGCTGCCACGGCTCGCTGCCGCCCTGCGAAAACGGCAGCCACCCGCGGTACGGCAACGGCGTGGCCACGGCCTGGGCGAGGGCGCGATCGACGTCGACGATCGGCGCTGCTGTGCCCGGAAACGTCTGGCAGTGGGTGGTGTCGCAGACAGCGCGGCCGGGGTGGCGCTCGACGCTGTGGTCGACGTTGTGGTCGATGACGCGGGCCAACGCGACCCGGGCTTCGCCGCGCAACTGGCTGTCCTCGGCGACGAGCACGCCGCGCACGTAGGCAACGCGGCTGGTGCCAAACACGATCGACGACCCGCGCCGGGCGGCGGCCTGCCGAGGCGTGGCGTGCGCTTGTGACGTCGTCGATTTCAGCAGCGGGCTTGCTGTGAACGTGCCCGCGTACGGCCGCTTCATGCCTGCGACGTCGACGAGCCAGGGGCCCGACAAACACAGAAACGGTTGCGTACGCAGCTGTGGACGCAGCGGACCACGGACGTCGCGGAAGGCGTGCGGGCCCCGATCGTCGACGACAACGGCGACAGCGCACGACACCTGCACATCATCGAGCAGGCCGAACACCTGCGCCTGCACGGGTTGCTGGTGACGTCGACGATGACGGGTGCGTGCCGCGGCGACGTCGCTGGCCAACGTGCGTGCGGGTGCACCGCTGCGGACGCGCACGATCACAAGATCGTCGTCGACAGCGACCAGCCAGCCCAGCACCGGCTGCGACTGCGCGTTTCTGACCGTGCCGGTCTTCGCGGCCATGCCATCGAGGCCCGCCACGCCGGGAGCGTCGAGCAGCGTGCCTCGGGTGCGCAGCACGTCGACGACGTCGAGGCCGTGGGCCGGCCGCAACGCCAACGCCCGCCACGCCTGGGCCATCGCCATCGCCGACAGCCGCAGCGACGAGCGCGCGCCGATGGCTTCGCTCATGTCGGCCGGCAGTGCCGACAGCCCCAGCGACGTCAACAACTCGCCCCACGCGCCCAACGTGTGGGCCTGCGGGTCGCGCGCGGCGAAGTCGAGGAACCAGCCGTTGCACGAGAACTGCAGCGCCTCGGACGCCGTCATCGTCGACGATGTTGCTGCGCCACAGGCCCACGTCGGCTCCTGCGCACGGCGCGGCAGACGCGGCAGCTGCACACCACGATCGAGGGCTGCGGCCAGCAGAAACGGCTTCAGCGTCGAGCCAAACGGCAACGGCAGATCGATCGGGCCCTGCTGCTCCACGAGCTCGCCGCTGTGGCGGTTGATGACGACGAGAACGTCGGCGGTGGGCACGTCGTCGAGGGCGGCGAGATCGGTGGGCTGCAGTGGCGCGCGCGCAATGTCGTCAGCGCAGTCGCGCATCGCGTGTTGCAGCACAGCAGGCACGCGCATCACCCCGGTGCTCGTCGACGATTCGCGCACCAACCGCGCCAACGCCCGCCGCGCACGGGGCGTGTCGAGGTCGCTGGTCTGCAGGTCGGAAAGCGTCTGCGGCAACGTCTGGTAGCGCTCGCTGTCCCACACCGCGGCCTCGCCCGAGAGTGCGACGGCGATCGCCTCGTGGAACAGGCGATCGCGCGAGCGTTGCGGACAGCTCGCCCACAGGTGCTGATGCACCACCTCGTGGCGCAGGGCGAGCACCTGCTCAGACGTGAGTGACGTCGACGACGACGTACGCAGCTCGATCACGCCGGGCCGCGAATGGGCCGCCACCTGCGTGGGCAACGAGGCCGCCGACACGACGCGCAGCTCGATGTTCCACGGCGGTGGGGTGGATGTGACACGCCACCAGTGCTCGTTGAGCTGCGCCCACGTGTCGACGACAACGCCGCGCGCCGCTGAAGGCACCTGCGGCCCCGTGACGAGGTCGACAGCGGCCGCTGCGGGTGTGCCCCACAGCAGCAGCACAACGACCAGCCACCAGCACCGCACTCAGCGCCCGTTGCTGGAAGGCGTCACCGTCAACGTCGTCGCCGTGGTGCGGCCCACAGCCGTCGAGCGGTACATGTCTTCCACGCGCGCCGGCGGAGCGATGAACGTGCCCGCGAAATCGGCGCGCATGACGTAGCCAACCTCGCGCGGGCTGCCCATCCACCACGCCTGCTCCTCGAGGAAGAAGGCGACCTTGCGCGGCGAGAACGTGCGCTGACGCAGCTGCTCAGGCACCAGCGGCAACTCCAGCGGCGCGCCGCGGAATTCCTTGTCCTCGCGCAGCGGGCTGAAGCCGGCGGGCACGAAGTCCTCGACGACGGTGTAGGCGGAGCGATTGCGGGCGTCGCCGTTGAGCTGCAGGCTGAGCTGCACCCACACGAGGTCACCCTGGGCAACGCTGCTGCCCGCGGTGATCTCGCGCTTCGTGCCCGAGCCGATGCTCCAGTAGCGGCGCTCAATGCCAAAGCCCGCGTTGAGCGCAGGGGCCGACGACGCCGGCAGCGAACGCGTTGCGCGCAAGGTGGCGACACCGTCGAAGGCATCGACCGTCGCCGTCGTCGTGTTGGCCGGCAGACGCGCCACGAGGCCGAAGCCGCGACGCACGAACGCAGCACCCGCACCATTCACCTTCGGCGCCTTCGTGGCCGCCACCTGCTTCGCGTCGTCGACGACGAGCCACAGGCTGTGCTGGATGAGGGTGGCGCGGTCGAGCGTGGACAGCGTGTCGTCGGCGAACAACTGCAGGTAACGCGCCTTGAGCGCTTTCACGTCGCCACCGTCGAGGTGGGCCGCGTGGCCGAGGATCGCCTGCTGGCCCGCAGCAAACACCGGCAAGCGCCAACTGTCGTCGGCCGACGTCGAGGGCTTGCCGCCCACAAACGCCGCGCGCGACGACGACGCCAACGCCTTCACCGTCGTCGACGTTCCTGCTTCTTTGTCGAGGCCTGCGGTCTGCGCTGCGAGCACCAGCAAGGCGCCAGCGACGGGGTCGAGGGTGGTGGTTGTTGAGGCCTCGAGGGTCGCCCGCACGCGCGCCGCCGAGCCCTTCGGATCGTGGTGCGCGAGCACCCAGCTGCGCCAGGCGTCGAGGTGCGGCGATAACCCGGTCTGCGCCTGCAGCCAGTTCACGCTGGCCACCACACGCGGCTCACGCGGCGCCAACACACCCGCGCGGATCGCGGGCACGAGGCCACCAAGGGCAAGCACCGTCATCTCGACGGACGGGGTCTCAGCACCGTACCAGGAGAAGCCGCCCGCAGCGCTGGCGTTGGCCAGGATGCGCTGCACACCACTGGTGGCCCGCGAGCGCGCCTCGACGAGCAACGCCTGCTGCTCTTCGTTGAGCTTGCCCACGCTGCGGAGTTCCTCGAGCGCATTGATCAACGCCAACGACGGCGCTGTCGTCGCCACGAGCTGCTCCAAACAGCCGTAGGGGTACACGAGCAGCTCGCGCAGGTCCGACAACGACGCCTCGAGCAACGAGCCCTGCAGCACGAGTTCGACGTCGCTGAACGTGGCGTCCTTCGCGGCCGGCAACGCCAATGCACCGCCGCCCACC
The DNA here is from genome assembly GCA_044349155.1 of Myxococcota bacterium. Classification (GTDB taxonomy): domain Bacteria; phylum Myxococcota; class UBA727; order UBA727; family VGSZ01; genus VGSZ01. Next base: position 3,730 of record JBIKRQ010000101.1, read on the forward strand.
TTCGAGACCGACACGGTGTCGACGACGGTGGCGGGCTCGACGTCGATCGAGCGCGAGTCGAGCAGGCCCGAGGCACCACCACCGACACGCAACGACAACGCACCAACGCCCGTCGACGACGCCGACAACGCCACCGGCACGACACCTTCGCTGGCCGCCGACAGATCGACGCTGGCCGCACCAGCCTTTGCCTGCAGCGCTCCCGTCGACGACGCGGTGACCGCGAGCGTGCCCTTGAAGTCGCTGTCTTTGCCGCGCGCAAACCGCGCCATCGCCGTGGCCGTGTCGCCCGCGCGCAAGAACTGCGGCGCCGAGACATGCAGCGTGGAGCGACCACGGGTGGCGAACTGGCCAAGGCCTTCGCCCACGCGTCCGTCGCTGTCCGCAGCCACCGCCGTCATCGTCCACAACGTCTGGTTGCTGGGCAGGCGGAACGTGACGACGGCGGAGCCGCTGTCGTCGGTGAGGATGCTGCCGTTCCAGTAGGCGGTGTCGCGTTCGTCGGGCTTCTTCTTCGGCGGCTTCACCGCGGCGAAACGAACGCCGGTGTCGCCGAGACGACGTGCGAGCTGATGGCCGTAGCCGTAGCCCTGAAACTCCGCCGACAGGAACGTCGACACGTTGTGGCGCACCAGCGGGTAGAAGAAGTCGATGGCCTTCGGGCGGAATTCCGCCTGCACCGCGTACACGGCTTTGTCGACGACACCGAGCGACACCGACGCTGCCACGCCGCGGCCTTCGTGGTCGGTCACGCGCACGCGCACGGTCTGTTCTCCGAGGGGTTCCGCTTCGGCCATCGTCGGCACGAGGCTGATGGTAAGCAGGCGTTCACGCGGCACGATCCGCAGCGGCACCGTGCGCTCTTCCCAGCGACCACTGCGCGTGGGGTAGCCGATCGACACGTACACGGCGGTGCCGAAGCGCTCCTCGATCTCGACGGGGACGACGACGGTGTTGCCCTTCGCGCTCAACAACCGCGTGTCGAAGATCGTGGTGCCACCAAGCGTCACCCACAGCGGACCTTCAGCCTTGCCGCCAGGGCCCCACTCGTCGGGGAGCATGGCCACCACTTGCGCGGTGTCGCCTGCCGCAACGTCGCCACCAAGCGTGGTGAGCACGAGTTCAGGCACCCACTCCACGGGTTCGCCGCCTTCGCCGACGACGACGAGGCGTTCTTCGCCCGTCCATGCCGCCTTCTTCGCGTCGAACAAGCTCACGCGCGCCAGCATCGAACCGATCTGTGACGTGGGTGCCTCGATGCGCGCCACACCGTCGTCGTCGGTGACGAACGGCTTGTTGGAGACTTCGCGTTCTTCGCCCCTGGCATTGCGCGCCACAAACACCACAGCGCCGCTGGTTTTCGCCGCGACCTTGCCGCCCAACGTCGTCGACCGGACGTTGAGGGTGGCGGGTTTGCCGCTGCGCACCACGGCCTCACTGAAACGCACCACGCCCATCACGTCCACCGGCGACAGGAACAGCGGCGACGAACCACCCGCGAACGTGCCCTCGTCGTCACGGGCGCGCACGCTCAGCGTGTACTTCCAGGGGATGCGTTCCTCGCCGGGCTTCAACGCAGGCACGTTCACGGTGACGGTGACGGTGCCGTCGTCGTCGAGCAGGGGGGCCGAGGCCCAGGTGTCGTTGTAGTCAGCAGAGCCGTCGTTGAGGCGATCGGCCAGCGACGAATACAGCCGCTCGGGCACCGACAGCTTGCCCTCCGTCGTCGACGCCGACCCGTAGGTGACCTGGCTGCCCTGCCCGCCCATGCCCGCGTCGTCGACCCAGCTCGGCGCATCGACACTCGTGCGCGTGAGCGTGACCTCGTAGGCGGTCTTGCGCGGCGGCCCACCGGCGTAGCGCTCGGCCTTCACCTTCACGCTCAACGACGAGCCCGGCTGCACCGACTCCGTCACCGGCGTGACCTCGACGAAGAACGTGGGCTTCACGTACTCCTGCACGCGCACTTCGCCGATGTGGGGCGCGCCGTCGAGCACGGCCTGCACGCGGTACACGCCTTCGGTGGCGTCGTCGGGACAGTGCAACGTGCCACTGAAGCTGCCGAGCGCATCGATGGTCAACGTCGTCGTCGCGGCGACCTTTGCCTCGCCCGACACCGCCTGCAGCGACACGGTGATGCTGCGGTTCTTCGGCGCGAACAGGCGCGACAAGAAGCCATCGGGCTGCCGCGCGATGCCGCGGAACTGCACGTCGTCGCCCGAGCGATACACGGGCCGGTCGCTGTACAAAAACACGTCGGCACTCGCCGCCAACGTCGACAAAAACTCCGTGTCGACGATCGCGGTGTCGGTGCCACCGGCCGAGGTTGGGCGCTGTGCGGTGACCAACAACTGCGGTTCGTCGACGTCGATGAAGGCTTCGCCCTTGTCATTGGTGGTGGCGGTGAGCGGCTTGCCGCCCACGCGACGCACGGTGACCGTGGCGCCCTCGACGGGCAGCTGTTGGCTCGACGCCACACGCGCGAGGATGCGGTGGTCGGTCTGCTTCACCTGCACTGTGAGGTCGGTGACGACGAGGACGACCTGGCCTTCCACGTTGCCCTGCACGAGCTGCAGCACGTAGATGCCCGCGGGCAGCTTCTTCAAGCGCACGCGGCGCTCTTGAAAGCCCGACGACGTCGACGACCAGCCAGAGAAGCCGGGCACGTCAAAGACGCGATCGCCGCCGCCGAGGTCGAGGTTCAGCCACTGCTGCGCCACGACGGTCATGTCGTCGGGAACGCCGACAAGTTTGCGCGGTCCTTCTGCGAGCGCGGCGTGGGCTTCGGTGGCGGCTTCGGGGCGCTTGGCGAGGGTGTCGCCCAATGCAGCACGCATCTCGGTGCTCAGCGAAAACAACAGAAAGCGCCCTGGGGTCTTCATCTGGTTGAAGCCGTGCGAGAGCGCTCGCCCCGGATTGTCAAGACTTGGGGGTTTCTCCCAGGCCCGCCGCAGGTTCTCCTGCTTTTCCAGGTACTTGCCGAGATCTTTCGGCTGCAGCACCCGCAGTTCCACGGGGCCTTTTTCGGCAAAAGCGACATCCACCAGCGGCTGTTCCGACGGCGAAAACGCGCGGTTGACCGTGATGTACAGGGGCTTGGCGGCCGCGGGCATGGCCGCGCACACGACGACGACGGCAGCGAGGGCCAGATGCTTGAGTGTGTTGCTCACGACGAAAACCCCCACGCGCGCAGCGCAGACCTGGTGCGGGTGCCGACGACGCCAAAGCGCGGCAACTCGCCGAGCTGTTGACGAGCGGCCTCGATCTCGGGCGGCGGGCCCTTCTGCTTTTTCTCCTGTCCACCGGCGGCGCGGACGTCGTCGGCCCAGCCTTCAAGCAGCAGTGTTTGCAGCAGGCGGCTTGAGTCGATCACCGCCCCCACGCTCCACTCCTTCGACAGGCCGTCGACGACGGCGGGCTGCGCGAACAGCAGGCTTGGTGCAGCACCACCGCATGCCCCCTGCACGCGGGCCGTGAGTGCGGCACTCGACGACGCCACGAGCTTGCCGCAGGCCTCGGTCACGGTCATGGCGTTCGGACCACTGAAGATGGTCTGCAGTGCTTCACGATCGCTGGTGTCGCCCCAGACGACGGCGACTTCGGTGGCGTGATCATCGCCGTGGGGCTGCCACAACACGAGCACGTCGCGGGGCTTCAACTGCAGCCCCGCTTCGCCCTTCGACCACAGCTGCTGCAGCGTTTGCGTGTTGAGCGGCACCGGCAGATTCAGGTGCGCGCCGACGACGACGGGGAGGTCTTCGGGCACGAGCTTCCAGGTGTCTTTGCTGATCGCCCCGTCGGCGAGCCGCTCGGGATGTGTGAGCGAACCGGCAAGCCCCAGCGGCTTCAAGCGCGTGCCGTCGACGGAGAAAACCAGGCGCACATCGTTGCCAACGCCCAACAGGGCGGTCAGCGACTGCATCTCGCGGCCGAGCTGCTCGGGCGATGCACCCACCACGACGTCGTGGCCGGCTTCAACAGCGATCGTTGGCAGCGGCGCACACAGCGCGTTCACCACACTCTCGACATCGCGCGAGGCGACGAAGCGGTCGCGTGCGGTCGCGACGTACACGGCGTGGTCGGCCACGATCCAACGCACGATCGGAATGCCCGCGGGCACTTTCTCCGTCGACGGCGGGCCCGCATCCACGTCGGACGGACCAGCATCGGCAGGCGGCGGCGGTGGAGCCACCATCACCGGTTGCTCACCCGGGCAGGCGTCGAACGTGTAGCCACCCCGCTGCAGCGTCGTCGTCAGCGCGTCCACCGTCGACGTGAGCGTCGTGTCGGGCTTGGGCACCACGAGTGCTGGCGCCTCGGCCGACGTGCCCGCAAAAAACGTCACGCGCAGCGGCTGTGCAAACAGGCGGTCGACGACGATATCGCCCACGAGGCCCTTGCCCACGGCGGCGAGGCCAAGGTCGTCGTTGGCGCTGCCAAAGAACGCGCCCCACGAGCCGAGGAAGCCCTTGCCCAGTGGTGTCGACGACACCGACTTCAACCACGCGTTCTCGGTCAACACCGAGCGCACCGCTGCGGGTGCCGCCACATCGATCCACGTCGACGGCGCTTCAACCGACGACACGTCGAGGTGCTCTTTCGTCGAGTAGGCCGGGATCAGCAGACCACCGTTGGGGCTCGTCGCCGCCTCGGTCGGTGATGTCGTCGTCGTCGCTGTCGGCGGCGAACGCCACAAGGCGATGGCCGCCACGGCCACCACCAGCGCGCCACCGCCGGCAGCGAGGGCGATTCGTCGACGAGAAGCACCACCCGATGGGGGCGGCGGTTGATCAGGCACGGTGCTCATCGGGTCCACTCCGCGAAACGAAAGAAGCCAAGAAAGAAGGGGTTGTCGACGTCGGGGCGCCAGCCAGTGGGCGCGTCGGTGACGAGTTCACGCAGGCGACCATGGCGCACAGCAAGAGCAGGTTGTCCGGGCTCGGGGTGGCCCGGGTGGTACACCACGCGCGGCTCTTCGCCGGGCGGCGCCACCACCAGCATGAGGTGCCAGATCAAGTCGTCGTCGCCGCGGTCCTGGCGAAACGCGAGCACATCGCCGGTTTGGAGTTTTCGACGCGCGTTTTCGTCGCGGCCCAGCAGCACAAAGCTGCCGCCGGTGATCAGTGCTTCGGCATCGGCGAAGTCGACGTCGCGGCCGCGATCGACGAACAACGACGTCGTCAACCTCGACGGACGCACCCGCTTGTAGGCGCTGCGGTAGGCAAAGCGCACCAGGCCCGCGCAATCGCGCTGCTGGGGCTGCCACGCCGGGTCGATGCGACGCACCTGCGCCACGGCCACTTCGCCGACCACTTCGCGCAACACGCCCGCACCCACGACGTCGTCGGGGGCCGCAGCGAGCGCGAGGCTCGAAGAGAAAACCGGCTTCGCGGTTTTGTCGCCGAGGCGAGTCTCTTGAGGGGCGGGCGGGGACACATCCCCGCCGATCAGCGCGACGGTGACGACGAGGGCGAGCATCAGTATTCCCCGCCGCCGCCGCCGCTGCCGACCTTGCCGGCGTTGACCGCATCGGTGGCGTTCTCGAGGTTCTTTGGCCATGGCGAGCGCGCCGACAGCGACGGCGGCAGGTCGACGCCAGGCACGTGCACGATGGCACCACCCGCAGCGTCGAGCAGCACCCACGCCAACACCCGCGTCGTGCCCGGCGTGGCGAGCGGAATTTTCACGGTGCGGCGCACCTCGTTCGGTGTGCCCTCGTACACTGTAAGGTTGAGAGTCCCGACGGTGTGGGCTTTGTCGCCGCTGGGCCAGTAGTTCGCCGAGATCATGTACAGCCCACGAGGTGGAGCGCGGTGGATGTACAGGTACGGGCCGAAGCCGGGCTGGTCGAAGTTGCCGTCTTGCTCGTTGAGAAAGAACGTTCCGCCCGACGGGCTCTCGGTGTTTGCCCAGTACACGTGGGCCATCTTGTCGACGTTGACGAGGCCCGCCTGGTTGCTCGTGTCGGTGGGCTCGTAGACGTGCAGGTCGGTGTACACCCCGTCGGTGTCGCTCGTGAGCACGGCGCGCAGCGGCACCGACGGCACCTGCGCGAACGTCGTCACCTGCTTCGTCGTGGTGCCGCCCTTGTTCGTCGCCACGACGGTCACGACGTTCTTGCCGGCCGACGCGGGGAACTTGCGCGAGAAGCGGCCGCCGTTGGTGTGCAGCAGGTAGCGGTCGCCGTTGATCGACAACAGTACGGGGTCGATCGTCGGGTCAGACACCGTGCCCGCCACGAGCATCATGCGGTCGACGGTCCAGCCACCGGTGGGGTTGCTGATGACCACGGTGGCCTTCGTCTTGCCCTTGCCGATCGGCACGCCGGTGTCTTCTTCGTGGTCTTCAGCGAACACGGCCTGGGCTGACAACAGCACAGCAAAGACCAGAAACATGCGCATGGACTTCTCCTCGTCGAGACAACGACCGGGACGGATAGGACGCCGACGACGGCAATCGTGTCAACCACGGCGCGCGTGCACGACCGCACGACGAACGAACAACGGCACCCGATCCATCCGCGCGCCCGTCGACGACGTGATCGCAGCACACCCGCGCAATCCCGCAGGCGCGAACGCGCCAGGATGCTACGAGGTCGCCATGTCTCGTGCGCAGCGTGTTGGTGCAGGTGTGGTCGTGGCCAGCGTCGTCGTCGCTGCGCTGGTCGCGTGGTGGTGGCCCGCGGCGGCGCCGACTGCTGCAGTGGCCGAAGGCGCTCCACCACCCGCACAAGTGGAAGCATCGTCGTCGTCACCGCCCCGTGAGCGCGTGCTCTTTGGCGAAGTCGCAAGCGCTGCCGGCACACCCATCGCAAACGCCGCCGTCACCATCGTCGCGGGCAGCGAGCGCCGCGAGGTCAACACCGACGCTGCCGGGGCCTTCACCATCGACCCCCTGCCCGCCCACGTCGAGCGCGTCGAGTTCGCGGCGGTCGGCTACACCACCGTCGTCGTCGAAGCCGGGCAACTGCCCGCCACCGCCGAGGCCTTCTGGGCACAAACGCTGCAGCTCGATGCCAGCCAGCCAGGCATCGTCGTCTTTGGCGGCCCGGGGCAGCTGCTCGCCGACGCCACGCTGTTTGAAGTCAGCGAAAGAAACGGCCGCGACAGAGTCGCTCCCGTGGCGGTCAGCGGCGATGACGGTCGGTTGCCGCCCGTTGGGGCTGGCCGCTACATCGTTGCTCACGCGACCCATGGCGCCGTCGAGGTGCAACGAGGTGCACTCGAGGTCACCCTGCCCCCATCAGCGACGTTGCAGGGCCGTGTCGTCGACGAACGCCGGCAAGCGGTCAGCGACGTCTCGCTGCTGGTGCGGCCCCTCATCGACGGCATCGACCCGCTCGCGCAGGCCATGCACCAGGTGGCGCGTCGTCGCGATCCGATCGTCGTCGACGAGCAGGGAGCCTTCACCATCGAGATCGCTGCTGGGCGCGTCGTCATCGATGCCAGTGCCCCGGGCTTTCGGCCCTTTCTCGACGACAACGTCGTCGCCCGCGTCGGCACACCCTCGCCGCTCTCGATCGTCCTGGAGAAAAGCCCCACCCTCGCGGGCAGCGTCGTCGACAAAGCCAACGGAGCCCCGGTCGCGGGCGCCCTCGTTTCGGTCGACGGTGTGCGCAGCACGCTGCCCATCCGCACCGACGACAGCGGCCACTTCGTCGTCCCCGCGGTCGCCGCGCGCGCGTCGTCACTCACGGTCGCGGCCGAGGGCTTTCAAACCGTCACCCTCGGCGGCGTCGATGGCACCAACAGCCGCCTCGACGACCTGCGCGTCGAGCTGGTGCGCGGCACAGGTCAGGCCGTCGTCGGCATCGGCATCACTGTCGGGCGCGCACCGCTGGGCGCACTCGTCCGCACCGTCGAGCCCAACACGCCCGCCGAGCGCGCAGGCGTACGGGTGGGCGAGGTCATCGTGGCCGTCGATGGCGTTACGCTCGACGACAACCTCTCGGCCAGCATGGGCCGTGTGCGCGGCGCGCCGGGCACGTCGGTCAACCTCACCCTCGAAGACGAACAGGGCCACCGCCGCTTCCTCACCGTCGAACGCGACCACATCACCGTGCCTGGGCGTCCGTTCCCGCGTCACTGAGCTAGGCGAAAGAAAACGCCCCGAACGAATCGGGGCGTCGCGCAGACCAGCCAGCTGTCGTCGTCGTCAGACGCGTTCGTAGTCTTTGCCGGTCTTTTCCTTCACGAGCTTGTCGTGATCCTTCTTCGCGGCCGCGGCGTCGTCGAAGTCCTTGGTTTTCTCCGTCCCCGCCGTGCCGATCTTGCCGAAGCGCACGGTGTGACTGCTGCCATCCAGCTTGATGGCCCAGAACTTCTCGTCGACTTCGTAGCGGACAAAGTCACCGCCTTCGTCGTCGTCACCTTCGTCTTCGTCGTCCTCGTCTTCGTCTTTGGCGGCCTTCTTGGGCGCAGCCTTCGCCGTAGCCTTCTTCGCGGCGACCTTCTTGGGCGGCAGCACCTCTTCGTCGTCGTCGCCATCGTCGTCGCCATCGACAGGCTCGTAGCCCTTGCCGGTCTTTTCCTTCACGAGCTTGTCGTGGTCCTTCTTCGCCGCAGCCTCGTCGTCGAAGTCCTTGGTCTTCTCGGTCCCCGCGGTGCCGATCTTGCCGAAGCGCACGGTGTGGCTCGCGCCGTCGAGTTTGATCTCCCAGAACTTCTCGTCGACCTCAAACCGCTTGAACGATCCGCCTTCGCCTTCGTCGTCGTCGTCGCCGTCGCCGTCGCCTTCATCGTCTTCATCGTCTTCTTCGGGTTCTTCCTCATGGAGTTCATCCGCGGAAAGGTCCGGCGACACCGCGCGCAGCCACCAGCCACACTCGTCAGCCTCGTTGTCGACGAGGATGATCGGCCACTGGGCGTCGTCGAGGACAACGAGCCGGACATCCTCTCCTTCTGCTTTGATCGTCTTGACCGTCTGTTTTTTGCCATTCACGCGGATGGTCGCGGTGCCACCGCCCGTGCTCATCACCTCGACGGTCTTGCCGTCGCCGGTCAGCACCGTCGGCCACTCGATGGTCTCGCCACCGCGCAGTGCAGCAAACATGGAACGCGAGAGCATGAACGGCGGAAATGCTTCCGTCGGCGTCTCCTCGTCGACACCGCCACCGCTTTGGCTCAGCCCAGCGCCTCCCTGTGCGAGGTGGATCTTCTCGGTGCCGCTGTCGATCGCTGCGCCGGTGCACACAAAGCCGCCTTCGCCGGCGGTCCCCTCGAAGCGCACAACGACGTCGCCAGCGGCGTTTTCGCTGCAGCGCACGACGTAGGTGTCATCGGCATCGAAGTCGGCGGAGCGATAGCCGGCGCCTGCGGCCAACCACGGATGCATCGCGATCTTCTTCTTCGCCTTCGTCGTCGTCGTCGTCGTCGTCGTCGCAGGAACCGCCGCGGGGGCGCCACCGCCCACTTCTTCGTAGCCCTTCTTCGTCTTCTCACCGATCAGCTTGTTGTAGAGCTTCTCGGCGGCAGCGTCGGTGCCTTCGTCTTTCACCGTCGTCTGACCGTCGGCGCCGATGCGGCCGTAGCGCGTGCGCACCTCGCTGCCCGTGCGCCAAACCTCCCAGAACTTGCTCGACGAGCCTTCAACGAATTCGAACCGACGCTTCTCGCTCATGGATGCTCCAATGGTGCTGTGGCCCTGTGGCGCGGAGCATTCGCGGCGTCGGGGTTGCGTAGCAAGCCTGCGACACCCCGCCTGTGTCGACTGCACGCCGCGCCTCCGGTCGCTGAAGGCGCAAAAGAAAAACGCCCCGAACGGGTCGGGGCGTCGCACAGACAGAACCGCTGTCGTCGTTGTCAGACGAGTTCGTAGCCCTTGCCGGTCTTTTCCTTCACGAGCTTGTCGTGATCCTTCTTCGCGGCGGCGTCGTCGTCGAAGTCCTTGGTTTTCTCAGTCCCCGCCGTGCCGATCTTGCCGAAGCGCACGGTGTGGCTGCTGCCATCGAGCTTGATGGCCCAGAACTTCTCGTCGACCTCGTAGCGGACAAAGTCACCGCCCTCTTCGTCTTCGTCTTCGTCTTCGTCCTCGTCCTCGTCTTCGTCTTCGTCCTTTGCGGCCTTCTTGGGCGCAGCCTTCGCCGGGGCCTTCGCGGGAGCCTTCTTGGCGGCGACCTTCTTGGGCGGCGGCGCCTCTTCGTCCTCGTCACCGTCGTCACCGTCGTCGTCGCTGTCGACGGGCTCATAGCCCTTGCCGGTCTTTTCCTTGATCAGCTTGTCGTGATCTTTCTTCGCTGCCGCATCGTCGTCGAAGTCCTTGGTCTTCTCGCTCCCAGCGGTGCCGATCTTGCCAAAGCGCACGGTGTGGCTGCTGCCGTCGAGCTTGATCTCCCAGAACTTCTCGTCGACCTCGAAGCGCTTGAACGAGCCACCCTCGCCGTCTTCGTCTTCGTCCTCGTCCTCGTCCTCGTCCTCGTCCTCGTCTTCATCGACAGGAGCGGCCGCCTTCTTCGCTGCCGGTTTTGGCGCAGCAGCCTTGGCTGCCGGCTTCGCAGCAGGAGCAGGAGCGGAAGCAGGAGCCCCGCCGCCCACTTCTTCGTAGCCCTTCTTCGTCTTCTCCCCGATGAGATTGTTGTAGAGCTTCTCGGCAGCAGCGTCGGTCCCTTCGTCCTTCACCGTCGTCTGACCGTCAGCACCGATGCGGCCATAGCGCGTGCGCACCTCGCTGCCCGTGCGCCAGACTTCCCAGAACTTGCTCGACGAGCCTTCAACGAATTCGAACCGACGCTTCTCGCTCATGGATGCTCCAATGGTGGTGTGGCCGTGGCGCGGAGCATTCGCGGGGCCGGCTGCCGTAGCAAGCGTGCGACACTGCGTGTGTGTCGACTGCACGTCCGCCTGTGCCACGGCGTCCCGACGGGATCTGCGGGCGCTTCCGCCTTGTCGACACAGTGCGTCATGTCTATTTCTGACATGACGCAGCGCACGGCACCGGCCGCAGGTGCCCGTTTGATCGGCTGTGCCATGATGGAGACGCCATGACCGAAGCCACCACCACCGAAGCCGCCGCTCCCACCCCTTCCGTCGACGACGAGCGCCTTGGGCGCCGCCTGCGCGAGGCCTGGCACAAAACCGTGGGCACCTGGGCCACCGACGAGAAGAGCACCGCCAGCCTCGTCGGCCGCCTCGTCGAGTTCCGAACGTTGTCGACGGAAGAAGGCCGCCGCGTCCTCGCCGATGCCAAAAAGCGCGTCGCCGAAAACCGCGCCGAGCTCGACCGCCGCGTCGACGACAGCTTCCACCGCGCCACCGCCTTTTTCTCCTCGGAGCAAAAGGAGCTGCGCAAGCTCGAAGACCGCGTCGCCCAGCTCGAGGCCCGCCTGAAAGCCGTCAGCTGAGCAGGCGACGTCGACGAACGGGGCTGGTTCTGCCATCGCGCAGCCCATGAGCGATCTGCCGGCCCCTTCGTCGTCTGCTGCCCCCACGTTGTCGCTGCCGTCGTTTCTGGCGCGGCCGCTCACAGGGTTCGATTCCGCCACCACGCCACGCCTGCTGCCGGCCAACGTGCCCGCGGGCGGCCCGATTGAATTCCGCGGCGACGACGATGGCTTCGAAGTCGAAGAGCTCCCGGCCTACCTGCCCTGCGGCACCGGCGACCACCTCTACCTGTTCATCGAGAAGCGCGGCGTCTCCACCCCGCAGGTCTACCGTCGGCTGCAAGAGGCCTTCGGCCTGCACGAGCGCGACATCGGCAGTGCGGGCCAAAAAGACGCCCGCGGCATTACCCGCCAGTGGGTCAGCGTGCCGGCGCGCTCGATGGAAGAGCACCTCGTCAAAGACCACGCCGCCGTCGAGGAATACCTCGGCTTCCGCATCCTGCAGCACGGCCGCCACGGCAACAAACTGCGCCTGGGCCACAACCGCGGCAACCGCTTCGTCTGCCGCCTCGACGGCACCGATGTCGAACTCGGCAACATCCTCCGCGAGCGCGCGGCGGTGCTTCAGCAATCGGGGCTGCCCAACTGGTTTGGCCCGCAGCGCTTCGGCCACAACGACCGCGCCATCCGCGACGGCGAACGCTTCTGCCTGCGCCCGAAGAAAGCCGTGAGCAAGCGCGAGCAGTTCTGGGTGTCGGCCCTGCAGTCGGTGCTGTTCAACGCCTGGCTCGCCGACCGCCTCACCGACGGCACCTGGGCCACCGCCATCGACGGCGACATGCTCGAGAAGCGCGAAAACGGCGCCCCCTTCCTCTGCGACGACGTGGCCACCGATGCCCCCCGCGCCGAACGCGGCGAAGTGTCGGCCACGGGCCCGCTGCCGGGGGCGTCCATGCGATCTGCAGCACGCGCAGCCCTGACACGGGAGTCGCGGTCGGCCGAACTGCTGGGGGTCGACATGCCCGCCCTGCTCGTCCATCCGGCGTTTTCGACCGGGACGCGCCGCGTCGGCCGGGTGTGGGCAGGCGAGATCGATGTTCAGGTGGGAGAAGCGCACACCACGGTGGCGTTCTCGTTGCCCTCTGGCTCGTATGCCTCTGTTTTTCTGTGGGAATTGGTCGGCCCGCGCTTCGTCGACCGCTTCTTCGACGCCCCGCCAGCCCCCGCCGAAGCCGGCGCGTCGGTCCCGACCGATCAGACTGAAGCCACCGACTGAGACCTGGGTCACACCCGGCCAAAGGTTGGCCCGCTTCCTGCGAACCGTCTTCCCGCACGGTCGGGCGTCTACGGCGCCGACCACGGAGGTCGAATGTCGCGCCGCGTCACCGCTCCCATCGCCGATCTGGCCGCCCTCGTCAGCCTGGCTGACGACCGCGCTCCCCCGCCTGTCGCGGTCGTTGAGCCTCCCCGCGTGAAGCGCCCAGCACGGCTCACGAAGAGCAAAGACGTGCTGCCGCTGCCCACGTCGAAGGCGAAAGGCCGACGCGGTGGCAAAGACGGCCGCGACGAAAACCTCTCCGAGTACCTCTCCTCCCTCGGCCGCATCCCGCTGCTGACCGCCGAGGACGAAATCCGCCTCGCCAGCACCCTGCGCGACGCTGAAGTGAGCTGCTGGCAGCGCCTGCTGTCGGTGCCCGATGGCGTAGCAGCCCTCGCCGAGAGCGAGCTGGCGCGCGAGACGCCGTCGCTGCAGGCCCGCTTGGCCGAACTTGCGATCTCGCAGCAGCACAGCGAGGTCGACACCGCACTGGTCGTGGCCATCGCCGAACAGCTGCGCGAGCTCGACGACGAACGCCGCCTGGTCGAGGCCGTGCTCGCCGTGGTCGACGATGCCTGCGGTCGTGGCGTCGTGGCCCGCGCGGTGGTCACGAGTGCGCATGGTCTGCGCCGAAAGAGCCTCGAGATTCGCAACGGCTTCGTGCGCGCCAACCTCCGCCTCGTCGTCAGCGTGGCCCGCCGCTTCCACCACTTCCGCATGCCGCTGATCGACCTGATTCAAGAGGGCAACCTCGGCCTCATCAAGAGCGTGCACCGCTTCGACCACACCAAGGGCTTTCGCTTCTCGACGTATGCCCACTGGTGGATTCGTCAGGCGATCGAGCGCGCGATCATGAACAAGGGTGCACAGGTGCGGTTGCCGGTGCACGTGTTTGATGCCCGCCGCGAGGTCGCCAAGGTCACCCGCGAGCTCACGTTCACGCTGGGCCGCGAGCCCGACCTCACCGAGATCGCCAAGGCGTTGGTGATGCCGCTCGAGAAGCTCATCGAGGTGCTCGCCACCGTGCCGCGCGATCCGCAGAGCCTGGATGACCCGATCGGCGACGACGAAGACCGCACCCTCGCCGAAGCGATCGCCAACGACGGCCCCGCCCCCGACGAGCAGGTGATCGGCCGCGACGAAGAGCTGCGTGTGAAGCGCCTGCTCACGCGGTTGTCGCCGATGGAGATCGACATCATCACGCGCCGCTACGGCCTGGGCAGCGACGACGACGAGACCCTCGAAGAGATCGGCAAGAGCTACTCGCTCTCACGCGAACGCGTGCGCCAGATTCAGGTGCAGGGTCTGCAGAAAATCCGCGTCTGCGTCGAACAACGCGCCGCCATGCACTGACGACGACGACAACAAGGCCTATGACTTCGGCCGCGCCGCATGCTCCGCGATCATCCCGCGGTACACGCGAGCGCGGCTGTGTTGTGGATGGTCGGCGAGCACGGCGTCGAGGGTGGCCAGCGCACCAGCAGCATCGCCCACCGAGAAGAGCGTGAGCCCGAGGTTCAAGCGCGCCGGCAGGTAATCGGCGTTTTGCGTGAGGATCGCGCGCAGTTCGCGGAGGCCTTCGTCGGCACGGCCAGCGTCGCGCAGGGCCTGGGCAAGCTTGAGGCGCAGGTCGATGAAGGTGGGCCGCAGCGCGAGGGCACGGCGGTACTCGGCGATCGCTTCGTCGAACGCCCCCGACGACGCGAACACTTCG
>JBIKRQ010000595.1:0-3137 GCA_044349155.1 Myxococcota bacterium
GAAGTCAGCCTGCCGAACGTGAAGTACGTCCACTACGAGAACTCCAACGAGGCCTCGGCGTGGCAGGGCATCAACGTCTACCAGCTGAAGAGCGGTCAGGTGCGCATCTACCTCCTGCCGCGCGCCGCCGTCGCCAAGAGCGGCTGAGGCGTATCGACCATGTTGGCGCGCGTTCCCGTCGTCGTCCTGTTCATCCAGGCGATGATCGGCGCGGCCATCGGCTTGCACGTGGCGTTGCCGTGGCTGGTGGTCGCGGCACTCGTTGTCGTCGCTGTGTCGTCGGCGGTGATTGCCTCGACGTCAGCAGTACCGGCGGCCCGAAGTGCTGCGATCGTCGTCGTCGTCACGAGCGCTGGCCTGCTCGCCGGCACCGCTGCAGCGCAGCAGTACACGCACACGGTGGCGGCGTTGCCGTCGTCGAACGCGATGGCCGTGGTCGAGGGCGTCGTCGTCGACGATCTGCCCGCCGATGAAGGGCGCCGCCTGATCGTTGAGGTCGATGGCGTCGTCAACGGCGACAACAACCCCACGCCGCGCGCTGCAGCAGGCACCCTCGACGTGCACCTGTTTCCCGCTGTCGACGTGCAGGCTGGCGATCGTGTGCGGCTGCGTGGGCGTCTGCAGCGTGCAGCACCTGCCCTCTCACCAGCCACCTACGACAGCGCACTCGCTGCGCGCGCCCGCGACCTGCACGCGTCCGTCTCGGTCCGCGACGTCGACGACATCGTTGTTCGTGCCCGTGGGCAAGCACCGCTGCTTGTGCGCGTTCGTCAGGCGTTGCGCACGCGGTTGCTCGAGCAGGTGCCACCGCGGCTCGCGGGCTTGTTGCTGGCCCTGTTGATCGGCGACGTCTCGCTGTTCGAAGACGAGCAGAACACCGCCTACCGCCACGTCGGTGCCGGCCATCTGCTCGCCGTCAGCGGCCTGCAGGTCACGTTGCTGGCGGTGGTGTTGGCGCGCGTGGTGGGTGCGGTGTTTCTCTTGCTGCCCGGCGGTCGTCGGCGACGGTCCCAGGTGCTGGCGGCGATGGTGTCGGTCGCCGGCGTGTGGGCGTTTGTCGGCATCTGCGGCATGCCGCCGTCGGCGGTGCGTGCGGCGGTGATGGCCACGGCGGTCGTCGTCGGCACCCTGCGTGGGCGGCGCGTGTTGTTGGTCGATGCGATTGCTGCCGCCGGCCTGCTCACGGTGCTCGTGTCACCGGCGTCCGTCGACGACGCGGGCTTTTTGCTCTCGTACGCGGCGGTGTTGGCGTTGGCCGCCACCAGTGTCGAAGGGGCCGACGTCGATGACAGCACGCCCCTGCGGGCGGTGTGGGCGAAGGCCCGGCCGGCGTTGATCGCGTCGCTCACGGCTGGCTTTGCGACGTTGCCGTTGTCGTCGTGGTTGTTCGGGCAGGTCGCTCCAGCAGGCCTCGTCGCCAACATTGTGCTCGTGCCGGTCGCGAGCATGCTGCAGCTGCCGGCATTGCTGTGTGGCGTCGTCGGTGCCGTGCTCAACGCGCCGTCGATCACGTGGATCGGCGGCGAGGCGGCGTTGTTGCTCGAAGCCCTCGTGTTCGGCTTTGCCGACGTCCTGCCAGGGGTGCGCGCCATCGAGCCACCTGGCCTCGTCGTCGCTGCTGCGCAGATGGCCGCAGCCCTGCTGGCGGGTGCCTTGTTCATGGCGGGCCGCACGCGTGCCGGCTTCGCCACGGTGGTCACCATCGTCGTCGTCACGGCGGTGTCCGCGTGGGAGCGCCCGCTCTTGCGCGTGACGTTCTTGCCCGTGGGGCAGGGCGATGGTGCGGTGCTCGAATTCCCAGATGGCACGGTGTTCGTCGTCGACGCTGGCGGTCGTGTGCCCTTCGATCCCCGCGCCACGGACGAGGGCCGCGCCGAAGCACTCGCCGAGCCTGGCAAGCGCGTGGTGGTGCCGTACCTGCAGCGCCGCGGCATCGAGCACGTCGACGTCGTCGTCATGAGCCACCCGCACCCCGATCACGCCGGCGGCCTGCGCGCGGTGGTGTCGTCGATGTCGGTGGGCGAATTGTGGATCGCGGGCGATGCGTCTCGGCCAGGAAAACTCACGGCACCGCTGATGGCGGCCGTCGGCATCGACAAAGTCAAGAGCACGCCAGCGCTGCTGGGCACACACCGCTACGGCGACGTCGTCGTCGAAGTACTCGCACCTGCGCCAAGCGAAGGCACGCCGACGTATCCAGAGCTGCACGCCAACGACAACTCGCTCGTGTTGCGCGTGTGTTGGCGGGCGACCTGCGTGCTGCTGCCTGGCGACCTCGAAGAGCAGGGCGAAGAGCTGCTGCTGTCGTCGTCGGCGGCGCCGCAGGTGAAGGCCCAGGTGGTGAAGGCGGGGCACCACGGCTCGCGCACGTCGTCGTCACCGGCGTTTGTCGCCGCTACGGGGGCCGCCCATGTCGTGTTGTGTACGGGCCGGCACAACACGTTTCACTTCCCGAATCCCGTCGTCGTCGAGCGCTGGCAGCAGGCGGGCGCTTCGGTGTGGGACACCGCACGGCACGGGCAGGTCCGCTTCGAACTCGATGGCGAGCACGTGCGCGTGCAGCCGTACCGTGACGGTGCAGACAGCGACATGTGATGTGCGGGGACGTTTCCCCGCCCGCGCTCCGACGACGTCGCAAGTCCGATTTGACGGCGCGCGCTCGCGTCTCCTACGGTGGCGCCGCCTGATCACAGGTGATCACCGGCACACAGAGATGAGGACAGGAAAATGGCAGATCAGCCGTGCGTCATCGGTCGAGGCATCACCATCAAGGGCAACCTGGCCGGCAGTGAGCAGTTGATCATCGAGGGGTCTGTCGAGGGACACATCTCCCTCAAAGAGCACCTCACCATCAAGGAAACCGGCCGCATCACCGCCGACATCGAAGTCGAGTCGTTGCTGGTGCACGGTGCCGTCAGCGGCAACATCGAAGCCCGCGACCTCGTCTCGCTTTCGGCCGAAGCCTCCGTCGTCGCCGACATCAAGGCCCCCCGCGTCGTCATCGAAGACGGTGCGCGTTTCAAGGGCCGCATCGAGATGGACGTCAAGCTGCCCGCCGGTCTCTGACCCGCGGCTGACGACGTCGTCTCCCACTTCTCCCTACACGTTTTCGTTTCACCTCCTGCAAGCGAGCACCC
>JBIKRQ010000527.1:0-4007 GCA_044349155.1 Myxococcota bacterium
CACGAGCAACCTTCCAGACCAAAAACGGAAAGCGGCGAGTACCATCTTTCAACTCTTGTCAAGCCTGCGGATCAGCATCGCCTCTGGCGGCCTCAAGTGGGGCATTCAGTGACCGATGAGATCTGCGTGCTCCAGCTGCATCGCATATCCCCTGTGGGGTCTGCCGGCCTTCGGCAGCGTGGGGTTCGGCCATCTGTATTGATGGCGGATCCACGCGTCACCCACAGCACGCCCACCGTCCAACGGCCCCGCGCCGCTGGCCCTGCTTCGGCGGTTGCCGAAGCTGGAACCCGACTTCCCTCCGGCTCGTGCCGTCTGTCCGGCGTGGTTTGTACCGCGTCGTCGGCCGGGCCCGGACGAGGAGCACCGCGTTGATGTCCAACGACATTCTCGACGGTTGAACCACCAAGGAGAGACACACATGGCGACCAAGAAAGCTGCAAAGAAGCCTGCCGCGAAGAAGGCTGCGAAGAAGACCGCCGCGAAGAAGCCCGCCGCCAAGAAGGCTGCGAAGAAGGCCGTCGCGAAGAAGCCCGCCGCCAAGAAGGCTGCGAAGAAGACCGCCGCGAAGAAGCCCGCCGCGAAGAAGGCTGCGAAGAAGGTCGCCAAGAAGGCCGTCGCGAAGAAGCCCGCCGCCAAGAAGGCTGCGAAGAAGGCCGCTGCGAAGCCGGCGAAGGCTGCTGCGAAGCCCGCCGCTGCCAAGGCCCCCAAGGCTGCCAAGCCTGCCGCGAAGAAGGCCCCGAAGAAGGCCGCGCCCGCTCCGACCCCCGAGGCGTGAGCTGGTGGCCCGCTTCGGCGGGTCGTGAAACGAGCGTCGTTGGACCCTGGTCCGGCGGCGCTCGTTTCTTTTGTCCCCTGGAATGACTGTCACCGTAGCGTTGCAGTGTGCGCTGCAGCCCACGACCCACGGCGCTTCACTGTCAGGTTGACAGCGTTGTCTCAAACACGCCCGTTCGACGCCTCGGCCGCGTGGCATGTCTGGCCGCTGCGCGTGGTTCATCACGCTTGTGGCAGCGTGTAGGTGCCTTGTCGTCACCTGGAGCATTCATGGCCCGCATTCTTGTCGTTGATGATGAAGCCGCACACCGCGACAGCCTTCGCCGCATCTTCGAGCGCGCGGGGCACGATGTGACGCTCGCGAAAGACGGCGATGAAGCGATCGCACTGCTCGAGCAGGTGGCGGTCGACGTCGTGCTCACCGACCTCGTCATGCCGCGCACCGATGGTCGCGCCGTGTTGTCGGCTGCGCGCCGTTTGCGACCCACAGCCGACGTGGTGCTGATGACCGCCTACGGCAATGTCGAAAACGCCGTGGCCGCGATGCGCGATGGCGCGAAGGACTTCCTCACCAAGCCGACGCGGCGCGGCGAACTGCTCGCGTGTGTGCAGCGGCTGCTCGAACGCCAACACCTCGTGGCCGAAAACCGCGCGCTGCGCGCCGAGCTGCAGGCGACGGATCGTCGTCGTGACGTCGTCGAAGTGCGCGGCGTCGATCGCCTTGTTGGGCAGAGCACCGCGATGGTGCAGGTGAAGCAGACGTTGACCCAGGTGGCGCGCACCTCGGCCACCGTTCTGCTCACGGGCGAGCCCGGTACGGGCAAAGAAGTGTGCGCGCGTGCGTTGCATGAGCAGTCGCCGCGGAGTGCGGGGCCGTTTGTGGCCGTCACGTGCGGTGCCATCGCCGACTCGTTGCTCGAGGCCGAGCTCTTTGGCGTCGGTGACGGCGACGACGCTCGACCCGGGCGTCTCGAGCGCGCCAGCGGTGGCACGGTGCTGCTCGATGAAGTCGATGCGTTGCCGCTGCCCCTGCAGATTCGTCTGTTGCGTGCGCTCAACGATGGCGAAGCTGAACGCCTGGGCGGACGCAGCCCGGTCGCGCTCGACGTGCGCGTGGTCGCCGCCAGCGATGTCGACCTGAGTGAACGTGTCGCGCAGGGCCGCTTTCGCGCGGACTTGTATTCGCGCCTCGACGTTGTGGGCATCCACCTGCCACCGCTGCGCGAGCGCGACGACGACGTCACCCTGCTCGCTGCTGCGTGGTTGGCCGTGCACAGCGCGCGACACGGGCGGGTCATCCCCGGCTTCGAGCCGTTGGCGCTGCACGCCCTCACCACGTGGCGCTACCCCGGCAACGTGCGCGAGCTCAGCCACGCCATCGAACGCGCGGTGGTGCTGTGCCCCGATGGCGCATCGATCCGCTTCGAAGACCTGCCCGCGGCGATCAAGGCCGGCGCCCGCGCAGGCGCCGACACCGACGTCGACGGCGAGGTCGCCGACAGTGCTGGGCCCGCGGTGCAGACGCTGCAGTTTCGCGTGGGGCAGATGACGCTGCCGCAGCTTGAGCGCGCCGCCATCGACGCCACCATGGCCCACGTTGCCGGCGACAAGGTGCAGGCGGCGAAGCTGCTGGGGGTCTCGCTGCGCACGCTGTACCGGCGGCTCGACGAGAAACCGGGCGTCGAGGTCGACGACGATTGAGCAGGCGGGACGCTCACCAGTCCCGCAATCGCTCGCAGTGTGGCCTTGCTGGCCGTGCACACGGGGAGTAAGCGCCAGCCATGAAGCTGGTCGACCTCCTTGAGCCCGGGCGCGTCATCCACCGCTTGACGAGCACCACGCGCGACGACGTCGTCCGCGAACTCGTGCACCGCGGGTTTGTGCAGCGCGAGTGCAACACCGAGGTGGGCATCGCCGACGAAGACCGCATCGTCAGCGTGCTGCTCGAGCGCGAACGCACCTTCTCCACCGGCATCGGCAACGGCCTGGCCATCCCCCACGGCAAGCTCGAACGGCTCGACACCGTGCAGGCCGCCGTGGGCGTGTCCGAAGCCGGCGTCGAATTTGGTGCTCCCGACGGCAAAAAGACCCAGGTGTTCGTGGCCTTGCTGGCCCCCGAGTCTGGCGCGGGCCTGCACTTGAAGGCGTTGGCGCGCATCAGCCGCATCTTCTCCGACCCGCGCGTGCTCGAGCGGCTGCTGGCCGCCACCGACGCCGACGGCGTGTACGACGTGCTCGCCGACGAAGACGCCCGCTACGGTTGACCCACCCTCGTCTCCGACGAGGCGGATCAAGACTGAGCAGGCTCTGAGCTGCTGTTGGACCGCTGTTTCGGACACAGGAGTTGCCGATGAAGTCTGTGAAGGTCGCCGACATCCTCGAGCACAGCGGCGTCGAGCTGCAGCTCGAATTGCTCGCCGGGCAGGGCGGCGTGAACCGCACCATCAGCGTGCCGCGCATTCAAAAACCGGGGCTGGCGCTCACGGGCTACGTCGACTTCGTGCAGAAGGGGCGCGTGCAGATCCTCGGCTCCACCGAGCTCACCTACCTCGAGAAGCTCGAGCCCGAATTGCGGGCGCGCAACTGCGAGGGGTTTTGTGCCGTCGGCGTGGCGGTGATCATCTGCACGAAGGGCATGGCGGTGAACGCCGACCTCGTCGCCGCCTGCGAGGCCAGCGGCACCACGCTGCTCACCACGCCGCAAACCACCGACGTGTTCATCTCGCGCATCGAGGCCTTCCTCGAGGACCGCCTCGCGCCGCAGACCACCATGCACGGCGTGCTGCTCGACACCTACGGCCTCGGCGTGATGATCCTGGGCAAAAGCGGCATCGGCAAAAGCGAGCTCGCCCTCGACATGGTGCAGCGCGGGCACCCGCTCGTCGCCGACGACATCGTCACCATTCGTCGTCGTGGGGCCGAGACGTTGTACGGCCAGGGCTCGGGGCTCACCAAGCACCTGCTCGAGATTCGCGGCCTGGGTATTTTGAACGTGAAGGACCTCTTTGGTGTGAGTGCGGTGCGCGAGAAGAAGCGCATCGACCTCATCGCCGAGCTCGTCGAATGGCGTGCTGACGAGGAGTACGACCGCCTCGGCCTCGACGAACGCTTCTTCACCATCCTCGACGTCGAAGTCCCGCTGATCACCGTGCCGGTGCGCCCCGGCCGAGACATGGGCGTCATCGTCGAAGCCGCCGCGCGCAACCAGTTGCTCAAAGCGATGGGGCGCA
>JBIKRQ010000502.1:0-4242 GCA_044349155.1 Myxococcota bacterium
GTTTTGCCAGCGCCCACCTCGCCCGTGAGCACAGCGAGGTCGCGGTCTTCGGCCGCTGTGACCAACCGCGCGAGGGCTTCGGCGTGCCCGCGACTGTGAAACAAGAACGCCGGATCGGGCGTCTTGCCGAACGGTCGACGGGTCAGGCCATAGAAGGACTCATACATCCGGCGCCTCGGCCTGATGCTTCATCGGCACAACGCTGAGGGCGCCCTCGGAGTCGATCAGGTCCTGCATGAGGGCCGCGACGTCGAGAACGAGGATGGTTTCGTGGTCGCCCAGGTGCGTCGCACCAGCGATGCCGCGCACGCCCGACAAGTAGGCGCCGAGGGTTTTGATGACGATGTCTTGCTGCCCCAGCACGTCGTCGACAAGGAGGGCGGCGCGGTGCTGCACCATGCCCACGACGGCGGCGTAGCCGATTTCGTCGCCCTGCCGTGGGGGCTGCACATCGCCCGGATGAAAGACGCGATCGAGGCGCAGCAGGGGCAGCGTTTGTCCCCGCAGCGTGATCATTTCGCGGCCCTCGACGGTGCAGAGATCGGTGCGCTCGACGGCGACCATCTCGAGCACGCTGGCGAGCGGCAACGCATACACGCGACCAGCGCTGCGCGTGATCACGGCCTGAATGATCGCCAGCGTCATGGGCAGCGTGATCGTGAAGCGCGTGCCGCGACCACCGGTGCTGTCGACGTCGACGAGCCCCGACAAGCGCGCGATGTTCGTCTTCACCACATCGAGGCCGACGCCACGGCCGCTGACGTTGCTGACTTCACGACGCGTGGAGAACCCGGGCTGAAAGATCAGGTTCCAGATGTCGCGGCGGCTCATCTGCCCGACGTGTTCCTCGTCGACGATGCCGCGCTCGAGGGCTGTTCGCTTGATCGCGACTTCGTCGATGCCCCGGCCGTCGTCTTTGACTTCGATCACCACCTGGTTGCCGCGCGGAAAGGCGCGCAGCTCGAGTTGGCCCGCGCGCGGCTTGCCAGCAGCGACGCGCACCTCGGGGCTCTCGAGGCCGTGGTCGATGGCGTTGCGCACCAGGTGCATCAACGGATCGACGAGGTCTTCGACAATGAGCTTGTCGAGTTCGGTTTCTTCGCCGACGACGTGGAGGTCGACTTCTTTGCCGAGGCTGTCGGCGGTGCGGCTGACCGCACGCGCGAGGCGATCGAACACCTGCCCCAGTGGCACCATGCGCACCTGCATGATGGCCAGCTGCAGATCGATGATGCGCCGCTCGATGGTGCGCACGAGACGGTGCAGGTCGACGGCGAGGCCGCGGTAACCGATCTCGGCCTTCAGCTCGCTGGTCACGCGCCCAAGGCCGCCACGCGCGAGCACCAACTCGCCGACAATGCCCATGAGCTCGTCGAGCTTCTTGATGTCGACGCGCACGGTTTCAGCGCTGTGGCGCAACGAAGCGGTGGGCGCAGCGTCTTCCTCGACGGCGGCGGGGGCGGCAGGTGCAGCGGCCTGAGCCTGAGGCGCGCGCGGACGATCGATGCGCTCGACGAGGACGGCACCATGAGGGCGGGTCGCGGCGTCGATGTCTTCGAGCGAGCGCTTCGACGCCAACAGCAGATCAAAGATGAGCGACTGACCCGTCGGATCGGCCGAGGGCAGACTCGTGACGAGTTCACCCAGCTCTTGCACCGCGGCGGTCAGCGACGTCAGCGAGCGCTCAAACGACGCCAGCGGCAGCGGTGCATGGATGCGGTACACGGGCAGACCGCGCGCCACATTGTCGCGCAAGCGGTGCTCTTCGTATTCCGTCAGCGACGACATCGCCTCGGAACTCAGGTTGATCTCGGGGCCCGTCGACGACGCCTGCGCCACCGGCCCACCGGCGGCCTTGCGCGCGATGCGGTCGACGAGGTGTTCGACGGCCTCGGCGTCGGGAGCGCGCCCCTCGCCCAGCGCGGCAAGCAACGACGCGAACGTGTCGGCGCAGCCGTAGAGGACGGCCATCAGCTCGTCGTCGATGGAGAGCTTGCCCAGCCGAAGGCCGTCGAGCAGCGTTTCCATCTGGTGCGCGAGGCGGCCCATGGGTTCCGCACCGAACATGCCCGCGAGACCCTTGAGGCTGTGCGCGTGGCGAAACACCTCGTTCAACAGGCCCGGTGACGACGAGCCGCGCCGGTGTTCTTCGGCGATGCGCGTGAGACCATTTTGGATGTTCTCGACGATCTCGGAGGCTTCGCCAACGAACTCGCGCTGCGATCGATCGAGACTCACGACAGCACCGCGCTGGTCGCGAGGCTCGACAACGCCGACGTGATCGCGGCAACGGACACCGGTTTGTCGATGAACGACACGGCGCCGTTCTCGAGCGCCTTGCCACGATCGCGGTCGGAAACCTGCGTGCTGACGACGACGGCGAGGCGGGCGCCTGGCGGACGACGACGGTGCCAGAACGACAAGACATCGAGCCCATGCACGTCGGGCATGTGCAGATCGACGAGCAACACATCGACCTCAGACGTCGCGAGAATGCGCAGGGCCTCGACACCGCCGTTGGCTTCTTCGACGTCGAGAACGAGGCCAAGGGCACTCGCCGCGTCGTCGAGAGCGATCCGGGCCTGGGCGCGGGCAGTGGGTGAGTCGTCGACGATGAGAGCAAGCATCGCAGGCAGTCTCTCCGAGACGAGCACAACGAAGCAACCGACGACGCCGCGGAGAGACTATTGTGGACAGGTATGTCGTCGCGCACCGGGCTGTACCCCCTCTGCCTTGCCACCGCCGTCCACCTCGGCTGCGCTGCACCGCGGCAGGCGACGTGGGACGACACCGCTGCCGTCGAGGTCCGCGGCACCCTGCACGTCCCGCCCAAGCTCGCCACGATCGACGACGAAGACGCGCGCTCGTCGGGGGTGCTGATCGACGACGCCCTCGTGGCCTTCACCGCCGATCGCGCCCGTGCCCGTGCGCAGGGCCCCACCAGCCCCTTGTGGCAGCGCAGCTGGATCGGCGTGCTCGACGCCGTCGACAACGCCGTCACGCGTGCCCCCGTCGCCCCCGACCTGGGGGCGTTTGTGCGTGCCCGCGCCACGCTCGAGATGGAGCTGCAGGCAGATCGTGAACGCGGCGCGCTGCTGCCCGCCGACGTCGACAAACGCCTGACCACCACGTTGATGTCCGTCGATGAGAGTGTGCAGGAGCTGCGCGCCGCCAACGCGCCGGGCACGCTCGCCCCGTCGCCACGGCTCGAAGAAGGCGAACTCGTGCTGCGCGCGCCGCTGTCGCCGATGCAGGTGAGTTCGCCGTTCGGTCGTCGTCACGACCCGTTTACCGGCAGCGTGCGCTACCACGCCGGCGTCGACTTGAGCGCGTCGGAGGGCACCGCCGTGTTCACGTCAGCAACGGGCGTCGTCGTCTACGCGGGGCTGCAGGGAGGCTACGGCCGCTACATCGTCGTCGACCACGGCGAGGGCGTGCGCACCCACTACGCCCACCTCTCGGCGATCCGCACCGAGGTGGGCGCGCTCGTGATCGAAGGCGATGTCATCGGTGCCGTCGGCTCCACCGGGCGCTCCACGGGGCCGCATCTGCACTTTGCGGTCACCGACAACGTGGGCGCGTTTCTCGATCCCCTCGCCGTGCTGGACCTGCCGTTTGCCTCGCTCGCCGGTCAGGTCGCGACCAAGCCGTAGCCGCCGTAACAACGCGAGATCAAACGAAAAACCGCCCCTCGTCGGGGCGGTTTGTGACGCACGGCTCCGAAAGATCAGAGCTTCGAAACGGAACGCGACAGCTCGGGGCGGAAGTTACCGCGGAGCTCGATCAGGTTCCGAAAGCGCGTCTTCTTGCGGTTCTTGACGTAGCTGCCTTCGGGCTTGGTCAGTTCGCCTTCGATGTTGACGTCGGAGAAGTCGATGACCGTCTTCTTGTTGTAGACGGTCTTGTCGCCTTCCGTGACGTAGGTGTCTTCAGCGGCGGCCGGCACAGCGAAAGCGACGATGGCGGTGAGAAGCAACAGGCGACGCATGAAAACCTCCGGGGGACTCGTGGAGCCTACCGTCGCCCGCGCCGAAGCGCCACCCCGACGTTTGACGGACAAGCACGGCGACCTGCACGAGGGTTGCAGCGACGTTTGACGGACAAGCACGGCGACGTGCACTAGCAGGTTGCTGAAAAATGGCGCTTTGGGCGCGACGATGACGTCGTCAAACTTGTGTTCGACGACGTCATTGCCGTTTCGGCGCTCGATTTCGTGCCTCTCGGCTCGTTCGCTGTTGTCTA
>JBIKRQ010000461.1:0-4845 GCA_044349155.1 Myxococcota bacterium
GAATGATGCACGTGCGCCCGTTTGCCGATCAGTTCACTGCTGCGGGCTACCAGGTGGTGCCGTGGAGCGAGGCCGACCGCCGCGCCGTCAGCGATGATGCCGACGTCGAGAAAACGTGGCCGAAGGGCCTCGCTGGGGCCTTGCGCAGTGCCATCGAGCGCGCCCGCACCGGCAACCTCGACACCGACCCGCAGCGGGCAGCCGACGTGTCGTGGTTCATCCAGATTCGCGAGCAGATCCTGACAAAGATGGGCGAGCCGCTCACACCGAAATAGCGCCGCACACGTCGAGTTGACGCGCGGTGCCACTCGCGTCCAGCGTTGCCGCCATGCGCATCGCGTTCACGCACAATCTCCAGCTCGACCACGACGACGAAAGCCAGGCGGAGTTCGACCGCCAGGAGACCGTCGACGCCATCGCCACGGCCCTCGAGCAGTTGGGCCATCAGGTCACGCCGATCGACGTCGGACGCGGCAGCGTTTCGTCGATCACCGCGAAGCTGGAGTCGGTGCGCCCCGACCTCGTCTTCAACACCGCCGAAGGGAGCCGCGGTCGTTTTCGCGAAGCGTTCTGGCCCGGCATGTTCGACGCGTTGGGCCTGCCGTTTACGGGCTCGGATGCGTGGGTGTGCGCCGTCACCCTCGACAAACAGCTCACCAAATTGCTCGTGAACAAAGCCGGTGTGCCCACGCCGCGCTGGGTGTTCGTCAACGACGCGGCGCACATCGACGCCTGTGCCGAATTGCGCTTCCCGCTGATCGCCAAACCCAACGCCGAGGGCAGCAGCAAGGGCATCACGGTCAACAGCATCGTCGAGGACGAACCAGCGCTCCGCGCGTTGTTGCGCACGCTGCTGCCGAAGTATCCGGCGGGCATCCTCGTCGAGGAATTCATCGTCGGCAAAGACGTGGTGGTGCCGTGGTTGCAGGCCGCATCGCCGGCGACGGGCGGCGTGTTGTCGCCGTGCAGCTACCGCTTCGACGAGTCGATCATCGGCAAGCGCCGCTACGCCATCTACGACTACGAACTGAAGTGCGTGAAGTCTGAGGCCGTCGAGGTGCAGGTGCCTGCCGACATCGACGACGTCGTCACGGAGCGCCTGCTGCACCTGAGCCGTGTCGTGTACGACACGCTCGGCATGCACGATCTCGGGCGCATCGACTGGCGCGTCGACGACAACAACGAGGTCACCTTCATCGAGGTCAACGCCCTGCCCTCGCTCGAGCCTGGTGCGGGCATCTACCTCGCGGCAGCGTTGGCAGGTTTGCGCGACACCACCGACGTGCTCGGTGCGGTGATTGAGAGTGCTTCGCGCCGCTACGGCCTCGTCGACAGCACACCGACGCGCGGCTCAGGACTGCGCGTGGGCTTCACCCACAACGTGAAGCGCATCGCGGCAAAGTCGGCGGCCGACGACGACAGCCACGCCGAATACGACGCGCCCGCCACCATCGACCTCATCGCCAAAGCGATCGAGAGCCACGGCCACACCGTGGTGCGCCTCGAGGCGAACGCGTCGATCGTGCAGGCGCTGCCACAGGCCAACGTCGACGTCGTGTTCAACCTGGCCGAAGGGGAGCGCGGGCGCGGACGCGAAGCTCATGTGCCTGCCCTGCTCGAGCTGCTCGACATTCCGTTCACCGGCTCCGATGCCGCCACGATGGCCATTGCGCTCGACAAAGAGCTCGCCAAGCGCGTGGTGGGCGGTGCCGGCGTCCCCGTGCCGCGCGGACTGCTGCTCAAGGGCGACGAGCCGTCGTCGACGTTTGCGCATCTGCAGTTTCCGCTGATTGGCAAACCCAACGCCGAAGGCAGCAGCAAAGGCGTGTTGCCCGAGTGCGTTGTCGAGGACGAAGCAGCTCTGCGCACGCTCGTGACGAAGCTGTACGCGAAGTACCAGCAGCCGATCCTCGTCGAGGAATTCCTGCCGGGCCGCGAATTCACCGTGGGCATTCTCGCCGACGAATACGACTTCTCGAAGCCGGCACTGCTGCCGCCGATGGAGATCGTCTACCTCGACAAGAGCAAGCCGCTGTCGATCTACGCCTTCGAAGACAAGCTCGATTGGTCAATGACCATCCGCTACGACCGCCCGGCTGTCGTCGACGACGCGTTGCTCGCGCGCATCAACGAGGTGGCCCTTGGTGCGTGGCAGGCCCTGGGCTGCCGCGATGTGGGGCGTGTCGATCTGCGCTGCGATGCCAGTGGTCAGCCGCGCTTTATCGAGGCCAATCCGCTGCCGGGGCTCACGCCCGGGTGGAGCGATTTGTGCCTCGTCGCCGAGAGCGCCGGCCTCACGTACGAGGCGCTGATCGGCCGCGTGTTGGCCCCAGCACTCGACCGGCTCCGCGTCAAGAAGAACCGCACAACCCATTGAAAATGCGACTTATTTCGACGCGCACGCAGCGACGACCGCACAGAAACGGACACGACCGATGAGCAGCAACCGCAACGACACCACCACCGGTCCAGCCGTGAGCAGCGCTGATGGCCTCGGCAATGCGGATGCGCGCTACGAGGCATGGACCACCGAAGGCGAGGCGATCGTCGACGTCACCAACGAGGGCGGTCGGCTGCGCGCGCGCGAACTCGGCCTGCATTTCGGCACGATGACGCCAGGCAAACACAACGCGATCACCGACGTCGCGGGCGTGCGCGTTGGCCACTGCACCATCGTGCATGGCGACGGCAAGCTGGTGGTCGGCAAGGGCCCGGCGCGCACTGGCGTCACCGCCATTCTGCCCGTGACGTCGACGTCGCCGGAGGACTCGATCTTCTTGCAGCGCGTGGCGGCCGCGGGCTTCGTGCTCAACGGGGCCGGCGAGATGTCGGGCCTCACGCAGGTGCAGGAGTGGGGCGTGCTCGAAACGCCGATTGTGCTCACCAACACGTTGTCGGTGGGCACGGCCTACACCGCCGTCGTCGAGCACATGATCAACGAGGTGCCGGGCATCGGTCAGCACCACGACACCGTGATCCCCGTCGTCGGCGAGTGCGACGACTCCTGGCTCAACGACATCGCCGGCGGTCACGTGAAGCCGCTGCACGTGCACGAAGCCTTGCAGCGCGCAAAGAGCGGCCCCGTCGACGAAGGTGCGGTGGGCAGTGGCAGCGGCATGACCACCTTCGACTTCGCCGGCGGCATCGGCACCTCGTCACGCCTGCTGCGCCCCGACGAGGGCGGCTTCACCGTTGGCGTGTTGGTGCAGGCGAACTTCGGGCGCCTCGTCGACATGCGCCTGGGTGGACTGCCGCTCGGCCTCGTGCTCGGCGACAGCTTCAAGGGCGTGCACAAGCGCGGCGGCGACTACGGCAGCATCATCGTCATCGTCGCCACCGACGCACCGCTGCTGCCCCACCAGCTCGCGCGCGTCGCCAAACGCGCGGCCCTCGGCATCGGGCGTACCGGCAGTGGCGCAGCCCACGGCTCGGGCGAGATCGTGCTCGCGTTCTCGACGGCCAACCGCCTGCCCCGCGTGGATGCGCCGCGCGTGCAGCAGTTGAACGTGATGTCGGATGAGCACATCGATCCGGTTTTCCGCGCCACCATCGATGCGGTCGAAGAGTCGATCGCCAACGCGATGTGCATGGCGGGCGATGTGGTGGGCGTGAACGGCCACTTCGTGCCCGGGCTGCCCCTCGACCGGGTCCGCGACGTGGTCGAGCGCTGCACGCCTCCTGAGCTGCTGTAGGCCCCTTTCTGTTGCCTACTCGCCACCGCGCAGCAGGCACCGCTCCGACAAGCAGGCCACGGCGGTGACGCAGTCGGTGGGTGCTTGCGCGATGCCGGTGCAGCGTTGCTGATCGCTCGCGAACTGGGCGTCGTAGGCATCCTCGGCGTCGACGTGGACAGCACCATTGGGGCAGCCCGGTTCGCACACGTCGCCGAAGAACACCGCCACGCAGTCGTCGTCGACACTGCAGGCTTTTTGGTAGCTGTCGTCGGCGTCGAGGCCCACCTCGGTGGTGGGGCCGCAGGCCGCGCACAGCAGGATTGCAAGCACGAACCGCTTCATCGCGATGTTCCTGGCAATGCGTAGCGCAGCTGCACGAGCCCCGACGCAAACGCCGTGGTGTCGACGAGCTGGAGCTTCTGCTCCACCCCACCTGCAAACAGCGCGCGGCCCGTGCCGAGCACCACCGGAATCAGCGAGACCGTCAGCTGGTCGACGAGCCCGGTCGCGAGAAACTGGCGGATGACGTCGCCGCCGTCGACGTAGACGTGCTGGTGCTCGAGGTCGAGTTCGCGCACATCGCCCGAGAAGAACACCTCGCCGTGCTTCGCTGCGCCTGGCGTGTGGGTCAGCACGATCACGCGCTTGCCCGCGTAGGGCCACTCGTCGAAGCCGAGCACGGTCTGCCACGTGTTCTTGCCCATCACGACGACGT
The DNA here is from genome assembly GCA_044349155.1 of Myxococcota bacterium. GTDB lineage: Bacteria > Myxococcota > UBA727 > UBA727 > VGSZ01 > VGSZ01. The sequence goes on from JBIKRQ010000461.1 coordinate 4,390, forward strand.
CGACGGACGCGAAGAAGGTGGCGTAGCCGTAGTCTTCGCCTTCCACCTGCACCGCCTCGAGCCAGTCGATGCTGCCGTCGGTGCGGGCGATGAATCCGTCGAGACTCGTGGCGATGAACACAGAGCAGGTCATGCGTCACGTTCGTCGTGGTCCACGTCGACGTCAACCACCGCTCAACGGGTGTCTTGCCACTGCTGCGCTGCCTGCGTGTGACAGGCGAGGTCGGGGCAGAACACGTGCGTACCGCTGTCGCCCATCGCCACAAAGAACAGGTCCTTCGACTTCGTGGGAAACAGGGCGGCCACGATCGCGGCCTTGCCGGGTTGGGCGATGGGCCCCGGCGGCAGCCCCGGAATCAGGTACGTGTTGTAGGGATGTTCGCGCTGCAGGTGCTTCTTCTTGATGACACCGTCATAGTCGTCGCAGGCGTAAATCACCGTTGGATCGGTTTGCAG
>JBIKRQ010000463.1:0-4837 GCA_044349155.1 Myxococcota bacterium
GCCGTCCTGGTAGGTGTCGAAGCTGCCCCGGTGTAGCTCCTCGGCCACGACGATGTTTTTCAGCCCAGCTTTCGCCTCGGTTTGCTTGGCGCGGCACTGGAACTTCACGAAGTTCGGCACCGCGATCGACGCGAGAATGCCGATGATCGCCACGACGATCATGAGCTCGATCAGGGTAAATGCTCGTTTCATTGGGGACTCCTGGTGGGCCGCCGGATCATCGGGAAGGCAGCGTCGGTTTTTTGGATCTGCTGTTCAACAAGGCTTGCCTGGCGTTCTGCTTTCAGGTTGCGCCACCGGTCACGGATCAGAGGGAGCAGCGGGTGGATCGGGGCGGGCCCCGCAAGGGCGAGACTCAACTCGCTCTCGGATGCAGGAAACTCACCAAGCTCAAACAGGGCAAGCGCCAGACCGTGGTGCCCAAGGACCTGCGTGTGGTCCCAGGACAGGACCTCCAGCCAGAGCCGCTTTGCTTCGGCCGCATCGCCCCTGTTTGTCGCGAGCCCCGCGAGTCCAACCCAGACGTCAACGTAGCCAGGCCGGAGTTCGCTTGCATGCTCGCGGAGCGTGCGTGCTGTGTCGAAGTTCCCGTGTTCAGCCGCGATCGAGGCCGCCGCTTCGAGGACGGGTGGATTGTCGGGGTTGCAGAACATGGCGTGCGCGACGAGGTCTTCGGTCGACCGCCAGGTCTCTATCTGTGGCTGCGAAAGCGCAGCAAGGCTTGCGACGACGACGCCTACACCCACCATACTGATGGCTGCGCGGCGATGCATGGCCTCGAGCAGTGGGAGCAGGGCCAAGTGGAGGCCGATGACTGTCACGTACGTGTAGCGGTCGGCGTTTGGCGCGATACCGACCATGACCAGCCCGCTCACGGGGACGAGCGTGACAAAGAACCAGGCGATGCCGAACGTTGTGCGCGGCGAGCGGCGCAGGCTCAACAACGCCAGTGCGCAAAGGGTCGTGACGACGACAGCAGCCGACGCGATTTGTGCCATCGACCACGCATCGGGGTAGAGGTACGGCGCATGGAGGCAGTCGGGGTTGACGCTGTCGACCACGTATCGCGAAGTGCTGACAAGTGTGGTTTGCAGGCGAAGCAGCGGCGGGAAGAGTGCGGTGGTTTGCATGCCACCAGCCTGGGCAAGCCATGTCGCAACGGCCATGGCGACGGCCAAAAAGACATACGGTAGAACTTCGCGTGTCGCTGCGATGATTTTAGTGCGCTCAAGGAGCACGAGGTGAAGCCACATGACCACTGGCAGCGAGACGGCCATGGGCTTGGAGAGCAGGCTCAAGGTTGCGAAGACAAACGCCGCTTTGCCATTGCGACCGCGTGGGTTCGTAAACGCCAGTAGGCTCAGCAAGAAGAAGCAGGTGAAGAGGACGTCTTTGCGCTCAGACACCCAGGCTACAGATTCGACGCGAAGCGGATGAACGCTCCAGAGCAATCCAGAAAGGAATGCAGGAAAAATGCTTTGCGATTGGCTATTTCGGCTCAGGTAGATGACAACCAGGGCTGAATTGATGCCGTGAAACGCAATGTTTACGCCGTGAAACCACCGCGGGTTTTCACCTGCAACGCTGACGTCAAAAAGGTAACTCAGCCACGTAAGTGGGTGGTAGTTGACATTGATAACCTCGGTAAACGCCATGCAGAACGTTGACCATGAGAGGCCGCGCTGGGTGCGGATGTCAAAGATGTAGTTCCAATCGTCGTAGTTGACCCAGTCGTTGTTCAGCGCGCTGAGAAAGCACACCACGCCCGCGATCCCGGCGAAGACAGCGGCGATCGCCGTGCGATGTTGTTCCGTAAGCGTGGGCACCGCCGCACGCTAGCAGCGCTTCGGGTGCCTCGCCACGGATGTGACGAGTTGAGACGCGCCGACAAACTCGCCAGCGTTCGTCGTTCCGCTATAGGGTCTGCGCCAGCCCGACTTCGGGCGCGATTGAGCAGCAGCGTGGACCCGTGCTCGGTACGACGTCGACGACTGCGGAGCAGGATGATGACGACGACTTCGAAGGCCCCGCCGTTTACCCTCTACGAGTACCGCCCGTCGCCGTTTTGCGTCGCTGTCCGCGTTGGCCTCAATGAGTGCCAGGTGCAGTTCACGCCACGCGACGTCGATCTCACCAAGCCTCGCACCGCTGCGTTCTTGAAGCGCAGCCCGTTCGGTCGGCTGCCAGCGCTCGTGGAACATCGCCCCGGTGGCGAGCTCGCCATCTTCGAGTCGCCGGCCATCTTGCTGTTTTTGGCCGAGCGGTTTCCGCAGTCGCCGTTGGGGTTCACCGACCTCACGGCACGCGGCGAAGCCTACAGCTGGCTGTCGTACATCGGCACTGGCTTCGCGGTTGAGCTGTGGACGTCGTACTGCGAAGAGCACGTCCTCGACGACAGCGAGCGCTCGCCGCGGTTGCGCCAGCGGTCGCGCTCGGAGCTCGATCGTCATCTCGATGTGCTTGATCGTCACCTTGCGCGTCGCGCGTTTTTGGCGGGCGACTACTCGGTGGCCGACACGCTCTCGACACCGCTGCTCGACCTGCTCGATCAGCTCAACGTCGATCTTGATGCGTTTCCGCGCGTGCGCTCGTGGCGCGATCGTTTGCGTGAGCGGCCGTCGTACAAGGACGCCTGGCCGGGCGAAGACGACGACGAGTGACTTCAAGGGCGCCTGCGGGCGCCCGTTTGTTTGTGCTGTTTGTGCTCATGTGTTCGTAGCGTGTCGACGACGCTGCTTTGCGCAGCGTCACCAGGAGTTCTCCCCATGCGCCACCCAGAAATGCCGTACCGCCGCGTTGGAAAATCGGGACTCAAGGTGAGCGCGTTGTCGCTCGGTGGTTGGACCACCTTTGGTGGCAGCGTGACCGATGACGACGTCACAGGAGCCATCATTCGCCGCGCGTTTGATGCGGGTGTGAACTTCTTCGACATCGCCGACATCTACGCCAAAGGCGAGGCCGAGCGGCGCATGGGGGCCGTGCTGACGCAGTTGCCGCGGCATGAGCTGGTGATCTCGTCGAAGGTATTTTGGCCGATGTCTGACGACGTCAACGATCGCGGGCTGAGCCGAAAGCACATCATCGAGTCGGTGGACAAGTCGTTGCAGCGCGTGGGCGTTGACTACTTCGATCTCTACTTTTGTCATCGCTTCGACGACGACACACCCGTCGAGGAAACCGCGCGCGCGATGGACGACCTTGTCCGTCAGGGCAAGATTCTGCACTGGGGGACGTCGGAGTGGACGGGGGCGCAGCTGCGCGATGTGCATGCGCTTGCGGCACGTCGCGGATGGGATGCACCGATCGTTGAGCAGCCGCAGTACTCGTTGCTGGCGCGCCACAAATTCGAGGACGACGTGCTCCCCGCGGCCAAAGCACTCGGGATGGGGCTTGTGGTGTGGAGCCCGCTCGCCTCGGGGATCTTGAGCGGCAAGTACGACGACGGCGTGCCCGAGGGCTCGCGCCTCGCGCGCATGGACTGGTTGCGCGAGGGGCTCACCGACGAAAAGCGCGAACGCGTCAAGGCCTTCAAGGCCATTGCCGACGACGTGGGCACCACGCGCGCGCGCCTGGCTATCGCGTGGGCGTTGGCGAAAAACGGCGTGTCGAGCGTGATACTCGGCGCGACGACGAACGCGCAGCTCGACGAGAACCTTGCCGCACTCAAGGTGCAGTTGACTGATGACGTGAAAGCACGACTCGAAGCAGTGTTCGCCTGATGCAACTTCGCGAACTCCTTCTGCAGGCTCGCCTGGTCGACCCGACGACGTTGGCGCAAGCCGAAGCGCACGCGCGGCAGGTGCAACGGCCGTTGGTGCATGTGCTGGCGTCCTTCAAGGTTGTCGACCCGCGCGTGATGGCTCGGGTGATCGAGCGTGCGTTGAAGGCGCGGGCCGGCGGGGCGGTCGGGTTTGTCGACGTAGCGGCTGTGCAGGTTCACCCGCGGTTGTTGCAGTTGGTGCCTCGCCAGGCGGCAGAGCAGTGGCGCATTTTGCCGATTGCCAAAGCGCGCGGCGAGGAGCGGCTGTATCTCGCGATGAGCGACCCCTGCGACGACGCGGCGGTGGCAGCGGTGGAACTCGCGACCGGACTGAGCGTGCAACCGATGGTGTGCGACGACGCCGTGCTCACGTCGGTGTTCGACCAGCACTACGGGGCCGAAGCACCAGTGCTCGTGGGGGCGATTGTCGACGCGGTGATCGACGACGACTTTCTGACGGAGTCGACGGCCGAGGTGCTCGAGTTTTTGCGCTCGGGCAACGAAGGCCACCGCGCGACGTCGATCGCCCTCGATGAACTCACCGTCGAGGTGCCGCGGTTGGCGCGGCCGGCGTCGATTGCGCTTGGCGACGTGAGTCCGCTGCACACGCAGGTCACGGCGATTCCGGTGTTCTCGACGTCGGAGGCCACACCTGCCGATCCGCCGGCGCAGAACCAGCCGCTCGATGCTCGACGTCGCGTGGTGGTTGCTGCGCGGCGCGACGATGCCGTGCTGAAGGGAGCGCTGCGGCAGATGCTGGGCGACGTGGTGGAGGTGCTCCTCGACGACGTGGCGGCGTGTCGACAGGCGCAGCATGCGGCGGTGCTCGTGCTGGTCGAGCCGGCGGCGAAGTCGACGCTGTTGCGAGCGCTGCTCGATCTCGAAGACACGCCAGGACGCGCGAAGGTGTTGGTGCTCGGCGGTGGCGCGACGTTTGGGGAGCTGACCGTCGTCGACGAACACGGTGCATCGGCTGCCGAACCACATGCTTTGGCGGTGGCGGTGGTTGCCGGGTTGCGGCGGCTTGGTTTTTCGACATGACGTCGACGATGAACGCCGCCACCAATCCCCAGCTCG
>JBIKRQ010000462.1:0-4837 GCA_044349155.1 Myxococcota bacterium
TCGACGTCAGCACGCCGCCGATCACGGCCACCGCCATCGGCACGTTGAACTCCGCACCTTCGGCCTTCGACAACGCTGTGGGCAGCTCACCGAGCACAATCGCTGCCGACGTCATCAAGATCGGGCGCAGACGAACCGGTGCCGCCTCGATGAGCGCGTCGTACGCGTTCTTGCCGGTGCGTTCGCGGACCTGGTTGGTGTAGTCGACCAACAAGATACCGTTCTTGGTCACCAGACCCATCAACAAGATAATGCCAATCATCGCCGGCATGCCGATCGCAGTACCGCTCAAGAACAGGCCCAACAACGCGCCGATGACGGCGAGGGGCAGGGCGAGCATGATCGTGAACGGGTGTACGAACGATTCGAACTGCGACGCCAGGATCAAGTAGATAAAGATAATCGCGAGTCCGAGGGCCGCCAACATGTTCGTCAGTGTCTCGGCCATGTTCTTGGCTTCGCCGTCGAACTTGTAGGTGTAGCCCGCCGGCAAGTTCATTTTGGCCAGGCCGTCACGCAGGTCGGCGGTCACCTCACCAAGCGAGCGGCCACCGGTGTTGCACGTGATCGTGACAGCGCGCTGACGGTCGCTGCGCGTGATGCTGGCCGGCGACGGCACCTCGGTGATGTCGATGATCTCGTCGAGCCGCACCAGCGCCCCGGTCTTGCTGGGCACCACAATCTGCTCGAGGCGCGACAGGTCAGAGCGGTCTTCATCGCGCAGACGCACCCGCACATCGACGTCGTCGCCGCGGTCAGACACCGTCGCTACGACGTCGCCTTCCACCGAGAAGCGCAGGGCCTGTGCGGCCGACACGAAGTTCACGCCACGGTCGGCGGCCTTCGAACGGTTCACCACGAAGCGCTGCTCGGGGCTGCCAGGACGCAGATCGGTGCCGACGTCGCGCGCACCGGGAATGCCGTTGAGCAGCTGCATCGTCTCGTAGCCGATCCGATCGAGCTCCTTGAGGTCTGGGCCCGAGATGATCAGCTGCACCGGCGCCTGCGATGCACCACCACCCTCGACCATGCCGGGGATCGCGAGCTTCGCCGTCACACCCGGCACCACCACCAGGGCACTGCGCGCGTTGTTCATCAGGTCGTCGATGGTCAGCGTGCGCTGGGTGCGCTTCGTCGTCGTCACCGTCATCTTGAACTTGCTGGCGTCGGAGTCGACACCAACAACGGTGATCACGTTGAGCACCTCGGGCTGCTTCACGAGAATCTGCTCGGCCTGCTTCGCCAGGATGTTGCTCTCGGCGAGCGACACGCCCGCCTGGCCCTCAAAGGTGACCTCGAACTTCGCCTGGTCGCCCTTGGCCACGAACTCCGAACCCATGAACTGCACGAGGAAGATCGAGCCGAAGAACATGAACAGCGCGCCGAAGACGACGGTGAACTTGTGGGCCAGCGACCACTTCAGCACGTCGGTGTAAAACGCATCCATCCAGTGAAACAGGCGCGTGGGCGGCCCGTAGAACCAGTGGATCTTCATCTTCTCGTGGCGGTCGGGGTCGACCTTCTGCGCGATGCGCGCCGACATCATCGGGTCGAGCGTGAAGCTCACCACCAGCGACACGAGCACCGCCGCCGTCAACGTCAAACCGAACTGGCGGAAGAAGCGGCCGATGATGCCGTCCATGAAGGCCACGGGCAGAAACACCGCCACAATCGTCATCGTCGTCGCAAACACCGCGAGGGCGATTTCCGACGTGCCTTTGCGCGCCGCGGTCATCGGGTCTGCACCCATCTCGAGGTGTCGGAAGATGTTCTCTCGTACGACGACGCTGTCGTCGATGAGCAAGCCGATGGCCAGCGTGATGGCCAACATCGTCATCAGGTTCAGCGAGAAGCCGAGCACCCAGATCACAAAGAACGTGGCGATCACCGACGTCGGCAGCGCGAGCGACGAAATCAGCGTCGAGCGCACATCGAGCATGAAGAAGAAGATCACGAGGATGGCGAGCAAGCCGCCCACGATCAGGTGCTCACGCAGGTTGTGGATGTTGTTGCGGATGTACTGCGCCTGCTCCGTGACCAGCACGACGTCGACACCCTTGAGCGCAGGGTTCTCGAGCAGGGTGGCCAGCTTCGCATTCACACCATCAGTGACGGCCACGGTGTTGCTGCCCGACTGCTTTTGCACATCGAACAACACCGCAGGCTCGCCGTTGAGGCGCGTGATGGTGCGGACTTCTTCGACGTCGTCACGAACCACGCCCACGTCTTTCACGCGGATCTGCGTGCCATCAGGACGCGACGCAATCACGACGTTTTCGACGTCGGTCGCTGACTTGAAGCGGCCATTGGCGCGGATGGCGAACTCACGACCACCGACGGTGATGCGGCCACCAGGCAGGTCGATGCTCTCCATGCGCAGCATCTGGGCCACACCACCAACCGACAGGCCCACGCCCTGCAGCTTGCTCTGCTCGAGCTCAATGCGAATCTCGCGCGTCTGCCCACCCTTCAACACGACGGAGCCGACGCCACCGATGGCCTCGAGGCCGGGGCGCAGCGTGTCGTCGATCAGCTTGGTGAGCTCTTGTGGCGAGCGGCCAGCGGCGCGCACGGCGTAGGTGAGAATGGGGGCTGCACCCGGGTCGAACTTCTGCACGATCGGATCGTTCGAGTCGTCGGGCAGCTGCGCTTTGACCTGCTGAATGCGGTCGCGCACGTCGCTGTTGGCCTCGAGCGCGTTGACGTTGAGCTTGAAGAGCACCACGACAACGCTGACCGAGTCACGCGAGTAGCTGCGGATGGTGTCAACACCATTGACCGTCGAGACGGCGTCTTCGATCCGCTTGCTGACCTGTTCTTCAACTTCTTCTGGGCCTGCACCCGGATACGTCGTGGTGATGGCCACGACGGGGAAGCTGATGTCGGGGAACAGGTCGACGCTGAGCCGACCAAGGGCCATGAAGCCCATCACCATCGTGGCGATGGCGCACATGGTGGTGAACACCGGTCTGTCGATGGAGACGTCTGAGATCTTCATGGGAGCTCCGCTGACCCGCAGCGCGAAAAAGATCGGGAAAACGAACAGCAAAACGCCCGCGTCGACGACGACGCGGGCAGGGCAGACTCAGCCGCCGCTGACGAGGACCTTGCCCCCGTCTTTGAGGCCCACGCTGCCCGACACGATCACGTCGTCGCCGGCGCTGAGGCCTTCTTCGATCACGATCTCGTCGAAGTGCTTGGCGCCAATCTTTGGGCGCACGAGCTTCGCGACGGCATCGTTGACGACGTAGACCGCCGGCTCACCGCCGACCGACAACACCGCCGACGCGGGCACCACCAGCACGTCGGACGACGAGCCAAAGGCGATCTGCGCGCGACCAAACATGTTGGGCAGCAGACCTTCAGCAGGCTTCACCGCGATTTCGATCGCGCCGCGGCGCGTCTCGGCCTCGAGCGTTGGCGACAAGCGCGACACGGTGCCCGTGATGGTGCGGCCGGGCAGTTCGTCGACGACGATTTCGACTTCCATGCCCAGCTTCATCAGCGGCACGTAGGCGGCAGGCACGGTGCCTTCCATCTTGAGCGACGACTGGTCCTGCACCGAAAACGCCGACGCCGCTGGGCTGGCCATCGTGCCCACGTTGACCTGCTTGCGCGTGACCACACCGGCGACGGGCGTGGTGATGCGCGTGTCGTCGAACGCCTTTTGCGCGAGGCCCAGGTTCGCTTCTGACAACGCCACGGCAGCGGTGGCGCTCTGGATGCCAACAGCGGCGAGCTGCGCGCCGGAGTCGGCCTGCTCGAAGTCGAGCTGGGTCATCGCCCCCTTCTCACGCAGCGTTTTGGCGCGCTCGAAGCCACGCTTGGCGGTGGCCTCCTGCACGCGTGCCTGTTCGAGACCCGCACGCGCCTGCTGCAGCTGGGCTTCGGCGAGCTTCACCCGCAGGGCCATGTCGACGGCTTCGACGGTGGCGAGCACGTCGCCAGCCTTCACCGAAGCGCCCACTTCGGCGAACACCTTGGTGACGCGGCCAGGCGACTTCGGCAGCACCTGCACGTCGTTGTTCGCCTTGATGCTGCCGGTGATCTGCACCACCTGCGGCAGGTCTTTCTTGGCGGCCTCGGCGGTGCGCACCGACGTGACCACCTCTTTTTCCATCACGGCTTTGGCGAGGGCTGCCTTCTCTTTGGACTGGCTGATGCGGGCCACGAAGGCGCCGACGAGGACCAGACCCAACAGCGCAGCGACAATGATTGGCAGCTTGGACTTCATTCGCCCACTCCAGTGGCAACGCACGTGAACAACGGGGTGTCCTGGCCGGGGCGGCACACGACGGGGAGTGCCGCGAACTGGCCTTCGCCCGAGCACACCTCAAGGGGCTGCACGAGGCAGCTGCGGCAGATGTCGATCGGGAACGTGCTGGCCGCACCCACCACCGCTTCGCCGCTGACGACGGGGGTGATGGTGACGCCGACGGTCACGTACTCGATCTGCGAAATGCCGAGGCCGGTGTCTTCCTGCAGCGCGACAGCGAGGTCACGCGGGATGAGCTGCACGTTTTGCACGACGGCGACGCGGTTGTCGTCGTCGCTGCCCGACAGCACGGTGTCGCCGACGACCAGCTCGCCCGCCGCTTTTTCTGCAGCGCCAGTGACATCGCCCGACACGTCGTCAGGCAGGTCGTACTCGACGGTGAAGCCGTCGATCCGCGCGTCGGCACCCTTCAAGCTCAGGCGCAGGTCGGCGACGTAGGTGCCGTGGATGCCGAGCGAGGCCGTCACGTCGAGCAGACCGCGGCCGAGGGCGGCGTCGGTTTTGGAGGGGGCCGCACAGGTCGCGGAAGTGCGCGGGGGCAGCACCTCGACCAGCACGGAC
>JBIKRQ010000465.1:0-4834 GCA_044349155.1 Myxococcota bacterium
AAGTACCGTGCCTACCGTATCTTCAACACGTTCAAGCGTGAGCGTTTGGTGTTCGGCCTCGACGTGTTCGGTTACCTGTCCCGCGTCTACTCGCGCGACTTCACCTACATGCTCAACCAGTACAAGAACTGGGTGAACGACGAAGCCATTGTTCGTGGCGACCGTCCTTGCCTCGTGGTGACCGACGGCCAGATTGAAGAAGAAGCTGCAGACCGCTTCACCGCTGACTCGTGTGGCCTTGCCGGCTTCGTCGGTACGGTGCAGACCGTCAACGCGCTGAGCGAACTGCTCGCCAGCCCCGACGTTGGTTGCTACGTGCGCCTGGCCAACGGTTGCTACGAGACCGCCGAAGACAACGCCTCGCTCGGCAACCCGGTCGATGGCGCTTACACCTTCGTCGATGCCAACCCCGCTGCATGCGATGCCAACACGCCTGCCGTGGGCAACGCGAACTTCAAGGTCACCAACAACGTTCCGTACATGCGCGTCCGCCGCAGCGACGAGATCCGTTGGTACGACTTCGAGAACGAGCAGCCCACGTGCGAGAGCATCACGAACGTGACCGTGGTCGACGACGTCGGTGCAGCCGTTGACGGCAAGGTGCAGCTCTCGCGTCAGGAAGACGTGGCTGGCTTCGCTCGCAGCGCGAACACCCTCTACGACCGCGAGCAGTACGGCTACTACTTCTACAACAAGCCCACCGTGATGGGTTCGTGGTGGGAGAAGTGGTTGGCCATCAAGGCCATCGGCGATGCCAACACCGACTTCATCGGCGTCGACGCTTCGTCCGACACGCGCAGCTTCCTCATCAACCTGAACACCCTGTTCGGCAGCGACCTCAACAACCTCATTGGTTCGGTCGTCACCGAGAACATCACGGGCTACGGCGCGATGCTGACCAACCCGAACCAGGCCCCGACCGTCATCCCAATGCTCAGCCTCACGGGCTTTGGCGCCGACCGGAACAACCTGCCTTCGCCGACGGTGAACCCCGACCAGCAGTACACGTTCCGCCTGCTCGCGATGTACAACGCCGCCTACAACGGCCAGTACACTGACGACTACGATATCGCCGAATCGATGATGGTTGGTCTCACCCACTCCATCACCGACAACGATATCCCGGATGACGTGCGCAACGACCCGACCCGCTATGTCGAAGTCAACGACCCCGTCAGCGGCAAGAAGTACTTCGCACTGAAGCAGTTCCACGGCGGCGAAGAGGACTTCTACTCGATCGGCTTCGAGTTCCTCCGCCAGATCAAAGACCGCTACTACGTTGGTGGCGCTGATGGTCCGGGCACCGAGTTCCTGTCGCAGTACGCTGAGCAGGACTTCGAGCCCCGCAGCGACCTCGAAATCGCCCAGCAGATGGCGCAGACCGTCCGGTCCTTCGGCTACGCCGATGTCTGGTCCGGCGAGCTCGACCTCTGAGCGAAGTGTTGACAGCTGAATGAAGAAGGGAGGCGTTGGCCTCCCTTCTTCTTTTCTGGGTCGACCACCAGCCGCCGACCATCGGACGCCATGCGAACGACGAAGGGAGGCCAACGCCTCCCTTCGTGCTGCACTTCACTTTGTCGAGCTCAGAGCGAGCGGCGTGGGCGCAGGCCGTCGACACGCTCGACGATGACACCACCACCCAACACGACATCGCCGTCGTAGACGACGAGGGCCTGGCCCGGTGCTACACCCGTGACGGGTTCGAGGAAGCTCACCTCGAGCTCACCGTCGTCGACCACCCGCCACGTCGCCTGCTGTGCTGTGTGCCGCGCGCGCACCTGTGCACTGACCACCGAAGGCCACAACGACAACGGATGAGCGATGCGCAGCGGGCGCGCACGCACCGTGGTGCACTGCAGGGCCTCGCGCGGGCCCATGACCACGGCGTTGCTGCCGGCATCGACGTCGACGACGTAGAGGCGCTCACCTTCGACCGGCGATGCGACGGCGGTGCCGCGCCGTTGGCCCACCGTGAAGTGGTGCACACCTTTGTGGCGGCCCAGTGGTTTGCCGTTGATGTGCACGAGTTGACCCTCGGGCAGAGCACCCACAGCACCCTCGACGACGCGAGCGTGATCACCGTCGGGGACGAAGCAGATCTCCTGGCTGTCGGGCTTCTTGGCCACCATGGGCAGCCCCGCTTTTTGCGCGAGGGCACGCACCAGCGGCTTGTCGAGATCGCCCAGCGGAAACAGCAGTTCGTCGACGACGTCGGCGGGGGTGCCGTACAGCCAGTAGCTCTGGTCACGGCGCAGATCGACAGGCCGCGCGATCGCCGCAACGCCGTGGTGCTGCACGCGACGCACGTAGTGGCCGGTGGCGAGGGCGGCGTCGAGACGGCGCGCGGTGGCCAACAGATCGCCCAGTTTGACCTCGTGGTTGCACGCCAAACACGGGATCGGTGTGCGGCCGTTGCGCCAGGCCTCGACGAAGGGATCGAACACGGCTTCCTTGAAGCGCGCGCGAGCATCGATGGCGTAGAAGTCGGCACCGATGGCGTCGGCGGTGCGGCGCGCGTCGGTCATGTCGTCGTGGGAACAGCAGCGGCCGTGACGAACGGCCATCGAGCCGTCGTCGTCGGGGGCGAGGCGCAGGCTCACGCCGATCACCTCGTGGCCTGCTTCTTTGAGCAACCACGCAGCGACCGACGAGTCGACGCCGCCCGACAGCGCGACGACGACACGCCGGGGGTGTTCGGCACGTGGCACGACGAAGGCGGCGGCGCGGGCAGTGGCGTCGTCGTCGATGATGACGGGAGAGCAGGCGATGTCTGACACGCGCAGAGGCTAGCGACCTGCGGCGAAAACGCGAGCCGGTTCGCGGCAGCAACGCGCGGCGTCGACGTCGGCAGACGGGGTGCCTTGACCACTTGGAGAAACCCGCTAGAGCCCCGCGCATGGAACCTGTCGTCACTGTTGCCATCGCCTGCGCGCTTGTCGTGGCAAGTGCTCTGGCTGTCGTGCTCCTCAAAAAGCCGGTCCACACCGCCGTCGGGTTGCTTGCGCACTCGATGGCCATGGCTGGGCTCTACCTCATGCTCAGCGCGCAGCTCATGGCGGTCGCGCAGGTGCTGATCTACTCGGGCGCCATCGTCGTCTTGTTCCTCATCGTCGTCACGCTGTTGCCGTCGGACGGCCGCGAGCCGCTGGGCGCTGCGCGTCTCGCCGGTGCCGCGTTCGCGGGTCTTGCCGTGCTCGCTGTGTTCGGCGTTGCACTCGCGTCGCACCTCAGTGTCGGCGTCGCGCTTCCCGCGCTCGCTGGCGAAGGCCCGACCGTCAAAGAAGTCGGCAAGCCGTTGTTCGCTTCGCTGATGGTGCCGTTTGAACTGACCGCACCGTTGCTGCTCGCGTCCATTGTCACGGCGATCGCGCTCTGGCGTCGTCAAGAGAAGCCCCGTGCAGGAGGGTTCGGTTGATGACCACCGAGACCATCATTGTTGTCTGCGCCTTCATCGTCTTCGCCTGCGGAGCGATGGGTGTTGTGTACCGAAAGAACCCGATCGCGGTGCTGATGAGCATTGAGCTCATGATCAACGCCTCGATCCTCGTGTTGATCCTCGGCAGCCGCATTCACGGCAACGCCGAAGGTCAGGCCGCCGGCCTGCTGGTGCTGGTGCTGGGCGCTGCCGAAGCCGTTGTCGGCCTCGCCCTCGCTCTTGCCCTGTTCCGTGGCCAGGACAGCGTCGACATCGACGACGCCAAGGAGATCGCCGGATGAGCGCGCTTGCACCCTGGGTGTGGTTGTTTCCACTGCCCCTGCTCCTCCTGAACGTCCTCAAGCTGCCAAAGACGGCGGGGCAGTTCTCCTTTGTCGGGCCGCTCGCGATCTTCGCGGTCGCCGTCGGTTTTCTGCTGGGTGATCGCACGCCGGCCCACGTCGTCGTTGCCGACTGGATCCCGTTTCTCCCCGACACCGCCTTCCGCCTGACGGTTGACGGTTTGTCGGCGGTGATGCTCGCGGTGGTCGGTGGTGTGGCGACCTGCGTGTTCATCTACGCCATCAGCTACATGCACGACGACGAGCGGGCCCACCGCTTCTTCGCCTTCCTCGACTTCTTCGTGCTCGCCATGTGCTTGCTCGTCGTCGCGGGCAACCTCACGGTGCTGCTCATTGGTTGGACGGGCGTGGGTATCGCGTCGTTCCTCCTCATCTCGTTTTGGTGGCAGAAGGGCTGGCCGTTGCAGGCGGGCTTTTTGGCACTCGGTGCCAATGCCATCGGCGACGCGGCGTTGTTGCTTGCTGCGGTGCTCATGCCCGCTGGCGGCGGCGCCCTCGACACGCTGGCGACGACGGCTCCCAACGCCACCGGTGGAGCCACGGCCGTCGGCATTTGCTTGCTGATTGCAGCTGCAGCCAAGAGCGCTCAGGGCCCGCTGTGGTTCTGGTTGCCGTCGGCCATGGCTGGTCCGACGCCGGTGTCAGCCCTCATCCACGCCGCCACCATGGTGGCTGCTGGTGTGTACTTGCTGGTGCGCGCGTCGCCGATGTTGGCCCTCACTCCCGAGGTGCAAACCGCGATCATCTTCACCGGCTTGAGCACGGCCATCCTCGGCGGACTCGCGTCGCTGTGGCAGACGAACTTCAAGCGCGGCATCGCCTACTCGACGGCCAGCCAGCTCGGTTGGATGTTTGTCGCCGTCGGCCTGGGCAACCCGTTTGCGGCGTTCTTCCACCTGATCACCCACGCCAGCTTCAAGGCGATGCTCTTCTTGTCGGCCGGTACGGTGATTCACGCCGCGCACCACGAAGAAGACATCCGCCATGTCGGCGGCCTTTCGAAGTACCTGAAGCTCACCCACGTGTTCTTCACGATTGGTGCGTTGGCCCTCATCGG